>NZ_JAVDVK010000001.1:1262709-1578386 GCF_031456835.1 Leifsonia shinshuensis
CGTTCGTGGTCTCCAAGATCTCGCCCGCCGCCGGGACGCAACAGCCCAAGGGCTCGACCATCACGGTCAACTTCGCCGGGTTCTGACCGGTTCCGGCCGGCGTCCGGCCGGTTCCGACATCCAGGGGACGCAAAACGCCGTTATCCGTGGCGGATAACGGCGTGTTGCGACCCTTCGATGAGGGCTCGGGCCAGGGATCAGGCCTGGGACAGCTCCTCGGCGACCAGGAACGCCAGCTCCAGCGACTGCATGTGGTTCAGGCGCGGGTCGCATAGCGACTCGTAGCGCGTCGCGAGGGTGGCCTCGTCGATGTGCTCGGACCCGCCCAGGCACTCCGTCACGTCGTCGCCGGTGAGCTCGACGTGGATGCCGCCGGGGTTGGTCCCCGCGGCGCGGTGCGCCTCGAAGAAGCCCTTCACCTCGTCGACGACGTCGTCGAAGCGACGCGTCTTGTAGCCGGTCGGGGTCGTCAGCCCGTTGCCGTGCATCGGGTCGGTGACCCACAGCGGCTTGGCGTCGGACCGCTTGATCGCCTCGAGCAGCGGGGGCAGCGCATCCCGGATCGTCCCGGCGCCCATGCGCGTGATGAACGTCAGGCGGCCGGGCTCGCGCTCCGGGTCGAGCTTGTCGATCAGGCGCAGCATGTCGTCGCGCGACGTGGTCGGGCCGAGCTTCACGCCGATCGGGTTGCGCACCCGCGACAGGAAGTCGACGTGCGCGCCGTCGAGGTCGCGCGTCCGCTCGCCGATCCAGACGAAGTGCGCGGACGTGTTGTACGGGGTGCCCGTGCGGGAGTCGATACGGGTCATCGGCCGCTCGTAGTCCATCAGCAGCGCCTCGTGGCTGGAGTAGAACTCCACCCGCTTCAGCTCGTCGAAGTCGGCGCCCGCCGCCTCCATGAACTTGATGGCACGGTCGATCTCGCGGGCGAGGCCCTCGTAGCGCTGGTTGGCCGGGTTCGCGGCGAAACCCTTGTTCCAGCTGTGCACCTGGCGCAGGTCGGCGAAACCACCCTGGGTGAAGGCGCGGATGAGGTTCAGCGTTGAGGCGGCGGTGTGGTACCCCTGCACCAGCCGCCGCGGGTCCGCCTGCCGGGACTCCGGGGTGAAGTCGTAGCCGTTGACGATATCGCCGCGGTACGCGGGAAGGGTGACGCCGTTGCGGGTCTCGGTGTCGCTCGAGCGCGGCTTGGCGAACTGGCCGGCCATGCGGCCCATCTTGATCACCGGGACGGAGGCGCCGTACGTGAGCACGACCGCCATCTGCAGCACCGTCTTGACGCGGTTGCGGATGGCGTCCGCCGTGGCCCCGGCGAAGGTCTCGGCGCAGTCGCCGCCCTGCAGCAGGAACGCCTCGCCCTCGGCGGCGCGCGCCAGCCGGGTGCGGAGCTGGTCGACCTCGCCCGCGAAGACGAGCGGCGGCAGCGTGGCGATCTCGGCGGACGCGGCGGCGGCCGCCTCCGGGTCCGGCCACGCCGGCTGCTGCTTGATGGGAAGGGTGCGCCAATACTCCAGGCCCTCGATCACGGACTCGTCAGGTCGCACGACGGGATCGGTGGTCTGTAGCACTGGGTCTTCCGCTCACTCGGGATGGATGGGATATCCGAGCCTACCGCGAAAGCCTTCGGGGCCGTCCTACTGTGACAGCGTCGCCCGCTTCTCCTTGACGGTCGTCGCGTACACGTCCACGTACTCCTGCTCGCCCAGTCGCTGCAGCTCGTACATGATCTCGTCGGTGACCGAGCGCAGGATGAAGCGGTCGCCCTCCATACCGTCGAACCGGGAGAAGTCGAGCGGCTCCCCGATGATGATGCCGATGCGGCCGATCTTCGGCAGACGCGTGCCGATCGGCATGATCTTGGCCGTGTCCACCATCGCCACCGGGACGACCGGGACACCGGCCTCCAGGATCATGCGCGCGACGCCGGTGCGGCCGCGGTAGAGCTTGCCGTCCGGGCTGCGCGTGCCCTCAGGGTAGATGCCGAGGATCTCGCCGCGGGCCAGCACCGCGAGGCCGGTGTTCAGCGACGCCTCGGAGGCCTTGCCGCCCGAGCGGTCGATGGGCAGCTGGCCGGTGGCGTTCATGAACGCCTTGGTCGCCCATCCCTTCAACCCGCGGCGGGTGAAGTAGTCGCTCTTCGCGAGGAACGACACGTGCCGGTCGACCTCGAGCGGCAGGAAGATCGAGTCGATGAACGAGAGGTGGTTGCTCGCCAGGATGACGGCACCCTCGGCCGGGATGTTCTCCAGCCCCACGACCCACGGCCGGAAGATGCCGCGGAGCAACGGCCCCACGACCACGTACTTCATCAGCCAGTAGAACATCGCTCGAAGCCTATCCCCGCCGGGCGCTCAGATCGAGGAGGCGTGGAGCCGCGCCAGGTCGGCGGCTCCCACGACGCCGGCGTCGTTGACGAGCTCGGCGATCGCGAACTCGGGCTCGGGATGGAACCCGCGGGCCGGGAGGTTCTCGAGGTACGCCTGCCGGATCGGCTCGAGCAGCAGCTCGCCCGCCTGGGCGACGCCGCCGCCGAACACGAACAGCTGCGGGTCGAGGATGGCGCCGAGGCTCGCGCAGGCCTGGCCGAGCCAGTCCCCCAACTGCCGGAGGGCGGCCAGGGCGCCCGGGTCGCCCGCGGTGATGAGGGCGCTGATGTCGGCGCCCGTCAGGATGCCGGTGCGGGCGCGCACGTCGGCGAGGCCCTGGCCGATGCCGCCGGCGTCCGCCAGCTCGTTCGCCATCCGCTGCAGCGCGCGTCCCGAGCCGTACTGCTCGATGCAGCCGTGGGCGCCGCAGCCGCAGGGCAGGCCGCCGGGGACGACGCGCATGTGCCCGATCTCGGCGCCGGCGCCGAAGCCGCCGCGGAACAGCCGGTCGTTGCTGACGATCGCGCCGCCGACGCCCGTCCCGATGGTGAGGACGACCATGTCGGAGACCAGGCGGCCCGCTCCGTAGCGGAACTCCGCCCATCCGGCCGCGTTCGCGTCGTTCTCGATCAGCACGGGCAGGTCGATGCGCGCTTCGAGCTTCTCGCGGAAGGGCTCGTGCCGCCAGTTGATGTTCGGGGCGTAGTAGACGGTGGACTGCGCGGCGTCGATGAAGCCCGCGGCGGCGACGCCCGCACCGGCGATCTCCTCCGGACCGTCGGACAGCCGCTCGATCATCTCGACGACGGCGTTCTCGATCTCCTCCGGACGGCTGGCGTCGGTCGGGACCCGGTCCTCGCGGACGATCACGCCGAGCTCGTCGACGACGGCCCCCGCGATCTTGGTCCCACCGATGTCGATGCCGATCGCGTGCACGTGGTGCCTTCCTGCGGGATGGGGCGGGGGATGCGGCCCCCGGGGCGCGAGTGGCCCCCGGCAGGACCATCTAGAGTGTAATCAACCCTTCCGGCCGAAGCCATTCGGCCGGACGCCCGCCCGCCCGGTACCGAGGGAGCTACCGTGAATGTGATCGAAACGCCCGTCGTCGTCCCCGCCGACCCGGAGGCCAACGCCACCGATCTGCTGGTGCAGCGGGTGGCCGAGACCCCGGACCTGCCGCTGTTCGCCCTGCCGGACGGCGACGGCTGGAGGGACGTCACGGCCGCCGAATTCCACCGCCAGGTGATCGCGCTGGCGAAGGGACTGGTCGCGGCCGGCATCCAGCCCGGCGACAAGATCGGGCTGATGTCGAAGACCCGGTACGAGTGGACGCTGATCGACTTCGCCACCTGGTTCGCCGGCGCGGTGCTGGTGCCGATCTACGAGACCTCCTCCCCCACGCAGATCCAGTGGAACATGTCCGACTCCGGAGCCATCGCGGTGTTCCTGGAGAACGCGGAGATGCACGCGCGCTTCGACGAGGTCCACCCGGAGCTCCCGCTGGTCGGGACCGTGTGGCAGCTGCACCTCGGCGACCTCGACAAGCTGGCCGCCGCCGGGGTCGACGTTCCGGACGAGGAGATCGAGCGCCGCCGCCGTATCGCCACGGGCGCCGACATCGGGACGCTCATCTACACCTCGGGGTCGACGGGACGCCCGAAGGGATGCGTGCTCACCCACTCCAACTTCGTCGAGCTCTCGCGCAACTCGGCCGAGGCGCTGAAGGAGGTCGTGCAGGACGGAGCATCCACTCTGCTCTTCATCACCACCGCGCACGTGTTCGCGCGCTTCATCGCCGTGCTGTGCGTCACCGGCGGCGTCAAGGTCGGCCACCAGGCCGACACCAAGCAGCTGCTGCCCGCGCTCGCGAGCTTCAAGCCGACGTTCCTCCTGGCCGTGCCGCGCGTGTTCGAGAAGGTCTACAACTCGGCCGAGCAGAAGGCCGAGGCCGGCGGTCGCGGCAAGATCTTCCGGGCGGCCGCCGAGGTGGCCGTCGAGCACTCGAAGGCCGTCGAGGCCGGCTCGGTGCCGTTCGGGCTCAAGCTGAAGTTCGCGCTCTACGACCGGCTGGTGTTCTCGAAGCTCCGCGCGGCGCTCGGAGGCCGGGTCAAGTTCGCCGTCTCCGGCTCCGCCCCACTGGGCTCGCACCTCGGGCACTTCTACCACAGCCTCGGCATCAAGATCCTGGAGGGCTACGGCCTCACCGAGACGACGGCGCCCGCGACCGTGAACCGTCCCGACACCTTCAAGATCGGCACCGTCGGCCCCGCGCTGCCGGGCGTCGACCTCCGCCTCGCCGACGACGGCGAGATCCAGGTGCGCGGCATCAACGTGTTCAAGGAGTACTGGAAGAACCCGGAGGCGACCGCGGCCGCGTTCGACGACGGCTGGTTCCGCACCGGCGACCTCGGGTCGTTCGACGCGGACGGCTTCCTCACGATCACCGGCCGCAAGAAGGAGATCATCGTCACGGCGGGCGGTAAGAACGTCTCCCCCGCCGCGCTTGAGGACCCCATCCGCGCCAACCCGCTGGTCTCGCAGGTCATCGTCGTCGGCGACCAGAAGCCGTTCATCTCGGCGCTGGTCACCCTCGACACCGAGATGCTGCCGACCTGGCTGGCGAACAACGGCGAGGACAAGGACATGACGCTCGCCGAGGCGTCCGTGAACCCGGCCGTGCACGCGGAGATCCAGCGGGCCATCGACCACGCGAACGCCGGCGTCTCGCGCGCCGAGAGCGTCCGCAAGTTCGTGGTGCTCGCGACCGAGCTGAGCGAGGCGAGCGGGCACCTGACGCCCAAGCTCAGCATCAAGCGCAACGTCATCCTGGCCGACTTCGCCGACGTCATCGACGGCATCTACAGCGACAACCCCCGCACGGAGGGCTTCTCGCTGGCGCACTGAGGCACTGCCTGCTTCACGATTTGTGCCAAATCGTGGTTTTGCGCGCCGCATTACCGAGATTTGGCACAAATCGTCGAACGCGTGCGATGAGGGCGTCGCGATCGCGGAAGAGGTCGTCGGCCGTCACGCGGACGACGCGCCAGCCCGCGGCCTCCAGCAGCTCGTGCCGTCTGATGTCGAGGAACCACTGGCGTCGGTCCACCCGGTGGCCGTCGCCCTCGTACTCAAACGCGATGCGCTCCGACGGCAGTGCGAGGTCGGGATGGAGGGTCACGGTCCCGCCGTCGAGCACGAGCGGCTGATTGACGGCGAACTCCCCCGCGCCGAGCTCGTCGAGGAGCAGGCGAAGCAGCGTCTCGGGCCTCGAATCGGCCCCGGAGCGGATGCGCGGAAGAGCCCACGCACGCGCCTTTCCGCCCTTCGTCCGGTGCACGTCGGCCGAGAGCGCCGACAGCTCCTCCATCGTGACCCGAGCCGGCCGCGAGCGGGCGCCGACAAGGTAGTCGCCCGCGGCGACGAGATCCTCGGGCGCGATCATCCCCGAGAGCTGACACCAGACGTGCGCCGGCGCACTGATCGGCAGGCCATCGACGGTGGCCCCGCGGAGCGTCCGCAGGCTGTGCCCGGTGACTCGCTTGCCCTGCGACGCAGTACGGGGAGAGCGCACCGACACATGCAGGGGATGGCCGTGCGCATCCATCGGAAGAGGAATGCCCGTCAGAGCGGCCGCGGTGGTGTGACTGAAGTACGCGCCCGCCTGCATCACGGGGAGGTACGCCCGGCAGAGCTCCTGGAGCTCTCCGGGAGCGCTCGACAGGTTGACGCCGTGGAACGGATGGTGGATGTCGCGTGCGCGCAGGCGGAGCTCGTCGACGCCATAGCGCCGCGCGTGCGCGACAGTGAACGGGACGCCGACCAGCGGCCGCGGCAGTGGTTGTGGAGTGCGCTTCCCTCCATGGTGCTGAAGGTGTCGTGCGCTGCGCGGCGTTCCGGCAAACCTGTGGACAAGCGCCCTCTCCACACCCCCATCAGTCGCACGATTTGTGCCAAATCGTGGTTCTGAGCGCGCTATAACCACGATTTGGCACAAATCGTGCCCCAGCCCGCCGGCGCGGGGCGGGTCAGACCTCGTCGCGCCAGGAGTGCTCGGGGGCGTAGCCGAGGACGCGGCGGGCCTTGTCGATCGAGAGGAGGGTGTCGTTGACGCCGAGGTCGCGCTTCAGCGGGACGCCGGGGAAGACCTCGGCGACGAGCTCGTCGTTGGGGCGGCTCATCACGGTGTCGGCCGCCGCGATGATGAAGCGGTCGAAGCCGGTCGTGTCCCACTCCAGGGCGCGGCGGATGGCCTGGGCGCCGTCGCGCGCGTCGATGTAGCCCCACAGGTTCCACTTGCGTGCGCGCGGGTCCTCGTCGAAGGAGGGGAAGGCGGCGTAGTCCTCCGGGTCCATCACGTTGGAGAAGCGCAGCGCGACGATCTTCAGCGCCGGGTCCCAGCGGACCAGCTCGATCGCCATCTGCTCCTCGAGGTGCTTCACCAGCGAGTAGGTGCTCTCCGGTCGGGCCGGGTAGTCCTCATCCACCGGGATGTACGGCGGCGGCACGTCGAAGGGCAGGCCCAGGACGGTCTCCGACGACGCGTAGACGACGTTGCGGATTCCGGCGCGACGCGCCGCCTGGAAGACGTTGTAGGTGACGCGGATGTTGTTGTGGAACGTCGCGACGTCGCTCAGGATGCCCGGCGCCGGGATGGCCGCCAGGTGCACGATCGCGTCGAAGCCGTCGTGCTTGTCGTTCACGCCGAGGATGGCGTCGATCGTCTGGCCGAAGTCGGTCAGGTCGACCCGGACGAAGCCGGGACCACGCTCCCCCGCCGCATCGAGGGAGATGACCTCGTCCCCTGTCTTCCGCAGCTCGCGCACGACAGTGCGTCCGAGCTTGCCCGATCCTCCGGTGACCGCGATTCGCATACCGCCCAGTCTAGGCGGACGCGGCTAGAACCAGTCGGACTCGCGGACCTGCTTCATCGCCTCGCGACGACTCTCCTTGTCGAGCCGGTCCAGGTAGAGCACGCCGTCGAGGTGGTCGGTCTCGTGCTGGAGCGCCTGCGCGAGCACGCCGGTGCCGGACACCTCGATCGGGTTGCCGTCCAGGTCGATGCCCGTCACCCGCGCGAACGGGTAGCGCAGCGTCTTGAACCACAGCCCGGGAACGGACAGGCAGCCCTCGTCGACCAGCTCCGGCTCCCCCGACACCTCGGCGAGCACGGGGTTGATCACGTAGCCGACCTCGCCGTCCACGTTGTAGCTGAAGGCCCGCTCGTTCACGCCGATCTGCGGTGCGGCGACGCCGGCGCGTCCCGGAGGGAGCACGCTGTCCACCAGGTCCTCGACCAGTCCGCGCACGCCGTCGTCGATCTCCCCGATCGGGTCGGACGGCGTCTTCAGCACGGGGTCGCCGAACAGGCGGATCTGGCGTTCGGTCACGGGTACTCCTCGATGAACGGGCGGATGGGCGGGTCAGCGGATGGGCGGGTCAGCGGATGGGCGGATCGGTCGGCAGGGCGGAGAGGCAGGTCAACAGTTCGGACGTGTCCTCAGTCGCGCTCCGCCGGGAGACCCTCGACCACGAGGGCCGCCAGCGTCCGCGCCGAGAGGCGCGTCAGCGGCTTGAGGTCCTTCCACGACACCACGGAACCGGCGGCGAGCTGCGGGTCGTACGGGACACGGACGATCTCGCGCACCCGGGACCGGAAGTGCGCCTCGATCTCCTCGAGCTTCACCAGGTTGGTGGCGTGCGTCGCCGTGTTCAGCGCCACGACGGCGTTGCGCACCAGGTCGCCGTAGCCGTTCGCCTCGAGCCAGGTGAGCGTCTCGGAGGCGAGCCGCGCCTCGTCCACGCTGCCGCCGGAGACGATGACCAGCGAGTCGGCGCGCTGCAGCGTCGCGCGCATCACGGAGTGGACGATGCCCGTGCCGCAGTCGGTGAGCACGATCGAGTAGAACCGGGCCGAGAGGTCGGCGACGACGTTGTAGTCGTTCTCGTCGAACGCCTCGGACAGCATCGGGTCGGTGTCCGACGCGAGGATGTCGAGCCGCGTCTCGTCGCGCGAGACGAGCGAGGAGAAGTCGGTGAAGCCGCCGATGCTCGCGGCCTTGTGCACCACGTCCCGCACCGTCGACCGCGTCTGCCTCGGAACCCGCTCGGAGAGCGTCCCGCGGTCCGGGTTGGCGTCGATCGCGATGATGCGGTCCTCGCGGGCGGAGGCCAGCGCCATCCCGAGCAGCGTGGTCACGGTGGTCTTGCCCACGCCGCCCTTGCGGGTGAGCACCGGCACGAAGCGGGCGCCGCCCTCGAAGTGCTTCTGGATGCGGTGGTCGAGCTCCTTGCGCGCGCGCACCTTGGCCGAGTCGCCCAGGTTCACGGTCCGGAAGGTGACGTTGTAGACGAAGCGCTGCCACGGGCCCTCGGGGCCGGGGCGCGTCTTGCGGTTGACCTCGAGCAGGCGGTCGGCGGTCAGCATCGCGGCGGGCTCCGGCTGCGTGGAGTGCTCGCCGCGCAGGCGGTCGCGGCGGGAGCCGGCGTACGGCTCGCCGGCCGGAAGCGGCGCGGCGTCGGGGCCGTCCGCGGCGCGGGTCGCGTCCGCGCCGTCGGCGGCCTCGGGCGGGGTGGTCGCCAGGCGCGAGGCGACGATCGCGACCGACATGGTCGTCGGCTCGGTGGGCGAGGCGACGAAGCCCGGGTCGACCGGGACCTCGTCGATCGCCACGGCGGCCTCGTCCTCCGGGATCTCCGGCGGGGGCGCCGGCGGGAGGTCGACGGCGATGCTGAGGGTGGAGTCGACCTCGAGCGACGGGACCGGCTGGAAGGCGTCGGCCGGCGTCAGCTCGTCGTCGGCCGGCACGAGCTCGCGCGGCGAGCGCGGCTCGGGGGTGTCGGCGTCATGACCATTCGCCACGGCGTGCGTTCTCCTTCTGCTGCGGGCGGGTCCCGCGAATCGTCATTGTAGGCCGTCCCGCCGCCGGAGCGGCGGCGGGACGGTCACGGGGCCGGTGGACGGCGCCGTTTCAGGAGGGCTGGATGACCACGATCAGGTCGCCCGCATCCACCTGCTGGGTCTTCGGGATGGCGAGCCGCTCGATGGTTCCGGCGACCGGTGCGGTGATCGCCGCCTCCATCTTCATCGCCTCGATCGAGGCCACCGCCTGGCCGGCGGCGACCGCGTCGCCGACGTTCACCTGGAGGGTGACCACGCCCGAGAACGGCGCCGCGACCTGCCCGGGCTTGGCCGTGTCCGCTTTCTCGGCCGCTTTCGACTCGACGACGATGCTGCGGTCGCGCACGAACACCGGCCGCAGCTGGCCGTTGAGCGTGGTCATGACCGTGCGCATGCCCTTCTCGTCCGCCTCGCCGATGGCCTCCAGCCCGATGTACAGGCGGACGCCGCGGCTGAACTCGATGACGTGCTCTCCGCCCTGCGCCAGACCGTAGAGGTAGTCGAGCGTGTCGACCACGGAGAGGTCGCCGAAGAGCTCGCGCATCTGCTCGTAGATCCGGGTCGGGGCGGGGAACAGCAGCCGGTTCAGGGTGGCGCGGCGCTCGGCGCTGTCGCCCTCGAGGGCCGACGCGTCGTCCGCCGAGAGGTCCTCGACGCCGACCTTGACCGTCTTGCCCGCCAGCACCTTGGTGCGGAACGGCTCCGGCCATCCACCCGGCAGCTCGCCCAGCTCGCCGGCCATGAAGCCGACGACCGAGTCGGGGATGTCGTAGTTCTGCGGGTTCTCGGCGAAGTCGTCCGGGTCGGCCTTCACGGCCGCCAGGTGCAGGGCGAGGTCGCCGACGACCTTCGACGACGGGGTCACCTTGGGGATGCGGCCCAGGATGCGGTTGGCCGCGGCGTACATGTCCTCCACCAGCTCGAAGTCCTCGGCGAGCCCCAGCGCCTTCGCCTGCTGGCGCAGGTTGGAGAGCTGGCCGCCCGGGATCTCGTGCTTGTAGACGCGGCCGGTGGGACCGGGCAGGCCCGACTCGAACGGCCGGTAGACCTGGCGGACCGCCTCCCAGTAGGGCTCGAGGTCCTCGACCGCGCTCAGCGAGATGCCGGTGTCGCGCTCGGTGTGGGCGAGCGCGGCGACGAGGGCGGAGGCGCTGGGCTGGCTGGTGGTGCCGGCCATGGGGGCGCTGGCCACATCCACCGCGTCGGCACCGGCGCGGGACGCCGCGAGCAGCGTCGCGAGCTGACCGCCCGGGGTGTCGTGCGTGTGCACGTGGACGGGCAGGTCGAACCGCTCGCGGAACGCGGAGACGAGCTTCTCGGCCGCGCTGGGGCGCAGCAGGCCGGCCATGTCCTTGATGGCGAGGATGTGCGCGCCCGACTCGACGATCTGCTCCGCGAGGCGCAGGTAGTAGTCGAGCGTGTACAGGTCTTCGGCCGGGTCGAGCAGGTCGCCGGTGTAGCAGACGGCGACCTCGGCGATCGACGAGCCGGTGGCGAGCACGGACTCGATGGCCGGGCGCATCTGCGACACGTCGTTGAGCGCGTCGAAGATGCGGAAGATGTCGACACCGGTGGATGCGGCCTCGCGCACGAACGCGTCGGTCACCTGGGTCGGGTACGGGGTGTAGCCGACGGTGTTGCGGCCGCGCAGCAGCATCTGGATGTTGATGTTCGGCAGGGCCTCGCGCAGCGCGGCCAGGCGCTCCCACGGGTCCTCGCCGAGGAAGCGGAGGGCGACGTCGTAGGTCGCGCCTCCCCACGCCTCGACCGAGAGCAGCTCCGGCGTCATGCGGGCGACGTACGGCGCGACGGCGAGCAGATCGCGGGTGCGGACGCGGGTCGCGAGCAGCGACTGGTGGGCGTCGCGGAACGTCGTCTCGGTGACCGCCAGCGACTTCTGGGCGCGCAGCGCCTCGGCGAAGCCGGCCGGGCCGAGCTCGAGCAGGCGCTGACGCGACCCCGCGGGAGCGGGGACCGAGAGGTCGATCTTCGGGAGCTTCTCGGCCGGGTCGGCGCTCAGCGGGCGCGGGCCGTTCGGCTGGTTGACCGTGACGTCGGCGAGCCAGTTGAGCACCTTGGTGCCGCGGTCCTTGGAGGCGCGGCCCTTGAACAGCTCGGGACGCTCCTCGATGAAGGAGGTGGAGACGTTGCCGGCGATGAAGTCCGGGTCCTCCATGACGGCCTGCAGGAACGGGATGTTCGTGGCGACGCCGCGCACGCGGAATTCGGCCAGCGCGCGGCGGGCGCGCAGCACGGCGGCCGGGAAGTCACGGCCGCGGCAGATCAGCTTCGCGAGCATCGAGTCGAAGTGCGGGCTGATCTGGGCGCCCGGGTTGATCGTCCCGCCGTCGAGGCGGATGCCGGCGCCGCCCGGCGAGCGGTACGTCGTGATCTTGCCGGTGTCCGGACGGAAGTTCGCCGTCGGGTCCTCGGTGGTGATGCGGCACTGCAGCGCCGCGCCGCGCATGTGCACGGTCTCCTGGCTGAGGCCGAGGTCGGCGAGCGTCTCGCCGGCGGCGATGCGGATCTGCGACTGGACGAGGTCGACGTCGGTGATCTCCTCGGTCACGGTGTGCTCGACCTGGATGCGCGGGTTCATCTCGATGAACACGTGCTGGCCGGCGCGCTCCCCCGCGGTGTCGAGCAGGAACTCCACGGTCCCGGCGTTCTCGTAATTGATGGAGCGGGCGAAGGCGACCGCGTCGCGGTACAGCGCCTGGCGGATGTCCTCGGAGAGGTTCGGCGCCGGTGCGATCTCGACGACCTTCTGGTGGCGGCGCTGCACGGAGCAGTCGCGCTCGAACAGGTGCATGGTCTCGCCGGTGCCGTCGGCGAGGATCTGGACCTCGATGTGACGCGGGCGGAGCACGGCCTGCTCCAGGAACATGGTGGGGTCGCCGAAGGCGCTGTCGGCCTCGCGCATTGCCTCCTCGAGCGCGGGGCGCAGGTCGGCCTTGGTGGCGACCCGGCGCATCCCGCGACCGCCGCCTCCCGCGACCGCCTTGGCGAAGATCGGGAAACCGATCTCGTCGGCGCCGGCGAGCAGCTCCTCGATGTCGCGCGACGGCGGGGTGGACTTCAGCACCGGGACGCCCGCGGCGATCGCGTGCTCCTTGGCGGTCACCTTGTTGCCGGCCATCTCGAGGACCTCGGCGCGCGGGCCGATGAACGCGATGCCCGCGGCGCGGGCGGCCTCGGCCAGCTCGGGGTTCTCCGAGAGGAAACCGTAGCCGGGGTAGATGGCGTCGGCGCCCGACTCCTGCGCGACGCGGATGATCTCCTGCACGTCCAGGTAGGCGCGGACGGGGTGGCCCGGCTCGCCGATCTGGTAGGCCTCGTCCGCCTTCAGCCGGTGCATCGAGTTGCGGTCTTCGTAGGGGAAGACGGCGACCGTGCGAGCACCCAGCTCGTACGCGGCCCGGAAGGCTCGGATGGCGATTTCACCGCGGTTGGCAACGAGGATCTTTCGGAACATGGGGACCTTTCGAGCAGGGGTCGACACCACACAGCAAACGGTTAGGTTCTCTAAGACTAGTGAAGGTAACGTGGCTCTCGTGCACGTACTCAGCGTTAGCTCCCTCAAGGGCGGTGTCGGAAAGACGACGGTGACGCTCGGGCTGGCGTCGGCGGCGTTCGCCAAAGGCCTGCGGACGCTGGTGGTCGATCTCGATCCCCAATCCGACGTGTCGACCGGCATGGACATCCAGGTCGCCGGCCACCTCAACGTCGCGGATGTGCTCGCCTCCCCCAAGGAGAAGATCGTCCGCGCCGCGATCGCCCCGTCCGGCTGGACGAAGGGCCGCAGCGGCACGATCGACGTCATGATCGGCAGCCCGTCCGCCATCAACTTCGACGGCCCGCACCCGAGCATCCGCGACATCTGGAAGCTCGAGGAGGCGCTCGCCAACGTCGAGCACGACTACGAGCTCGTGCTCATCGACTGCGCACCGTCGCTCAACGCGCTGACCCGCACGGCCTGGGCGGCCAGCGACCGCGTCGCGGTCGTGACGGAGCCCGGCCTGTTCTCGGTGGCCGCCGCCGACCGCGCGCTGCGCGCGATCGAGGAGATCCGCCGCGGTCTGTCGCCGCGCCTCCAGCCGCTCGGCATCATCGTGAACCGCGCGCGCGTCCAGTCGCTGGAGCACCAGTTCCGCATCAAGGAGCTGCGCGACATGTTCGGTCCGCTCGTGCTCTCCCCTCAGCTGCCGGAGCGCACGTCGCTGCAGCAGGCGCAGGGCGCGGCGAAGCCGCTGCACGTCTGGCCGGGCGAGAGCGCGCAGGAGATGGCGCACAACTTCGACCTGCTGCTGGAGCGCGTGCTGCGCACCGCCCGCCTCGGCGAGTACGCGACCGTCCAGTCCTGAGCTCCCCCGCCCCACCGTCGAGTACACGAAAAGTGCACGGTTCGACGGCGCGCCGCGTGCACTTTTCGTGTACTCGACGGTGGGCGGAACGCTCAGGAGACCGGAGACCCCGAGAGGGGACGCGCGGGACGCGCGGAGCGCGTCAGGAGGCGCGGGTGCGGGCGGCGCGGCGGGCGGCGAGCTCGTCCATGGCGTCGGACTGGGTGTCCAGCTCGACGAGGCTCGACTCGACCTCGCGGAGGACCTTGCCGACCGCGATGCCGAAGACGCCCTGGCCGCGGCTGACGAGGTCGATGACCTCGTCGTTGGAGGTGCAGAGGTAGACGCTCGCGCCGTCGCTCATGAGCGTCGTCTGGGCGAGGTCGCTGACACCCGACTCGCGCAGCTGGTTCACCGCGGTGCGGATCTGCTGCAGCGAGATGCCGGTGTCGAGGAGGCGCTTCACGAGCTTGAGCACGAGGATGTCGCGGAAGCCGTACAGGCGCTGCGAGCCGGAGCCGGCGGCGCCGCGGACGGTCGGCTCGACCAGTCCGGTGCGGGCCCAGTAGTCGAGCTGGCGGTAGGAGATCCCGGCGGCGCGGGCGGCGACCGCTCCGCGGTAGCCGTTCACGTCGTCCATCTCGGGGAGGCCGTCGGTGAACAGGAGTCCGAGGTCGTAGCGGGCGACACCGTCGTCACGACTCAGTTCGCTCATGATGTTCGCCTCTCACCCGGGTAGTGGATCGCGCGTCGCAACCGCGCCGCTTCATCCACGGTACCCATGCGGCGGTCGCCGGGCAACGACATCCGCTCTTTCGGTTCCGGCGTGTCGAGGCCGGGGAGCCGCGTCACGGACGCAGCCGTGCGATGGAGGAGCGGATGATGCTGCCGCGCACCACATCCAGCTGCGCCGCGATCTCGCGGGCGAGCTCAGCCGTGCGGGCCTTGCTGCTGACGTCGTTCCGGCGCGCGATGGGGACGAGGGCCGTCTCGATCAGGCCGATCTCGCGCTCCGCGGCCGCGCGGAACCCGCGGAGGTGCCGCGGCTCGATGCCGCTGCGGCGGAGCTCCGCCAGCGCGCGCAGGACGGTCAGAGCCTCGTCGCCGTACACGTCGGCGGCGGGGAGCAGGGAGGCGCTCACCGCATCCTGGAGCAGCTCGGCGTCGGCGCCGGCCTCGCGCAGCAGCTCGTCACGACGGTAGTGCCGCGACCCGAGGATGGATCCGGCGGGCACGGTGCCGGGGAACGCCGGGTCGAGCCCCGCATCCAGGTCGGCGAAGTACTTCTTGATGACCTTCAGCGGGAGGTAGTGGTCGCGCTGCATGGCGAGCACGGCGCGCAACCGGTCGACGTCGGCCGGGGAGAACTTGCGGTAGCCGGACGCCGTGCGGGCGGGCGACACCAGGCCCCTCTCTTCGAGGAAGCGCAGCTTCGACGACGACAGGTCGGGGAACTCGGGCGTGAGCCGCGCGAGGACCTGGCCGATGCTGAGAAGGGCAGGAGCGTCGCCGGCGGCACGCTGTGCCGGCCGGGCCACTAGCCGTTCGCCGCTGCGGCGAGGTCGTGACGCGACGCGTAGAACGTGAGGCGGAACTTGCCGATCTGCACCTCGGCGGAGTCGGCGAGCTGCGCGCTCTCGATGCGGACGCCGTCGTAGTACGTGCCGTTCAGCGACCCCAGGTCGCGCACCTCGAAGGCGGTGCCACGGCGCGTGAACTCCGCATGACGACGCGACACGGTCACATCATCGAGGAAGATATCGGCGTTCGGGTGGCGGCCCGCGGAGGTAACGTCGGCGTCGAGGAGGAACCGCGCGCCCGCGTTGGGGCCGCGCCGCACGATCAGCAGGGCGGAACCGGACGGCAGGGCGGCGATGGCCTCCTGCTCCTCCGGCGACACCTCGCCCGACGGGTACATCTTCGAGATGAATTCCTCGCCGAACCGCGCGGTCGTGTCTTCGTTGCCCGCCGCGTCCCGCAGGGGGTTCCGGGCGGCGTCGTCGGCTCCGCCGGCTGCAGCGTTCGGGTCAATGTCTTCAGGCACCGTCAACCTCCTTGCGGTCCAGCGTATCCGATGGAGCGCCCCTGTCATCGGCCGGAAGTCGGATGACGCGCGCGGTCTCCCGGATGTAGACCACTCCGGCCCACCAGTAGAGGAAGGCGCCCCACAGCGCGAAGGCCCAGCCGAGGGGCAGCGAGAACGGCGCGATCGGGGCGAACGCCTCCCCCAGCATCAGCAGCGGGAGGGCCACGAACAGGCAGAACGTGGCCACTTTCCCGAGGTGGTGCACGGGGAGCGGGCCGAAGCCGTGGTTGGCCAGGATGACACCGAGGACGGCGAGCATCACATCCCGCGCGATGATCACGAGGAACAGCCACCAGGGGATGACCTCGCGCCAGCAGAGGCCGATCAGGGCCGCGAAGATGTAGAGCCGGTCGGCGGCCGGGTCGAGCAGCTGCCCGAGCCGGGACACCTGGTGCAGCCGCCGGGCCAGCCAGCCGTCGAGGAAGTCGGTGATGCTGGAGACGACGAGCACGAGCAGGGCGAGCCCGTCCTCCCCCGCCACGATGAGCCACAGGAAGACCGGGACCAGTGCGAGGCGGAAGAAGCTGAGGACGTTCGGGACCGTCCAGACCCGCGAACTCACGACCGCGCTGCCACCCTCCACGTTCCGAGTCTAGTGAGCGTCTCCCAGCGCGTGTGGACGGGGCGTCCAGGCGGCGAGCCGGTCGCGCAGTCCCATGGCGTCGTAGGGCGCCCGGACCTTCACGTCGTTGTCGAAGTAGGCGTAGACGTCCATCCCGTTCTCCAGCACCTCTCCGAGCTCCGCGGCCCAGCGGTCGAGGGACTCGTCGGTGTAGCCGCTGGTGTAGAGCTCCTCGTCCCCGTGCAGGCGGATGTACGCGAAGTCCGCGGTCAGCGTGCGGATCACGGGATAGCGCCCGGCGGTGTCGGCGAGCACGATCGCGACGCCGTGGCGGCGGGCGAGCTCGGCGAACTCCGGGACGTCGAAGGAGGTGTGGCGCACCTCGACCGCGTGCCGCAGCGGCCGTTCGGCGCCGGCGGCCGTGTGCGTCCGGTCCTCGTCGAGGGTGGTCTCCCCGGCCAGCGCCGCGGCCTCGGTGGTGGTGCGCGGCAGCATCCCGAGGAACGCGTCGACCGACTCCGCGTCGAACTGCAGGGTCGGCGGCAGCTGCCAGAGCAGCGGGCCAAGCTTGGGTCCCAGCGCCAGCACTCCGGACGCGAAGAAGTTGGCGACGGCGGTCCGCGCGTTCTTCAGTCGCAGGATGTGCGTGATGTAGCGGCCGCCCTTGACCGCGAACACGAACTCCTCGGGGGTGTGCTCGGCCCAGGTGCGGTAGCTGGAGGGGCGCTGCAGCGAGTAGAAGGAACCGTTGATCTCGATGGAGTCCAGCCGCTCGGATGCGTACTCCAGCTCGAGCCGGTGCGGCAGCTTGGGCGGGTAGAAGACGCCGCGCCACGGCGCGTACGTCCATCCCGAGATCCCGATGCGCGCGAGCGCCATCAGCGGCCCCGGAGCTGGTCCAGCAGCCGGCGTTCCCGCTTGGTGGGCCGGCCGGCGCCGCGCTCGCGGGTGACGGTCGCCGGGGTCTCGGTGCGCGGCGGCGGAGGCGGGGTGCGGTCCTCGAAGCAGTCCGCCGCGATCGCCGCCCCGACGCGCTTCACGATGAGGCGCCGCGCGATGTAGATGTGCTCGGTGCCGCCGGCGAAGGCGCGGACCTCGTCGCCGACGCGGACCGGCGTGGCCGGCTTCGCCCGCTCGCCGTTGACCTTGAGGTGGCCGGCCTTGCACGCATCCGACGCCGCCGACCGCGTCTTGAACAGGCGGACGGCCCACGCCCAGGAGTCGACGCGGACGCTGGAGCTCGCGCCCTGCGGGCCCGCCGCCGGTGTGCCGGGCACGTCAGACCGCCGCGGGGGCCTTCGCCGCGGCAGGCTCCACGGCGTCCTCCGACAGGGACGCCTTCCACTTCACCAGGCCGCGGACGGTGCGGCTGCGGTCGTTCGCCAGCTTCTCCATCACATCCGCCGGCACGAAGTAGTTGACCGCCACCCAGCCGCGCACGGTCTCCGACCGGTCGTCGGCGAGCATCCGCAGGATGTCGCACGGGGTCGCCTCGTTCTTCGCGACGCAGCCGCGGACGCCCTCGTCCGGGTCCCGAGCGAGCCTGAGGAAGAGGTCCTCCGGGGTGTGGTAGCTGCTCGCGACCGCCTCGCGGATCTTGGGGTTCGGGTCGGCGGCGAGGAGGCGCAGGCGGCGGAGCTTGCTCTCCGTCATCTCCGGCGCCGGGTGCAGCGCCGCGGCCTCCTCGGCGGTGAGCATCGCCGGCCGCTGGCTGCGCATGGCCTGGCGCTGGGCGGGGGTGTTGAAGCGGATGCACGACATATTCCCACCGTAGCCCGGGTTACCGTGATTGCATGGAAACTCTCCTCGCGCGGCTCGACCGCATCGCGGGAGGCCGCCACGCCGCCTACACCGTGCCCGACGAGGGCCGCGCGCACCCGCGCACGCGGCGCGCCTTCGCGGTGGTCGGCTGGCTGCTCGCCGCCGAGCTGGTGATCGGGCTGTCCGCCGTCGTCGTCGCCGTCGTGCTGACGCTGGACGGGGTGACCGTGGCGTTCCCGGTGTGGATGCGGTCGGTGATCGTGCTCGGGATGACGGTCACGCTGTTCTACTTCTCGTGGCGGGCGCAGAAGGGCTACTACTGGGCGTACTCGCGCCTCCGGCTGTTCGCCAAGATCTTCCCGGTCGTCACGCTGGTGATCGCCGCGATCCCGGGCCTGTACCCGCTGTGGATGGTGACCGAGCAGATCGTGTTCAGCCTCATCCTGATCGGCGTGGCCGACTACCTCGACTCGGACCACATGCGGGCGGTGTTCCCGCGGCCCGGGAACCAGGGCACCACCGGCGACGTGCGCGCCTGATACTCGGCGTACTCCGGGTACCGGGAGCGCGAGATGCTCTCGGTGAACACCGTGGAGCCGATGAAGAGCCCGGTGAGCAGCAGCGGGCCGATCACGGTCCACTGCAGCACCGAGCCGGCGGCGGCGCAGCCGAAGAGGAATACGACCCACCACTGCGCCTGCTCGAAGAAGAAGTTGGGGTGACGGGAGTAGCGGAACAATCCGGTCTGCAGGAAGCGCGGCTCCGGGGTCCGGCCGGCCGCCGTCTCCGCCTTCTTCCACTGGTGGAACCGCCATTGCTGCTGGTCGGCCACGGTCTCGCCGACGAGAAGGCCGAGGAAGACGACGGCGAGCACGATGTCGAGCGCGGACAGCGGCGTGCGGTGCTGGTACGCCGTCCACGCGGGGAGGGCGATCAGCAGCAGCAGGACGTTCTGGTAGATGACGATGAAGAACAGGTTGAACAGCTGGAAGGCGGCGGGCTTCATCCGGCCGCGCAGCACCTCCCAGCGGTAGTCCTCGCCGCCGGGCGCGTAGCCGCCCTTCCGCGCGAAGTTGAAGGTGAGGCGCGCACCCCACAGCGTGACGAGCACCGCCATCAGGTCGAGGCGCGCATCCGCGAGCCCCGCCGCTCCGGCGAAGACCCACACGTAGACGACCGGCACGATCGACCAGATGCGGTCGACCCAGGAGTGCTCCCCCGTGATGAGCGAGAGCACCCACGTCGCCGCGCAGACGGCGGCGAGGATCCACAGACAGACGATGAAGGGCTCCACAGGCACATCCTAGGGCGCTGGGTGTCCGTCGAATGCGCACCGGGGAATTCCCGTATTCCGCTCGACGCGGGTGCGGGAAGCGCCTACCGTACTGACGTGTCCGATTTCCAGGCCCGGACGTTCCGGGCGGTGCTGCTGCGAGACGATGGACAGGTGCCGCGCGTCCTGACGCTGCCGACCGAAGTGGATGTGCCCCCGAACCGCATCCGCGTGCCCGCCGACTTCGCCGGCGCGTCCGCCTTCGAGGTGTTCGAGCTGGCCGACGAACGCCGATGGCCGGAGGAGGCCACCTACCGGCTCGTATCGACCATCCCCCGGTCGACCGAGGACGTGTCGGACCCGCGCGGCTCCTCCTGGGACCTCGACGACAGCGACGGATCGCGCGCCTGATCCCCTGCCGCCGTCTCAAGGGACGGCGTCACTCCTGCAGGACCGAGAGCACGTTGCCCGCGGGGTCGCGGAACCAGGCGATGTCGGGGCCGCGGTTCTGCGACCGGCCGCGGAGCACGCCCTTGGCGTCGGTCGGCAGCGCCGGGTCGTCGTAGATCGCGGTGGCGACGCCCTTCGCGTTGAGGTCGTCCACCGCCCGGTCGATGTCGTCGACCACGAGGTTGAGGATCGTGAAGGTCGCGGGCACGTGGTCGTCCTTCGGGTAGATGAACACGAGACCACCGGCGGGGAGCTCGAGGTCGAGGTTGCCCATGGGGCCGTCGGAGATGCGGAGACCGAGCGTCTCGCCGTAGAAGGACTTCGCCGCGGCGAGGTCGTTCACGCTGAAGCCGCTGAAGATGTCGAGTGGGGTGACCATGGCGTCCACTCTGCTCGTGCTGGAGCGGCCGCGTCTAGAGGCTGCGCTCCCGTGAGGCTCAGACGAAGCAGCCGCCCGGCGAGATTCGCCGGGCGGCTGCAGAGTGGTGAGATCAGACGGCGGCGGTAGCGGTCGCCGCGCGCCGGCGACGAGCGAGCACGGTGCCACCCACGACGGCGCCCGCCAGGGCAAGCACACCCAGAGCCACAGCCGGATTCATGATCGGCAGCGGCTCGGTGTCGTAGGTCACCGGCGTGGAGGTGAGACCGTCCAACGTCTGCGTGATCGTCAGCGGAGGCTTCACGGTCGTCGGCAGCTTCCTTTTCCACGTACCATCGGGGTCTACGGGGGTTGTCCACAAAGCGCCGTTGTCGTCCGTGATGGTCACCGTCGCGCCGGCTTCGCCGGTACCTTCCAGGGTGTACTCGCCGGTCCCGTCCGGACCGGTTGCGTTCAGGTTCTCGACCGGTCCAGGGGCATCGAAGCTGAAGCTCGCGCTGGGTGCCCCGTTGGAGAGGCCTGCGTATGCCGTGTAGGTGCCGAGTACCTTACCCGACAGCGGGCCGGTGGTGACGACCGGAAGGTTGGTTCGCGCCGCTTCAGTGGATGCGCCGGGAGAGAAGTTCGATCCTGGGGTGTCCACCTTGTATCGGTAACTGTGAGTCCAGACCTTCCTGTCTGGAGACAGGGTGCATGACATGTCGAAGAAGGCGCCCGGCTGGTTGCGCCAGTCGCACGCTGTGGCACCGAATTCGATTCCCGCGGGAAGGGTGATCCTCCACGTCTGCGTGTCGCCGACGACGAAATCGACCCGGCCGCCTGGCGACGCTACGTCGTAAGGCCGGAAGGAGAGCGTGCCGAGCGTGCCCGGCTGGGAGAAATCGGTGGCGGGCGCTGACGGAGTCACCGAAAGCGCCCCGATTCCGCCGGTGGTCGTGCCACCGTTGATCGAGGTCGCGGCGCTGGCAGGGCCGGCGACACCGATGGCGAGGGCTGCTGCAGCGAGTGTGGCTGCTCCAGCCCCGAGGAGCTTGCGTCGGGTGGGTCTGATGCCCATGGTGGTTCCTTTCCGGAGGGCTGGTCAGCGAGAGAGAAGTGGTGCGCTACTCGCGATGACGGGGTAAGGGTTCGTTTCCCTGGGTCGAAGAAGAGCACTCCACCTGGGGGTGCTCGCACTGTTAGAGACGCGGCCGGGCGGGCGGGATGACGACCGCAAAGGGCTTCCCAGGGAATTCGCACCCGTAGTGCTCACCCATGTGCATCTTGGGTGCCAGTCGCTGCGAGGTCGCCGCCCAGCAGACGAGCCGAGAGCTGCGCTTCTGCGACGCTCAGACGAAGCGCACGGCCTCCTGGAGGCGCACGCGCAGTTCGAACGCTCGGTCGACGCTCTCCCGTCCGGCGGCGTTCGCGCCGTCGCGCAGCACGCGCGGCAGCAGCGAGCGGCGGACCACCATGGCGCCGTTCAGCCGGCCGCGGCGGATGACGTCGAACGGCACGTCGAGGTCGGCGTCCGGCACCACGACGATGAGGCCGGTGAAGCGGACGCCCGCCTGGCGGCCGAAGCTCTTCGCCGCGTGGTAGAGGTCGTGGAACGGCTCCTCGTCCGGCGCGATGCCGGGGCCGACGAGGTCGCCCTTCGCGAGCTTGACCGGTGCTCCCCAGTCGGCGGAGCGGACCGCGAACAGCCCGGCCGGCCCGAGCACGATGTGGTCGAGCTTGGCGTCGGTGCTGGGATGCACGGCCACGTCGTTCCAGATCGTGAAGCCGATCCCGAGCCCGGTGACGGCCCGGGCCGTCGCCTCCTCGGCGAGCGCCTCCGCCAGCAGCCGCCGGATCTCCAGCGGCGCGGAGCGCACGAGCGCCGGGTCGTACGGATCACGGTCGTCGGTGCCGCGCCCCATCCACTCGCGCATGAGGCCGAGGAAGCGCTCGCGGGCGCGACCGCCCGGGTGCCCGTAGCTGCGGGCGCGCACGGACGGTCCGCCCGAGCCGGCGCGGGAGGTGTGCACGGTCGCGCTGAAACCGCCGCCCGCCGAGTCGCCGGCCACCGCATCCACCGTGATGCTCTCGCCGCGGTCGTACCGGGCGCGGTCCTCGGGGTCGCCGATGAGCTCCCAGGCGTGCTGGACGGCCTGGAACGCGGCGGCGGTGCCGCCGGTGTCCGGGTGCGTCTCGCGGAGCAGCCGACGGTAGGCACGGCGGAGGTCGTCGTGACTGACGTCCGGGCGCACGCCCAGCACCTCGTACGGGGTGGGCGAGGCCGGTGAGTCGCTCATCGCGCGGTGATCGCTTTCGGTTCCAGTGGGCCGGTGGGATTTACGACCCTAGCGCGCCGATCCGCGAAATCGCCGAATTCCAATTGCGGCCGGAACCTGACCGCAAGCGCTCGTAGCCTGGAGTCACACCGAACAGGAAGGCACCGATCATGACCATCAGCGACTGGCGCATCGAGCTCATCATCCTCCCCGTCACCGACGTCGACCGGGCGAAGGCGTTCTACGTGGACGCGCTCGGCTGGAACGCGGACCACGACCAGCGGGTCTCGCCCGAGCTGCGCTTCGTGCAGGTGACCCCTCCCGGGTCGGCGTGCTCCATCGCCTTCGGCCAGGGGCTGACCGACATGACCCCGGGCACCATGAAGGGCCTGCAGATCGTGGTCCCGGATGCGGACGCCGCCCTCGCGCACCTCACCGAGCGCGGCATCGAGGCGCGCGGAGTCGCCGACCTCGCGTGGGGCCGCTTCGTCGACTTCGCCGACCCCGACGGCAACGCCTGGACGCTGCAGCAGCTTCCGAAGCGCGACTAGCGCAGCGGCGCGCGCATCCCGGACCGGGTCAGCGCAGCGACGCGTACAGGATGAGCAGCAGCGTGACGAGGAACCCGCAGGCGTAGTTGATCCAGAGGAAGCGCCGCCAGCCGCGGTTCGCCTCGCTCGCCCGCTCGTCCGGAACCGACCAGAACGGGGCGGCCGTCGCGATGTAGGGCAGGGCGAGCACCGCGGCCAGCGGGCCCGGCCACGGCGTGAACAGCATCGCGACGCCCGCGAGCGCCCAGGCGGCGATCGCCAGCCGGACGGTCGCCGCCGCTCCGATGGCGGTCGCGACGGACGAGATGCCGCCCTCCCGGTCGGGCACGACATCCTGGACCGCACCGAAGGCGTGGCTGCCGATCCCCCACAGGAAGAACGCGAGCAGCACCAGCCAGAGGCCGGGCGTGAACACGGCGCCGGCGAGCACCAGGCCGTACAGCGCGGGGCTCACGAAGTGGGTGCTGGAGGTCACCGAGTCGAGGAACGGGATCTCCTTGAACCGCAGGCCCTTCACCGAGTACGCGACGACGGCGAACAGCGAGACGGCGAGCACCAGCCAGGAGAGCGGCGACCCGACGGCGACGAGGTAGATCACGAAGGGGACCGTGGTGACCACGGCGGCGATCAGCGTCCTCCGGTGGGAGGAGCGGTCGAGCAGTGCGCCCTCCGCGCCGCCCTTGCGCGGGTTGCGCAGGTCGGACTCATAGTCGAACACGTCGTTGATCCCGTACATCGCCAGGTTGTACGGGATGAGGAAGAACACCGTGCCGACGACGAAGGTGACATCGATCCGGCCGGTCGTCAGCAGGTACGCGGCGGCGAACGGGAAGGCCGTGTTGATCCAGCTGAGCGGGCGCGAGACCAGCAGCAGCTGCCGGAACGGGGCCGGAGCCACGGCGGTCACGACCTGCTCCCGCGTCGGCGGGTGAGCAGCCACAGCGCGGGCAGCAGGAGGAGCGCCGCCAGCGGGTACGCGAAGTCCTCCACCGGGACGAGCCCCAGCTTCACGCCGGCGATGTGCGCATCCGCGTAGGTCATGAATCCGGCCACGATCATGACGTTATCGAAGACGGCGGTCAGCACCAGCACGACGACGCCAGCGATGAGGACCGGGGCCCACCAGCGGCGCACCAGCCGGGCGCGGTCCGGCGCCAGGGCGAGCGCGACGGCCAGCACGGCCGCCGCCACGAGGAGGAAGACCAGGCTGAGCAGGAGGTAGGTCATCCGCCGCTCCCCCGCCGGACGGGCGACGCGTCGACGGCGTCGGTGCTCCCGGGCGCGGGCCGGTCGAGCAGCCGGCGGACGCCGAAGATCAGCACGAGCGTCAGATAGCAGAGGAAGAGCAGGAAGAAGACCTCCTCGAGCGGCAGCTCGGGCGCCACGACGATGCCGGTCATGAACCGGGAGCCGCCGCGTTCGAACACGCCGAGGGCGATGCCCGCGACATCCCACGCCAGGAAGAACACCAGGCCCAGCGCCAGCACGATGGTCGCGCGCCGCGCATCCCGCCAGAACACCAGCCGGAACCGCGCGTCGAGCAGCACCATCGCCCCCAGCGCGACCAGGAGGCACGCCAGGTAGACGATGCTCACGACACGCGCTCCGCCTGGGGCGTCGGGAGCGGCTCGGGCAGCGGGCCGCCGCTGCCGTCCCCGCGGAGCCGCTTGACCACGAGCTCCGCGCTGATCAGGCACATCGGCAGGCCGATGCCGGGGATGGTCGAGCACCCGGCGTACAGCAGGCCGTCGACCTTCTTCGAGGCGTTGCCGGGCCGGAAGAAGGCGCTCTGGCGCAGCGTGTGCGCAGGCCCGAGGGCACCGCCGCGCCACGCGTTGAACTCGGAGGCGAAGTCCTCCGGGCCCACGGTGCGGCGCAGCACAATGCGGTCGGCGAGGTCCGGGATGCCCGCCCACGCGGAGATCTGCCGGATCGCGGCGTCCGCGGCTCGTTCGATCGCCCGGTCGCCCGCGCCGTCCATCCCGCCCGCGCCGAGCGAGACATCGGCGGGCACGGGGATGAGCACGAACAGGTTCTCGTACCCCTCCGGGGCGACCTCCGGGTCGGTCTCGCTCGGCATGCAGACGTACAGGGACGCCGGGTCCGGGATGCCCGGGTCGGGGCCGTAGATCGTCTGGAAGTTGGCCTCCCAGTCGGTGGTGAAGAACAGGTTGTGGTGCGTCAGCTGCGGCAGCCGACCGCGCACGCCGAGGTACGCGAGCACGACGCCGGGGCCCGGGTCGCGCCGCTCCCACGCGTTCTCCGGATGCGTCCGCAGCGACGGCGGGAGCAACTGGGTCTCGGTGTGGTGCAGGTCGGCGGCGGAGACGACGATGTCGGCGTCGAGCGTGTGCTGCGCGCCCGCCGCATCCCGGTAGTCCACTCCGCGGGCATGGGCTCGCTTGCCGTCCTGCGCGGTGCGGATAGCCGTGACCCGCGCACCCGTGACGATGCGGGCGCCGGCCTCCTCGGCCAGTGCCGCGATACGGTCGATCAGCTCGGTGAAGCCGCCCAGCGGGTAGCGGACGCCGTCGTCGAGGTCGAGGTGGCTCATCAGGTGGTACATGCTCGGCGCCTTGCCGGGCGAGGTGCCCAGGAAGACGGCCGGGTAGCCGAGCACCTGGCGGAGGCGGTTGTCCTGGACGAAGCCCGCCGCGTAGCGGTCGAGCGGCTCCAGCAGCAGCCGGGCCAGGCGCGGGAGCCGGCGGAGCAGGTCGGGAGCGAACAGCGGGCGCAGGTCCGCGAAGGTCGAGTAGAGGAAGCGGTCGACCGCCATCCGGTACGTGTCCTCGGCGCCCGCCAGGTAGCGGTCGAGCGCCGCGGCGGCCCCCGGCTCCTCGTTCTCGAACACGGCGCGGTTGGCCACGCCGTCGGCGCGGATGTCGAGCGGAGGGCGGCCGTCCTCGGAGAAGACGCGATATCCGGGGTCGAGCGTGACCAGGTCGAGCTGCTCGGCGGTCGAGGTGCCCATCAGCCGGAAGAAGTGGTCGAAGACCTCCGGCATCAGGTACCAGGAGGGCCCTGTGTCGAAGCGGAAGCCGTCGTGCTCCCAGGACCCCGCGCGTCCACCCAGCGTGCGGTTCTGCTCCAGCATGGTGACGGCGTAGCCCTCGCGCGCGAGCAGCGCCGCGGTCGCGAGGCCGGCGATGCCGCCGCCGACGACGACGACGCGCTGCCCGGTCATGATGTCGGCCCGGCGTCGTGCGCCTCCGGCCGGGCGGCCGAGGCGGGGACGATGGCGGCGACGCGTCCCGCCGACGCGGAACCGCGCGGCACGGCGGCGGCCGCGGTGGCGCGGGCGAGGATGGCCAGCTTGACCCGCGTCGGCACGCTCACCCGGCGGGTGAGCAGCTCGGACGCGGGCGTCGCGCGGATGCGGTCGCTCAGCTCGGAGAACAGGCCGTGCGCCGCGGTGATCGCGCGCCGGCAGTTGCCCGGCAGCTCCGGGATGACGTCGGCGGCGGCCCCGAGGTCGCAGTCGATGTCCACGACGAGCGCCAGCTTCTGCCGCTCGGTCAGGCGAGCCGGGTCGATGCCCGGGAAGTAGCTGCGCCCGAGCTCCGACCAGTCGACCGCGAGGTCGCGCAGGAAGTTGATCTTCTGGAAGGCCGCGCCCAACCGCCGGGCGCCCGCCTCGAGCCGGAGCCGCACGTCGTCCGGGACGGGCGCGTCGGCGAGGAACACCTTGAGGCACATCAGCCCGATGACCTCGGCGGAGCCGTAGACGTAGTCGCGCAGCTCGTCCGCGCTGAAGTCGACCGGGCTGAGGTCGCGGCGCATGGAGGCGAAGAACGGACGGGTGAGGTCGACCCCGATGCCCGACGCACGGGCGGTGACGGCGAACGAGTGGACCACGACGTTGGCGCTGTAACCGGTGCGCATCGCCCGCTCGGTGTCCGCCTCCAGGGCGTCGAGCAGCTCGCGCTGGTCGTCGACGCTGAGGCCGGCTTCGGCCGCGGCGCCGTCGACGATCTCGTCGGCGACCCGGACGAGGGCGTAGACGTCCTCGACCTGCGGGCGGATGCGCTGCGAGAGCAGGCGGGTGGCCATCCCGAACGAGGTCGAGTACGCGTGGATGATGGTGGCCGCACCGGCGTGCGCCGCACCGGTGTAGGTGGTGAGGTCGGTCGGCGGTGTGCCCGCCGGGGCTTCCGGTGCGCGAGTCATGCGATCCTCCCGATACACGAGCGTGCCACGTCGGTCAGGGGTTGCGATAGCGAGGCCGGGATGGATGGGCTCTGCAGCAGCGCGATGGCGCGGTCGACGTGGTCGGCCAGCAGGCGCTCGACGAACGCCCGGGCGCCGCACTCCTCGAGCACGGACGCCAGACGCGCGGCCTCGTGCGGGGCGAGGTCGGAGCGGCCGAGCGACGGGGTGACGTCCTCCCAGCGGGCGGTGCCGCGCGCGAATGCGATGAGCGAGGTCTCCTTGCCCTGGCGCAGGTCGCTGACGATGCTCTTGCCGGTCACGTCCTCACTGCCGAAGACGCCGAGCAGGTCGTCGCCGAGCTGGAAGGCGATGCCGACCAGGCGGCCGTACTCGGCGAGCGGCGCCAGGAGGTCCTCGCCGCCGCCGGCCAGGAGCGCGCCGGTCATGAGCGGTCCGGCGACGGAGTAGGCGGCCGTCTTGTGCTCGGTCATGGCCAGCACGTCGTCCAGCGACGGCGACTCCGGCCCCATCCGCTCGGCGAGCGCCACGTCGGCCAGCTCGCCGGCCGCGGTGACGAAGACGCCGTGGTCGAGGATCTCGAGCAGCCGCTCCCGCGTCCACTCGTCGGCGTCGACGCGCGCGAGAACCGAGGCGGCGGCGTGCAGCAGCAGGTCTCCGGCGAGGATGGCGCCGGCCTCGCCCCAGCGGCGGGCACGGACGGATTCCACGCCGCGCGACGTGGCGTCGGAGGCGAACGCGCCGACGACGTTGGGGCGCCCGCGCCGCATGGTGTCGCCGTCGATGACGTCGTCGTGCAGCAGGAAGGCGGTGTGCAGCAGTTCGTAGGCGACCGCGGCGGTGCAGGCCGCGTCGTCGTCGGTGCCGCCGAGTCCGCGGAAGGCGGTGAGGACGAAGCGGGGGCGGATGCGCTTGCCGCCGTCGGCCGCGTCGCGCGCGCTCTCCCACAGCGTGCGGTACGCGGGCGCGTATGCGGCGGCGGAGGAGATGCGGGCGGCGAAGAATCCGGAGAGCCGGGATTCGACCTCGGCGAGCGCCGCGTCGATGGTCGATGCCGCGGCGGGAGTCCGCGCTCCGCGGGCCAGGCCGCGCTCGACGGGAGTCCGTGTTTCGGGGTGCAGCTGTGTCATGCCGGGCTCCCTTGTCTAGCTTGGGTAGCAAATAACTTAGCACGCTTCTTACATTCAGGAATAGGATGTCGGCATGACTCCGGCCAGGGACGACGCGCACAGCGACGCTCGACGCATCTCCGCATCCCTCACCGACCCCCGGATCATCGACCCACGCCAGGAGCTCGTCCGGCACGACGACCTCAGCGAGGAGGAGCTGGCGCAGATCGTGCGGCTGCTCGCCGCGATGCGCGAGTGGCGCGACGCCGACCAGCGGCTGAGCTTCGCCTCCCGCACGCACATGAAGCTCAACGAGACCGACATGCGGGCGCTGCGCTACATCATCGCGTCGATGAACAGCGGGGTGCCCGTGACTGCCGGAGCGCTGTCCGACCACCTCCACATCTCCACCGCATCCACCACCAAGCTGCTGGACCGCCTGGAGCGGGCCGGGCACGTCGAGCGCCGGCCGCACCCGACCGACCGCCGCGCGGTCACCGTCGAGATCACGCCGGAGACGCACCGCGAGGTGCGCCGGACCATGGGCCTGCAGCACGCCCGCCGCTTCGAGGTGGTGCGCTCGCTCAGCCCGAAGGACCGCGAGACCGTCACCCGCTTCCTCCAGGACCTGAGCGCGACGACGCTGGCCCAAGCCGCGGAACCACTGGCGGCGGAACCGCTGCAGGAGCAGCCGCTTCCGGCTACGCCGGAGTCGACCGCTCTTCCGGCCGCGGAGACGGCTCCGGACGCGTCACGCGGCTAGCCGCCTTCGGGTGCTCCGCCTCGTAGACGATGCGGTTGGCCATCCCGTTGAACACGATCCCGTGGAACGGCAGGATCGCGAACCAGTAGAGCCGGCCGGAGAGTCCGCGCGGGAAGAACACCGCGCGCTGGCGGTACTCCGAGCCGCCGCCCTCCCGCGGCCGCACCGACAGCTCGAGCCACGCGCGCCCGGGCACCCGCATCTCGGCGCGCAGCCGCAGGCTCCTCCCCCGTTCGATCCGCTCCACGCGCCACCAGTCGAGGGCGTCGCCGGTGTTGAGGTGGTCGGCGTCGCGCCGCCCGCGGCGGAGCCCGACGCCGCCGACCAGCTTGTCCGCCCAGCCGCGCAGCGCCCAGGCGAGCGGGAAGGAGTACCAGCCGCGTTCGCCGCCGATCCCCTCCACCACCCGCCACAGCAGCTGGGCGTCGGCCGTGGACTCGCGCTCGCGCAGGTCGGTGTACACCGTGTGCCCCGACCAGTCCGGGTCGCTCGGCAGCGGGTCGCTGGGGGCGCCGGCGACCGAGGCGTCCTGCCAGCTGGTCTCCACATCGCCGGAGCGCTCCCGCGCCAGAGCGAGCCGGACCGATCGCCGGTAGCCGGTCAGCCCCTCGGGCGGCGGCGGGATGACCGCGTCGATGTCGTGGTCGCGCATCACGCAGTCGTACTGCAGCGACTCGATGATCGGCACGGCCAGGCTGCGCGGGATGGGCGTCACCAGGTTCACCCACTGCGACGCCAGCCAGGGGGTGAACACCGGGAGGGAGGCGATCGGCCGCTGCGGAAGGCCCGCCTCCAAGGCGTAGGCGTTCATCATCTGCCCGTAGCGCAGGATGTCCGGGCCGCCGATGTCGAAGACACGCGACACCTCCGGGGGCAGGTCGGCGGCGGCGAGCAGGTAGTGCAGCACGTCGCGGATGGCGATCGGCTGGATGCGATTCCGCACCCAGCGCGGCGCCGGCATGTAGGGCAGCACCTCGGTGAGGTGCCGGATCATCTCGAACGACGCCGATCCCGAACCGATCACCACGCCGGCCTGCAGCACGATCGTCGGCACTCCGGAGTCGAGCAGGATGCGTCCCACGGCGACGCGGGAGCGCAGGTGACGCGAGAGCTCGCCGTCGGGATGCAGCGCGCCGAGGTACACGATCCGCCGGACCCCGGCGGCGCGGGCCGCGCCGGCGACGGTCCGCGCGGCGTCCGCCTCCTCCTCGTCGAAGTCGCCACGCGCCCGCATCGAGTGCACGAGGTAGTAGACGACGTCGACGTCCGCCACCGCCCGTTCGACGGCGGCGGGATCGTGCAGGTCGCCCTCGACGACCTCCACGTCGCCCGCCCAGGGCACGTCGGTCAGCTTCTGCGGCGAGCGCGCCAGCACCCTCACCGTGTGGCCGCGGGCCAGCAGCCGCGGCACCAGCCGCCCGCCGATGTAGCCGGTCGCACCGGTGACCAGGACGCGTGAGGGAGACATGGCCGTACCCTACGCCCGCCTCCCGGCGAAACGGTGTTCGCGCAGCGAACGCCGGTACGGGGATTCCCTGAACGTCAGGTACGTTTTTCGTCATGGGCAAGCTCATCTACGGCGGGACCACCGAGATCGGTTTCGAGGACCGGGTCCTGGCGCACCTGCAGATCGTGATCGGGCTGAAGCTCCGTCGCAAGGAGGGGTTCTTCTTCTCCTGGCGCGACGAGCAGAGCGTGGGCGACGGCCGCAGCGCCATCTGGATCGACCCGGCCATCCCCCTGCTGTTCCGCTACAGCGGAGGCCGCCCGCCGCGCATCAACAAGGCGTGGCTCGAGCAGCTGACGCTGTCGTCGAACAGCTCGCAGGGCCTGCAGCTGACCGAGGAGATCGGAGCGCTCGGCGCCGACGAGGTGGATGCGGACTCCGGCGTCGGCCGCTGACCGCTGCCGCATCCCGAGACGACCGCGAACAGAGGAAGGCCCCGCACCGTTGGGTGCGGGGCCTTCCCGGTCGTCAGGCTGCCGGTGTCAGCGGAGGTACTCCAGCAGCTCCGGGCAGCGCAGGCGCTTGAGGCTGCGGGTCTCCAGCTGGCGGACGCGCTCGCGGGTGATGCCGTAGACCTCGCCCACCTCGTCGAGCGTCATCGGCTTCTGGCCGTCGAGGCCGAAGCGCATGCGCACCACCTTGGCGTCGCGGGGCGGCAGCTCGCGGAGGCGCTCCTCGAGGTCGCGGTGGCGGAACTCCACCTCGACGGCCTCCGGCGGGCCCGGGAAGTCGTCGTCCTCGATCAGGTCGCCGAGCTCGGCGCCCTCGTTCTCGCCGACCGGCACGGCCAGCGAGACCGTCTCGGAGTCGCTCATCTGCAGCTTGTGCACCTCGGCGGGGTCGAGGTTCGACGCCTCGGCCATCTCCTCCAGGGTGGGCGTGCGGCCGAGCTCTCCGCCGAGGTCGCGGCGGATGCGGTCCAGCTTGTCGATCTTCTCCACGGTGTGCACCGGGATGCGGATCAGGCGGGCCGTGTCGGCGATGCCGCGCAGGATGGACTGGCGGATCCACCAGGTGGCGTACGTGGAGAACTTGTTTCCGGTGCGGTAGTCGAACTTCTCGACCGCGCGCACCAGGCCGAGGTTGCCCTCCTGGATCAGGTCCATCACCGGCAGCCCGCGGCCGGCGTAGCGCTTGGCGATGCTGACCACCAGGCGCAGGTTGGCCTCGATGAAGCGCTCGAACGCACGCTTGCCGTCATCGGCGAGGTACTGCAGTTCGCGCTTCTCGCGGGGCGTCAGTCCGGGGCGGACCGCCAGGCGCTCCCCGGCCAGCACTCCCACCTCGATCCGCTTGGCCAGCGCGACTTCCTCGTCGGCGGTCAGGAGGCGGGTGCGGCCGATCGCGTTCAGGTAGTCGCGTACCGGGTCGTTGGTCACTTCGAGCGTCGTCATCGTGTCATCCCATTCAGCCCGTGTACTCACGGGCACAGCCGTTGGTGCTCTCAGTTCGGGTGTCCGTTCGGGCTCTTGTGGAGTCCTCCCGGTCGTTAGCCACGATAAGCAATGCCCCCCTCCTCCCAACAAGGGGTTGACAGTTGCGCATCGCGTAGGCTAGCCGTTCGCAAAGCGCACAAAACCGCGTTTGTCAAGGCTCTATGGGGCGACGCACAGGCCCAATACAGTCTGCCGAGTGAGTGCGCAGACTTCTTCCTCATCGCAGAGCGCATCGTCGCTGAAGACGATCCGCACGACCATCCCGGCGCGGCTGGACCGCCTGCCGTGGTCGAAGTTCCACTGGCTCGTCGTCGTCGGCCTCGGCACCGTCTGGATCCTCGACGGTCTCGAGGTCACCATCGTCGGCGCCATCGGCAGCCGGCTCACCGAACCGGACAGCGGCCTCGGGCTCACCACCGCCCAAGTCGGTCTGGCCGCGGCCATCTACGTGGCCGGCGCCTGTACGGGCGCGCTGGTGTTCGGCTACCTGACCGACCGCTTCGGCCGGAAGAAGCTGTTCATCCTGACCCTCGGGCTCTACCTGCTGGCGACGGTGCTGACGGCCTTCTCGGTCACTCCGTGGATGTTCTTCGTGTTCCGGTTCTTCACCGGGGCGGGCATCGGCGGCGAGTACGCAGCGATCAACTCGGCGATCGACGAGCTCATCCCGGCACGACGCCGCGGACTGGTCGACCTCGCCATCAACGGCTCGTACTGGCTCGGCACCGCCTTCGGCGCCGTGCTGACCGTCTTCCTCCTGAACACCGCGATCTTCCCCCCGAACATCGGCTGGCGCATCGCGTTCGGCCTCGGTGCCGTGCTCGGTCTGGTCATCCTCCTGGTGCGCCGCAACGTGCCAGAGTCGCCGCGGTGGATGTTCATCCACGGCCGCGACGAGGATGCGGAAGAGCTGGTAGGCACGATCGAGCACGACATCGAGGAGCAGACGCACGAGCGCCTCGCGACCGTGCCGGACGACAAGGGGATCACCATCCACCAGCGCCGTTCGACCGGCTTCGGCGAGATCGTGCGCACGGCCGTGACCCGGTATCCGAAGCGGTTCACGCTCGGGCTGTCGCTGTTCATCGGCCAGGCGTTCCTGTACAACGCCGTCTTCTTCACCTACTCGCTGGTCCTGACGAAGCTGCTGCATGTGCCGGACGATGTGGCCCCGTGGGCTCTCGTCCCGATCGCGATCGGCAACTTCCTCGGCCCGCTGCTGCTCGGTCGCCTGTTCGACTCGGTCGGTCGGCGCTTCATGATCACGCTGTCGTACGTGGGCAGCGGCGTGCTGCTCGTCGGGACCGCGATCATGTTCGACGCGGGCCTGCTCGACGCCTTCTGGCTGACGGCGTGCTGGATGGTCGTGTTCTTTTTCGCGTCGGCCGGCGCGAGCAGCGCCTACCTGACGGTGAGCGAGATCTTCCCCATGGAGACCCGCGCGATGTCGATCGCCTTCTTCTACGCGATCGGCACCGCGATCGGTGGCATCACCGGGCCCATCCTGTTCGGCCGCCTCATCGAGAGCGGCAGTCACGCGGTCGCCATCGGGTACTACATCGGCGCCGGACTCATGATCGCCGCGGGGCTCGTGGAGCTGTTCCTCGGTGTCGACGCGGAAGGCAAGTCGCTCGAGGACATCGCGGCGCCGCTCTCGTCGGAGACCCCCGCCCAGCGGCCCACGCGCTGAGGCGGGGTCGGCTATTCGTCTGCGAGGAGTTCCAGCAGGGCGGGCTCGGGAGCGCGTCCGCCGGAGGTGTCGATGACCTCGCCGTTGCGGTAACGGTCGAAGATGCGCGGGTCGATGTAACTGTTGCGGGCGATCGCCGGAGTGTTGCCGAGCGCCGCGGCGGCTTCGTTCACCGCCGCACTGACCCGCTTCTTCCGCTGCGAGTCGCTGCCGGCGACGCCGAGGTCGGCGAGCGCTTCCGCCGCCACGATGGTGCCGTGCAACGTCCGGAAGTCCTTCGCGGTGAACTCGCCACGGGTCTGGCGGCGGATGTACTCGTTGAGCGAGGCGGGACGGATCGTGTGCCAGGTGCGGTCCTTCCACGACAGCAACCGCGAGCGCTGACCGCGGAGCGCCTGGACCTGGCGCAGCAGCTCGGCGAGGTCGGTGTCGCGGATGGTGCTCGTCCACTTCTGCGCCGACTTGGCGGGGAACGTCAGGGTGATGTCGTCGCCGTCGATGACGGCGTGCCGGCAGAGCAGCGTGGTCAGCCCGCGACTGCCGTTCGCGTGCAGGTACTCCTCGCTGCCGATGCGCACGCTGCCGAGGTCGATGATCCGGAAGGCGGCGGCCAGGATGCGGTCGCGGCCGAAGCCCTCCTCGCGCAGGTCCATCGTCACCTTGCGCCGGGCCGACGGCAGGGTCTCGGCGAGCTGTGCGGCGCGTTCGAACTTGAGGCGGTCCTGGTTGAGGCGCCACGCGTCGTGGTACCGGTACTGGCGCCGTCCGGCCTGGTCGGTGCCGACGGCCTGGATGTGCCCGCGCGCGTCGGGCGAGATCCACACGTCCTGCCAGGCGGGCGGCAGCACGAGCGAGCGGATGCGCTCCAGCTCGCGCTCGTCGACGATACGGTTGCCCGCTTCGTCCTCGTACACCGGCCCCTTGTCCGTCATCGTCCGGTGGTAGCCGGGACCGGACGGGTTGCTGCGCTTGAGGCGCGTCACGCGGGCTTCTTCGCAGACTTCTTGGCCGGGGCCTTACGTGTCGTGGTCGAGGAGCTGGAGGTGGAGGACGTCTTGCGGGCGGCGGGCTTCTTCTCCGACGCGTTCGAGGCGGACTTCGACGACGACGACTTCGAGGACGAGGTCTTCGACGACGACGACGACTTCGACGACCGGCTCCGCTCGACGCTGCGCTGCAGCGCCTCCATCAGGTCGATCACCTCGCCTCCGCCCTTCTTCGCCTCCTCCTCCTCGCCGAAGGTGGCGGCGGTGTCGACGCTGTCGCCCTCCTCGAGCTTCGCGTCGATCAGCTTGCGGAGCTCCTCCTGGTACTCGTCGCTGAACTTCTCCGGCTCGAAGTCGCCGGCGAAGCTCTCCATCAGGGCGCTGGACAGCTGGAGCTCGCGGTCGGAGATGCGCGGCGTCTGGTCGAGCGACGGGAAGTCCGCCTCGCGGATCTCGTCGTGCCACAGGAGCGTCTGCAGCACGAGGACGTTGCCGCGCACCCGCAGTGCGGCGAGCCGCGTCTTCTGGCGGAGGGCGAACTCGACGATCGCGGTCCGCTCCTCGTCCTCCAGCGTCTTGCGCAGGAGGGCGTACGCCTTCAGCGACTTGGAGTCGGGCTCCAGGTAGTAGCTGCGGTCGAACATCAGCGGGTCGAGCTGGTCGTTGGGCACGAACTCCACCACGTCGATCTCGCGGCTGCGCTCCGAAGGGAGCGACGCGAGGTCCTCCGGGGTCAGGATCACCGTCCGCTCGCCGTACTCGTACGCCTTCGCGATGTGCTCGTACGGGATGACCTTGCCGTCGATCTCGCAGCGTCGCTGGTAGCGGATGCGTCCGCCGTCCTCGTCGTGCACCTGGTGCAGTGGGACGTCGTGATCCTCAGTTGCGCTGTACACCTTCACCGGGACGTTCACGAGTCCGAAGGTGATGGCGCCCGTCCAAATGGCCCTCATGAGCCCATCGTGTCCGGGGATCAGCCCCTTTTCAAGCATCGATCAGGGAATGCACCGGAACCGGGCGCCCCGGGCGTACCGTGTGGCTATGGCCGCCCAGGACTCCGAGGTCGTCGAGATCGACGGCCGCCGCCTCAAGCTGACCAACCTCGACAAGGTCATGTACCCCGAGACCGGGACGACGAAGGCCGACATCTTCGGGTACTACAACGCCGTCGCCGAGGCGATGATCCCGCACGTGCGGGACCGGATCGCCACCCGGAAGCGCTGGGTGCACGGCGTCGGGACGCCGGACGACCCGGCGGAGGTGTTCTTCCAGAAGAACCTGGACCCCGCATCCACCCCGGACTGGGTGAAGCAGGCGGCCGTCACGCACAAGACGAGCACCAACACCTACCCGCTGGTGAACGACCGCGCGACGCTGATCTGGCTCGCGCAGATCGCGTCCCTCGAGATCCACGTGCCGCAGTGGCGCGTCGACCGCCGCGGCGAGCGCGGCAACCCCGACCGGCTGGTGCTCGACCTCGACCCCGGCGAGGGCGTCACCCTCGCGGACTCCGCGGAGGTCGCCCGCCTGGCGCGCGCCATCCTCACCGACATGGGGCTGGAGCCGTACCCGGTGACCTCCGGCTCCAAGGGCATCCACCTCTACGCGGCGCTCGACGGTTCGCAGACCAGCGACCGCATCTCGGCCGTCGCGCACGAGCTGGCGCGGGCGCTGGAGGCGGACCACCCGGACCTCGTCGTGAGCGACATGAAGAAGTCGCTGCGGGCCGGCAAGGTGCTCGTGGACTGGAGCCAGAACAACGGGGCCAAGACGACGATCGCGCCGTACTCGCTGCGCGGCCGGTTCCAGCCGACCGTCGCGGCCCCCCGCACCTGGCGCGAGCTCGCGTCGAAGGATCTGCGGCACCTCGACTACCGCGAGGTCATGCAGCGCGTGAAGCGCCGCGGCGACCTCCTGGCCGACCTCGACGCGCACGGCGCGGGCGCGCACGCGTCGGAACCGGACCGGCTCTCCACGTACCGCTCCATGCGCGATGCGGGCAAGACGCCGGAACCCGTGCCCGCCGAGCGGCCGGCCGCGCGCGACGGACGCTCGTTCGTCATCCAGGAGCACCACGCCCGCCGCCTGCACTGGGACTTCCGGCTCGAGAACGACGGGGTGCTGGTCAGCTGGGCGCTGCCGAAGGGCACGCCGACCGACACGAAGCAGAACCACCTGGCCGTGCACACCGAGGACCACCCGCTGGAGTACGGGAGCTTCGCCGGGGACATCCCGCACGGCGAGTACGGCGCCGGGCACGTCGACATCTGGGACCACGGCGACTACGACCTGGAGAAGTGGCGCGACGACGAGGTCATCGCGACGCTGCACGGCCAGCCGGACGGCGGTCTGGGCGGGGTGCCGCAGAAGTTCGCCCTGATCCGCACGGCTCAAGGGGGCGACGACAAGAACTGGCTGATCCACCGGATGAAGCTCGACGATGCGGAGGCGGCGCAGCCGGAGGCGCCGGCGAAGGCATCGGCGAAGGCGGAGACGCCGGCTAAGGCGAAGGCGCCCGCGAAGGCGGAGCGCGGCGTCAAGCGCCCGTCCGCGGCCGAGCGCCCCTCCGGCACCCCCGTCTCCCCCATGCTCGCCACCCTGGGCTCCGCGGCCGACATCTCGGACGAGGACGAGTGGGCGTTCGAGATGAAGTGGGACGGCATCCGGGCGGTGGCGGAGATCCGCGGCGGACAGCTGCGGCTCACGACGCGCAACGGCAACGACGTGACGGTCACCTACCCCGATCTCGCCGGGCTGGTCGGCCTCGCCGGCGACCACGACCTCGTCCTCGACGGCGAGATCGTCACCCTCAACCCCAAGGGGCGCCCCGACTTCGGGCTGCTGCAGACGCGGATGGGACTCACCCGTCCGGCCGACGTCCAGTCCGCCCTCAACCGAGCGCCCGCCCACTACATGGTGTTCGACGTGCTGGAGGTCGACGGGACGTCGCACACGAAGGACCCGTACGACGAACGCCGTGAGCTGCTCCGGGAGGTGCTGCAGCCGGGCCGCGGCGACCCGGTGCAGGTGCCGCCCGCGTTCGACGGCGACCTCGCGCACGCGGTCGCCTCCAGCAAGGAGCTGGGGCTCGAAGGGGTGATGGCCAAGCGCCGCGACAGCACCTACGCGACCGGGCGCCGCTCCCGCTCCTGGATCAAGATCAAGCACCACCTCACGCAGGAGGTCGTGATCGGCGGCTGGACGCCCGGCAACGGGCGCCGGGCGAACACGATCGGCGCCCTGCTGCTCGGCATCCCGGACGGCGACACACTCCGCTACGTCGGCAAGGTGGGCACCGGCTTCAGCGACCGCGCGCTCGACGATCTGACGGCGAAGCTGGCCCGCCACGAGCGGAAGACCAGCCCGCTGGAGGGGGTGCCGTCGGCGGATGCGCGCGGAGCGCACTGGGTGCGGCCGGACATCGTCGGCGAGGTCGAGTTCGCCGAGTGGACCGGGCCGGGCCGGCTTCGGCAGCCGTCGTGGCGCGGGCTGCGCCCGGACAAGCGGCCGGACCAGGTCGTGCGCGAGAGCTGAGCGCCGCGGCGCCCACGGGCGCTACGGGGTCGGCGCCAGCGCGTCGTACCGGCGGAAGCTGCCCTGCACCCGCACGATCACGGCGACGAGCACCACGATCAGCAGCCCTCCGAGCAGCGGCGGGAACCACAGCGCGCCGGTGAGCGCGAGGATGCCGATGTAGAGATCGCCGAGGCGCGGGCCGCCGGTGACGACGACCGTGAAGACGCCCTGCAGTCGGCCGCGCATCACGTCCGGCGCCGATGCCTGGAGGATCGTCATCCGGAAGATCGAGCTCACGTTGTCCGCCGCGCCCGAAGCCGCGAGCAGCACGGTCGCGGCCAGCAGAGCCGGGAGGTTCGCCTCTGCGAAGGACGCTCCCCCGCCCGCCGTGCCGGTCAGCGCGACGACCGCCAGCACCACGCCGAAGCCGAGGATGCTCGCGCCGTAGACGATGATCGCCCGCCCGACCGCGCGCCCCTGCCACCGCACCCCGCCGAGCCTGCCCGAGAACACGCTCGACAGGAGCGTGCCGACGGCGCCGGCCGCGGTGAGGATGCCCACGGTCAGCGGTCCCCCGCCGATCAGCAGGGCGCCGACGGCCGGGAACAGCGCGCGCGGCTGGCCGAAGGTCATGGCGATCACGTCGAGCACGAAGGTCATGCTGAGGTTGGGGGCGGTGCGCAGGAAGCGCAGCCCCTCGAGCACCGAGGCGAGCCCGGCGCCCTGCCGCTCCCCCTCCGGCACGATGGCGGGGAGGGTGAAGATGCCGAGGAACGCGGCGGTGAAGAGCACCGCATCCACCGTGTAGGTCCAGGGGATGCCGACGGTCGCCGCCAGCAGTCCGGCGAGCGCCGGTCCGACGGTCACCATGACGCCCATGCTGATGCCGCCGAGCGCGCTGGCGGCCGGGAGCAGCCGCGTCGGCAGCAGCCGCGGAGTGATCGCCTGACGCGTCGCGCCGATCATCACGCCGGCGACGGCGTTGATGGTGGTGAGCACGTAGAGCGGCCAGACGACCGGGATGTGCGCCCAGGCGAGCAGCGCGAGGCACGCGGTCGAGAGCCACGCGACGACGGCGGTCACCAGAGCCACCTTGCGGCGGTCGAACGCGTCAGCGAGCACACCGCCGTAGAGCCCGAACACGATCATCGGCACCAGGGCGAAGAGTGCCACCAGCGACACGGCGAGCGTCGAATGGGTCAGGTCGAAGATGTGCAGGCCGACCGCGACGATCGTCATCTGCGACCCGATGCCCGAGATCGCCCCGCCGATCCACAGCCGGGCGAAAGCCGGCGACTCGCGCAGCGGCGACAGGTCGACCATGTGCCGCCGACGCGCGGGCGGCGCCTCGAGCGGGTCGCGCTGCGCGCTCGGGTCGGCGTCCGGCGCCAGCGGGTCGGCCGGCGCCAAGGGGTCGGCGGTACGGTCCGCCGGGTCCCCGCTCAGAACCGCGGCTGCTTGCTGAGGCGGACGGCCGCGGTGGAGAGCACCACGCCCGCCAGCATGATCGTCACCGTGATCGCCTGGAGCAGCACCTGGAAGAAGGGGGTGAACGGCGTGACCGAGACCCAGAGCCAGAGGATGGCGCCGATCAGCGTGATCACGTAGCTGAACGTGCGGCGGGCGTAGAGCGCGTTGAGCGACACCACGGTGGCCGCGACGGTCACCTGGAAGAACGGGAGGAACGAGTCGGCGTTGCCGGTCCACGTCGCGACCAGGCTCCAGATGCCGACCACCAGCGACACCAGCACCACGAGGGTGGCGAGGAGGTTGCCGAGCGCGGTCGGCAGGGTGGTGCTGAGGCTGCGGACGAGCGTGCCCTGCTCGTCGCTTCCGACGACCTCGCGCTGGTGCTCGTTGGGCTGGGAGATGACGTGCGTGCTCACGCCGTCGATCCTAGCGCAGCGGAGGCGCCCCGGACCCGCGGCGTAGATTGGGCGGCATGGCCGCATCCCGTCGCCGAGCACGCTCTCGGATCCCGCTCCCCGCCCGCATCCGGCGCCTGGATGCGCAGGTCGCCGCACGGGTGAACGAACGCACGACGGGCCCCGCGGTCGACGGCTTCTGGCGGGGGCTGACCCGCGCGGCCAACCACGGGAAGCTGTGGTTCGCGGTCGCCGCGGTGCTCGTCGCGCTGGGCCGTCCGCGTGCCGCAGCGCGCGGGCTGGCGTCCCTGGGGCTCGCCAGCCTCGTCGCGAACCTGGTCGGCAAGCGGCTGGTCGGAGGCGAACGCCCGGCGCTCACGTCCATCCCGGTGTCACGCCGCCTGCAGCGGACGCCGACCTCGCCGTCCTTCCCGTCGGGTCACACCGCGAGCGCCGCCGCCTTCGCCACCGGGGTCGCACTGGAGTGGCCTGCCGCGGGCGCCGCCCTGGCGCCGCTGGCGGCCGGGGTCGGCTACTCGCGCCTGCACACCGGCGCGCACTGGCTGTCGGATGTCGCGGGCGGCGCGGCCATCGGCGCGGGCGCGGCGCTCGCTCTCAAGGCCGCCGTGCCGGCGCTCAAGCGCACGGTCCCCCGCGATCCGCCCACCGCGCGGATGGTCGACCTCCCGGCCACCGACACCGGCGAGGGCGTGTTCGTCGTGGTCAACCCGGGCTCCGGGCGCGGCCTCGGCCGGCCGGAGGCCGGTCCGCTGCTGCGCGAGAAGCTGCCGCAGGCGCGCATCCACGAGCTTCAGGACGGCGACGACATCGCCGAGCTGATCGGCCGCGAGCTCCGCTCCGAGCGGCCGCCCACGGTGCTCGGCGCCTACGGCGGGGACGGGACGGTCTCCGCCGTCGCGCAGCAGGCGCTGGCGGAGGACCTCCCGCTGGTCGTCTTCCCGGGCGGGACGTTCAACCACTTCGCCAAGGCGGCCCTGCTCGACAGCGTCGACGCGACCCTCTCCGCCCTCGCGGCAGGACACGGCCGGGAGGTCGACGTCGCCGACCTGCAGTTCGGCGACGGGCACGAGGTCACGGTGCTGAACACCGCCTCCGTCGGCCTCTACCCGTCGTTCGTCGAGGAGCGCGAGAAGCACGAGAAGCGGCTCGGCAAGCCGATCGCGGCACTGCTGGCGGCGATCCGCGTGATCCGCCGCGGCGACCCGCTGCAGGTGCGGATCGACGGGGAGCGTCGCGCGGTGTGGTCGGTGTTCGTCGGCGTGGACCGCTACTACCCGGTCGCCGTCGCCCCCATCGAGCGGCGCAGGCTCGACGACCACCTGCTCGACGTGCGCATCCTGTTCGCCGGCGGCCGTCCGCGCACCCGCGGCGCCGTCGCGCTCGCCTTCGGCGGACGGGCCGACGCGCTGGTCGCGCGCCTGCCGTTCCTGCAGGGTCCGCCCGCGCTCGACGCGCGGACGGTCGAGGAGATCACCATCGAGGCCGACGGGGACGACCCCGGCTACGCGCACGACGGCGAGGCGTCGACCGAGACGCCGGGCGAGCCTAAGCGACTGAGGCTCCGGATGCGCGCCTCCGCTCTGCGGGTCTACTCGCCTCCGGCGTGAGGCCGGGCCACCGTCAGGACGCGGCCGGCACCCGCGCGGGCAGCGGCTGCGGCGCAGCCGGACCCGTGTAGCGCGACGACGGCCGGAGGATCTTGCCGTCGGCAGCCTGCTCCAGGATGTGCGCGGTCCAGCCGACGACGCGCGCGGCGGCGAACGTCGGGGTGAACATCGACCGGGGCACACCGCACAGCTCCATCACCACCCCGGCGTAGAACTCGACGTTGGTGTGCAGCTCGCGTCCCGGTTTCAGCTCGGCCAGCAGCTGCTGCACCCGCCGCTCCACCTGGACGGCGAACGCCACCCGGGGACCGCCGAAGCCCTCGGCGAACTCGCGGAGCATGCGCGATCGCGGGTCCTCCGTGCGGTACACGGCGTGGCCGAACCCCATGACGCGTCCGCCCTCGGCGAGGGTGCGGCGCACCCACTCGTCGGTGCGGTCGGGCGTGCCGATCTCGTCGAGGGTGTCGAGCGCGCGGCTCGGGGCGCCGCCGTGCAGCGGACCGCCGAGCGCCCCCAGCGCCCCGCCGACGGCCGACGTCAGGTCGGCGCCGGTGGACGCGATCACCCGTGCCGTGAAGGTGGAGGCGTTGAAGCCGTGGTCGATCGCGGCGGTCATGTAGGCGCTGAGGGCGCGCTCCTCCTGGGCGGTCGGGATGCGCCCGGTCACCAGGTGCAGGTAGCCGGCGACGTGACCCAGGTCGTCCCTCGGCGGCAGCGGTTCGCGTCCGTCGGCGAGCGCGTGGAGGGTCGCGAGCAGCACCGGCGTCACCGCGGCGACCCGGATGGCGTCCTCCAGCCGCGCATCCGGCGTCTCGTCGTAGAGCGGCCGAACGCGATCCGCGGCGGCCACCGCCGTCAGCGCCATGCGCAGGCCGGCCAGCGCGTCGCCGCCGGCCGTGAGGCGGGCGATCGCGGGCAGCAGCGGGCGCACCTCGTCCGGGATGCGGCGTGCGGTGACGATCCGGGCGCGGAAGTCGTCCAGCTCGGAGGCCGTCGGCAGCTCGCCGAACAGGAGCAGGTACCACGCCTCCTCGAAGGTGCGCTCGCGCGCCAGATCCACCGCCGAGTACTGCCGGTAGTGGTAGAAGCCTTCGTGCCCGCGCACGTCACCGAGAGCGGTCCGCGCCGCGACCACGTTGGTGAGGCCGCGGGGGACGTCGATGAGTGTGTCGTCCATCCTGTCCATACCGGTATGGTGAACTGGATCGAATCGCTCGTCAACGTTGATCGGATCAATATGGATGCGCTCCCCCGCCTCACCGCCGACCAGACGGCCGAGCGTCTCGGCGTGAAGCTCGAGACCCTCTACGCCTACGTCGCGCGCGGTCGGCTGTCGCGCGAGCGGACCGCGGACGGCTCGACCTTCGATCCGCTCGAGGTGGAGCGGTTCGCGGCCTCGCGCCAACGGCGTCCAGGCGCCGCCGCCCGCTCGGAGGGCTCGCCCCTGATGGTGATCGAGACCGGGTTCGCGCTCATCGACGACGGAGAGCTGTCGTACCGCGGACGGCCGGTCGACGAGCTGGCGACCGAGCCGTTCGAGACCGTGGCGCACTGGGCGCTCACCGGCGAGTGGGACCCCGAGGCGAGGCTGGCGCCGGCCGCAGACCTGGAGCCCGCTCGCGCGGCCGGCGCGGCCCTCCCCGCGGCCGCGGGAGACCGGGACCGTCAGCTGGTGGCGGTCACCGCCCTCGCTGCCGCGGACCCGCTGCGCGCCTCCCTCGACCCGTCCGTGGTCGCGACCGCCGGGGAGCGGCTGGTCGCGGGGATGGTGGAGGTGCTGCCGCTGCGTTCGCCGGGCGCGGGACCGGGCACGGACGCGGCCTCGCTCGCATCCCGGGGTTCGCTCGCGGAGCGGCTGTTCGCCCGATTGGCGCCCACCCCGCCGGACGATGCCGATCTGGCGCTGCTCAACGCCGCCGTCGTGCTGCTCCTCGACCACGACATCGCCGTCTCGACGCTGGCCGCCCGCGCTGCGGCGTCGGCCCGCGCGACGCCCTACGGCGTCGTCGTCGCGGGACTGGGCGCCCTCGACTCGCCCCTGCACGGCAACGCCAGCCGCGCCGCCCACCGGCTGCTGGCCCGGGTGGCCGCCGGGGAGGACCCCGCCCGCGTCGTATCGGACTCCGTCCTCACCACGCACGGACCCGTGCCCGGATTCGGGCAGCCGCTCTACCCCGCGGGCGATCCGCGGGCGCGCATCCTCCTCCGGATGCTCGCCGAGAGCGGGCGGCACGCGGAGGTGGTCGACGCGGTGGACTCCGTGGCCGGCGTCATGCGCGACCGCACGGGCGCGCATCCGAACGTCGACCTCGCACTCGGCGCCGTCACTCTCGCGTGCGGGATGGCGGACGACGCCGGGGAGGTCGTGTTCGCCACCGCGCGCACGGTCGGCTGGCTGGTGCACGCCCTCGACGAGTACGGCAGGGCGCCGCTGCGGCTGCGGCCGGTGGGGCGCTACACGGGGCCGTGAGCCGGGCCGACGAGCGGGGCGCCGCTCAGCGCCGCAGCGCCTTCCGCGCCAGCCAGTTGCCGAGGAACTGCGCGGCCTGCACCAGCACGACGATCGTGATCACGGCGATCCACGTCACCGCCCAGTTGTAGCGCTGGTACCCGTACGAGATCGCGAAGTCGCCCAGGCCGCCGCCGCCGATGCTTCCCGCGATGGCCGACAGGTCGACGATCGCGACGAAGATGAAGGTGTAGCCCAGGATGAGCGGACCGAGCGCCTCCGGGATCAGCAGCGTCGTGATGATCCGCCACGGGCTCGAACCCATCGCCCGCGCCGCCTCGATCACGCCCGGCTCGATGGTCACCAGGTTCTGCTCCACGATGCGGGAGATGCCGAAGGTGGCGGCGATCGTCATCGGGAAGATGGCCGCCGGCGTGCCGAGGAACGTCCCGAGCACCAGCTGCGTCAGCGGCGCGATCGCGGTCATGAAGATGATGAACGGGATGGGCCGGATGAAGTTGACCAGCACGTTGAGCACGGTGGACAGTGTCCGGTTCTCCAGCAGGCCGCCGCGGCGGGTGGTGTAGAGCAGGACGCCGAGCGCCAGGCCCAGGATGCCGCCGAGCACGAGCGTCGCCACGACCATCCACAGCGTCTGCCCGATGGACTGCAGGTACACGGGCCACAGGGTCGACCAGTCGGTCATGCGGCCACCTCCTCGACCTCGGTGACGGTGCGGAGGTCGGCGATCAGCGCATCCACGTCGGCGGGCTCACCGAGCAACTCCAGGGTCAGGCTGCCGAACGAGCGGCCCTGCAGCGCGGAGATGCCGCCGTAGACGATCTCGAAGCGGACGTTGTGGCGGCCCACCGCGTCCGACAGCACCGAGCCCAGGCGGCCGTCGTCGTGGATGCGGGCCGACACGATCCGCCCGCTGTGCTTGCCGCGGAGCCGCTCGATGTCGGACTCCCCCGGCTGGTTGCGCAGCACCGTGCCGACGAACCGCTGCGCCGTCGGGGTGCGCGGCGCCGAGAACACTTCGAACACGCTCCCTGTCTCGATCACCCGGCCGGCGTCGAGCACGGCGACGCGATCGGCGATGGAGCGGACGACCTCCATCTCGTGCGTGATGACCACGATGGTGACGCCCAGCTCCTGGTTCACGCGCTTCAGCAGGGCGAGGACGTCGGAGGTGGTCTCCGGGTCGAGCGCGCTCGTCGCCTCGTCGGCGAGCAGGATGTCGGGGTTGGTCGCGAGCGCGCGGGCGATGCCCACCCGCTGCTTCTGGCCGCCCGAGAGCTGGTCGGGGTAGCTCCACGCCTTATCGGTGAGACCGACGAAGGCCAGCAGCTCGGCGACACGCTTCTTGCGGTCGTCGGCCGGCCATCCCGCCACCTTGAGCGGGTACGCGACGTTCCCGAACACCGTGCGCGAGCGGAACAGGTTGAACTGCTGGAAGATCATCCCGATCCCCGCCCGCACCCGGCGGAGCTCGCGCTCCTTCAAGGTCGTGAGGTCGCGTCCGTCCACGATCACGGAGCCGGCGGTCGGATGCTCGAGCGCGTTGATGAGCCGCACGAGGGTGCTCTTGCCCGCGCCCGAGTAGCCGATGATGCCGAAGATCTCGCCGCGGCCGATGGTCAGATCGAGCCGGTCGACCGCCGGGACCGCGGCGTCACCCGAGCCGAAGCTCTTGGTGACGCCGCGGAACTCGATGATCGGCGCATCGGTGTCGCGACCGGTCCGGTCAGTCGTGCGGTCTGCCACTACTGGGCCGCCTGGATGGTCTTCTTCAGCTTGTCCAGGATGCCGATCAGGTCGGACGACGAACGGTCGACGATCACGGCCGTGTTCTTCGACTCCGCGAGCACCGCATCCGTGACGGCCTTGGTGTGGTAGAGCTCGGCGACCTTCTGGTACGTCTTGTTGTCCTTGTCCTTGGCGCGGGCGACGAAGGCGTTGATGTACGGCTCGGCGGTCGACGACTTCGGGTCGTCCTGGAACAGCGCCGACTTCGGGTCGATGCCCGCGGTGAGCGCGAAGTTGTTGTTGATGATGGCGCCGTCGGCGGAGCTCAGCGCGGGAGCCGTCTGGGCGGCATCCACCGGGATGACCGTCACCTTGGACGCGGAGGCGTCGATGTCAGCCGGGGTCGCCAGGGTGCTGCCGCCGTTCTTGAGCTTCAGCAGTCCCGCCTTCTGCAGCACCAGCAGGGCGCGCGCCTGATTGGTGGCGTCGTTCGGGATGGCGATCGTCCCGCCCTGCGGGATGTCCTTCAGGCTCTTGTGCTTGATCGAGTACAGCGGAAGCGGGACGACCAGCGTCGCGCCGATCGGCACGAGGTCCTGCTTGGCCTGCACGTCGTAGTTCGCCAGGAACTGGAGGTGCTGGAACAGGTTCAGGTCGAGCTGGCCGTCGGCGAGCGCCGGGTTGGCCTGGGTGTAGTCGCGGAAGTTGACGGTCTGGATGTCGATGCCCTCCTTCGCCGCCTCCTTCTTGAGCACGCCCCAGTACGGCGACGACGCCTCGGTCGTGCCGATCTTGACGGTGACGGTCTTGGCCGTCGCGGCTCCGGAGCCGGTCAGGTTCACGACCACCAGCACGACGGCGACGATGACGGCCACGACGGCGATGCCGATGCCGACGAACCAGCCGGTGCGGGAGCGCTTCGGCTTCTCCGGCAGCGCGGGGGTGGACGGGGTGGCGTCGGACATGGCTGTGCCTCTCGTGAAGGTGGTGGTGGGGTGGGCCGGCACTGTCGGCGGCCACAACGAGCCTCCCCCGAGCGGCCCAGCGGGTCAAAACGTCTTGCGAAATGTGACGCCTCGCGTTCACCCGGCCGCTCTTACGACGGGACGGGGCCGCGCGTAGTGTGAAGCTCGTCGGCGTGCGGGACGCACGGCGACGCATCGAGCGTGACGGAACGACGGGAGAAGCATGAGCGACATCAACGACGACGACATCAGCACCGACGCGGTCGGCGGCGGCGAGGGCCCCGCGGACGGCGGAGCGAACCCGGGCGGCCACGACGGCGGAGCCGACGGCTCGGCCGGCGGCACCGGCGAGGGCCCCGCGGACGGCGGCGCCAACCCCGGAGGCCACGACGGCGGAGCGGACGGCTCGGCCGGTTCGGGCGGCGAGGGGCCGGCCGATGGCGGCGCCAATGCGGGCGGGCACGACGGCGGAGCCGACGGGTCCGCTTGATGACGACGGATGGGCGCGGGCCGGGCGACCGGCCCGCGCTTTCGCGTTGCGTGCCGGTCGATCGCGAGCGTTTCGCCGCGGAGTACTGGGGACGGCGCCCGGTGTTCACGCGCGCGGCGGACCTGCCCCGCGACTTCTCGGACCTGTTCAGCACGGATGCGGTGGATGAGCTGGTCTCGTCCCGCGCGCTGCGGACGCCGTTCGTGCGCATGGCGAAGGAGGGCGACGTGCTGCCGCCGTCCCGGTTCACCGGCCCCGGCGGCTTCGGCGCCGAGGTGGGCGACCAGCTCGACTCGGCGAAGGTGCTGGCCGAGTTCGCGGACGGCGCCACCCTCGTGCTCCAAGGGCTGCACCGCACCTGGCCCGCGATCGCGGAGTTCTCCCGGCGCCTGGCGGCGGAGCTCGGGCATCCCGCGCAGGTGAACGCGTACATCACGCCGGCGTCCTCGCGCGGCTTCGACCCGCACTACGACGTGCACGACGTGTTCGTGCTGCAGATCGCGGGCGAGAAGCACTGGCGCATCCACGAGCCGGTGCACCCGGACCCGCTGCGCGACCAGCCGTGGAGCGACCACCGGCAGGAGGTCGCGGCGCGCGCCCAGGAGACGCCCGCGATCGACGAGACCTTCCGGCCCGGCGACGCGCTGTACCTGCCGCGGGGCTGGATCCACTCGGCGGAGGCGCTCGGCGGCGTCTCCGTGCACCTGACGATCGGCGTCGCGGCGTACACGCGGCACGACGTCGTGCGGGAGGCGGTGGCCCGGGCCGCGGACACGAGCGCGCTGCGGGCGTCCCTGCCTCTGGGGTTCGATCCGTCGGACGCGGAGGCGGTGGCCGCGGTGGTCGGCGAGACGGTCGACGCCCTGGTGGAGGCGCTGGCGGATCCGGCAGCCCGTGCGGACGTCGCGGCCGCGGTCGCCGACCGCCTGCGGCGCCGCCGGCGCGCGGACTCGCCTCCGGCGCCCGTCCGTCCGCTCGCGACCATCGCGACCGCGGAGACGATCGGGCCGTCGACGCTGGTGCGCGCACGTCCGGGGCTCGACGCGGACGTGACCGTGGAGGTCGAGACGGTGACGGTGCGGCTCCCGACGAAGAAGATCGCGCTGCCGATCGCCGCGCGGGAGGCCGTGGAGCGGCTGCTCGACGGCCGGCCGGTGGCGGTCGGAGAGTTGCCGCTGGACGAGCGGTCGGCCGTCGTGGTGGCGCGGCGGCTGCTGCGGGAGGGGGTCGTCGTGGGGGCTCTGAGCGCTGGCGGTGTCGGCGCTGCCGACGCCGGTGCGGGCGGTGCCGACGCCGGTGACCTCGGTGCCGAGTTCGCGGACGTGGACCCGGCCGACGAGGCGGGCGTCTCGTCGGACGGCGAGCGCAGCGCGACCGCCGACTTCGGAACCGCGACCGCCACGTGACGGACACCGTCCCGGGCTGGCTGCCGTGCAGCGACCGGGCCATCGGGCGGGGTGACCCGCTGCCGGGCACGGCCGGTCTCGGCGAGCGCTGGCTGCTCGTCGAGATCGAGAGCGGCTGGGGACGCCACGCGTTCTTCGACTCCGACCTGGACCCGGCCCTCGGCGCCGCGATCGTCTCGCGCGCCGAGGAGGCCGGGATGCGCCCCCTCGCGATCCGGCGTACCCGGCTGCGCGCTCCGCAACGCCGGGACCAGTCGTCGTGGCGCTGGGCGCTGGTCGACTGCCGTCCGGGTCGCGAGTCCATCCGCTGGGGTCGCGTTGACGACCCCGCCGAGCTGCTGACGCTCCCGCTCGACGGCAGCGCCGGCGAGCCGAGCGACGCGCCGATCTACGCCGTCTGCACCCACGCCCGCCACGACCAGTGCTGCGCCGTGCGCGGCCGCCCAGTGGTGGAGGCGCTGGCCGCCACCCATCCGGAGCTGACGTGGGAGTGCTCGCACCTCGGTGGCGACCGGTTCGCCGCGACGATGATCGCCTTCCCGCACGGCCTCCTCTACGGCCGGGTGCTCGCGGAGGACGTCGAGACGGTGGTGGAGCGGCACGCGGAGGGACGGGTGGTCCCGGGCCTGCTGCGCGGACGCACCGCCCTGACGACGGTCGCCCAGGCGGCGGAGGCGTTCGCCCGCACCGCGACCGGCGACGATCGGATCGACGCCTTCCGCGTGCTCGACGAGCATCCGCATCCGCACGGCTGGCGCGTCGACCTCCGCCACGGCGACGAGACGCTCACCGTGGAGGTGGGCGAACGCCTGTCGGAGCCGCTGCTGAGCACCTGCGCCGCGACGATCGCCCACCCGGTGCGCGAGTTCGTGCCCGTGTCGGTGGACCCGGCCTGACAGCGCCGGGCGTCAGGCGTTCTGCGTCGCGGGTGCCGACTGCAGGATGCGCACCATGTTGCCGGACGGGTCGCGGAAAGCGCAGTCGCGCGGCCCCCACGGCTGGTCGATCGGCTCCTGGAGCACTTCCGCGCCGGCCGCGCGGACGCGTTCGAACGCGGTGTCGAGGTCGTCGGTGCGGAACACGATCGGGCTCATCGAGCCTTTGACGACGAGCTCCTGGAGGGCGTCGCCGTCGGCCTGGGAGCGGCCGGCGTGCGGATCGCTGAGCACGACGGCGGCGCCGTCGTCTCCGGCGACGCCGAGGGTGATCCAGCGGTGCTCGCCGGAGCGGACATCCTGGATGACGTCGAGCCCGAGGGCGTCGCGGTAGAACGCGAGCGACTCCTCGGGGTCGAGGACGGTGATCTGCGAGTACTGGAGTGAAACGGTCATGAGTCGACTCTAGGAACGGCGGCCCGGCGTCGCTTCTCCAAAACTGCTTTCTGTGGAGAAGTCGGTGCACGTGCCGGTTGTGCGCACTTTCGGCACCGGCCGCCGACGTCTCAGGCGCGCGACCGGACGGGACGGGTGCGCTGCTTGGCGATGCAGTCCGGCATCGCGCGGACGGCCGCGTGCTCGCGCCTGCGGTACTGCGTCGGCGTCATCCCGACCACCTCGGTGAACTTCGAACTGAACGAGCCGAGCGAGGTACAGCCGACCGTCATGCACGCGTCGGTGACGCTCATGCCGCCGCGGAGCAGCGCCATCGCCCGTTCGATGCGCCGCGTCATGAGGTAGCTGTAGGGCGTCTCGCCGTAGGCGGCGCGGAACTGCCGCGAGAAGTGCGCCGGCGACATGAACGCGCGCGCCGCCATCGTCGGGACGTCGAGCGGCTTGGCGTAGTCGCGATCGATCAGGTCCCGTGCGCGGCGCAGGTGCGCGAGCGTCTGCAGCTCCTCCGGTGACACGCGTCGAGCGTAACACCGGCCCCCAGCGCGGCGGCAGGCCCGTCCACGAGGCCGGAACCCAGGCGGGTGGCGGGGCCGTCCGCCAGGCCGGACCCCGGCAACGGCGAGCCAGCGTCAGGACCCGACCGGCAGGCTGGCGGTCTCGTCCGCGCCCTCCACCAGCCGGATGAACGCGCTCAGCTCGCCCACTCCCGCCGGCGTCGTCGGGAGGAACTCCGTCAGCTCCGGCGAGTGGACCAGGTAGGCCGCCCACTTGGCGCGCGAGATCGCGACGTTGAGCCGGTTCTTCATCAGCAGGAACGACATCCCGCGCGGGACGTCGACGGCCGACGACGCGGCCAGGCTGACGATCGCGACGGCGGCCTCCTGGCCCTGGAACTTGTCCACCGTGCCGACCCGGACCCCGCGGTGCCCGGCGGCGTCGAGCAGAGCGCGCACTTCGGCCAGCTGCGCGTTGTACGGGGTGACCACGATGATGTCGTCCTCCCCCAGCGGCGAGTCGTCACGACCGGCGGCGGGGTCGTTCCACGACCGGCCGAGGAGATCGTCGACGAGCTCCACCACGGAACGGGCCTCTTCCGGCGACGCGGTCGAGTTTCCGACATGCAGCACGGGCACGGGGTGGAGGCCCGGCATGACGCCGCCCAGCTCGCGCTCGGCCGCGCACTCGTGCGCACGGAGCTTGCCTTCGTACGACAGCCGCGAGACGGCCGCGGCCAGGTCCGGGTGCATCCGCCGCGTCTCGGCGAGGAAGTAGCCGAGCTCCGGCGGGAGCACGTCGTGCCCGTCGCTCACCCAGCCGAGCGCCGACCCGTCCACCGGTTCGGGATGCCGCCCCTGGCTCACCTGCGGCAGCTGCTGGGGGTCTCCGAGCAACAGCAGGTTCTTCGCGGCGACCCCGATCGCGATCGTCGACGCGAGCGAGAACTGGCCCGCCTCGTCCACCACGAGCAGGTCGAGGCTGCCGCGCGGGACGCGCGCGGCGTTCGCGAAGTCCCACGCCGTGCCGCCGAGCACGAAGCCGCGCTCTTCGTTGGCACCGGCGAACTCGAGGTGTCCGTTCGTCGGGAGCGCCGTGAACCGGTGGACCGTTTCGGCGGCCTCGCCCGGCTCGTCGGAGGGAGCGCCGGCGCCCGCACCCGAGCTCGCGCTCGGCGTCTTGCCGACCATCGTGGCGTCGAGCCCCGCATCCACCACGCGGTCGAGCAGGTTCTCGACGACCGCGTGCGACTGGGCGACGACCCCGACGCGCCACCCGTGGTCGGCGACCAGCCGGGCGATGACGTGGGCGCCCAGGTGGGACTTGCCCGTCCCGGGCGGCCCCTGGACCGCCAGATACGAGCGGTCGAGGTCGAGGAGACTCGCCACGACGGCGTCGATCCGTCCGTCGCCGTCGCCGCCGAGGGCGGTCGGGTCGGGCACGAGCGCACCGGAGCGCGTTCGCGGCGGCGTCCGGCGCAGCAGGTCGACGGTCGCATCCACCGGCCACGTCTCGTGGTGGCGGGCGATCAGCAGTGCGGTCCCCCACTCGCGGATGGCCTCGGCGAGACGCCGGGAGTCGGGCGGTGCCGCCGGCGTCAGGGCGCCCGGCAGATCGCGGTACGGCGGAACCTCCGGCGGCAGGGTCTCGCGCACCACGACCGACCCGTCGTCGAGCGCCTCGATGACGGCGACCGTGCGCGCTGCGCGCGCACCCGGCTGCGCCCGCGGCTGCCGGAACGGGCCGGGGTACTCGTACAGCAGGTACGGCCCTGTCCGCTCGCTGACACGCACGGAGCTGCCTGCTCCCCACTGCCCGGTGAGCAGCAGTTCGCGACGCTCGACCCGCTGACCCTCGTCGAGATACCAGTCACGCAGCACGACGGCGGTCTCCACCGCCAGCACGTCGCGCGTCTCGGCCCACTCCTCGATCGGCTGGATCAGCCGGGCGAAGTGCGACTGCCAGAAGCTCTTCTGCTCCCGCCGGTGGAAGTCGATCGCGGCCGCGGCGAGCGCCATCGCCTGCCGGTCGCCCGATCGGTGCGGGTCGAGGGGGTCACCGGCGAAGGCGAGGAGGCCCGCGCGCAGCGGTGACTCGTCCGGCGACAGCTCGGCCTCCTCCGCCGGAGCGGCGCCGATGGGGATGCCGTTCTCGGCCGCGCGGGCGAGCAGCCAGTCGCGCAGCCGCAGGGTCGAGACGCAGTCGTACCGGTTGTACTCCCCGAGTGCATCGAGCAGCGGCTGGGCCTCGTCGAGCCGGCCGAGAGCGATGAGATCGCGGGCGTTGGCGTACTCGGTGATCGAGTCTGCGCCGTTCGTCACCTCGCTCTGCCGGAGTTCGTCGCCCATGTAGAGCGGCTCCAGCTTCTTGATGGAGTACGACCGCGACCCGACGCGGACGGCCTTGCGCACCAGCGGGTAGAGGTCGACCAGCACGTTCTCGCGCAGCAGCGCGTCGACCTCCTCCTCGCCGACCCCGTGCCGAGCGGCGAGCGCGAGCAGGTGCGTCTGCTCGTACGCCGCGTAGTGGTAGATGTGCATGCGCGGGAACCGCTCCCGCCGCTCCCGCACGAACGCCAGGAACGCCTCGAGCGCCACCCGCTCCGCCGCGAAGTCGTGCGCCCAGAAGGCGGTGAACTCCTCCTCCTGGTCGACCATCCCGAACAGGTAGTCGAGGTTCCAGCGCTCCCCCGCGCCCTCGGTGTAGAGCGGGTCGCCCTCGAAGTCGAAGAACAGGTCGCCCGGGTCGGGCTCCGGGAGCACCGCGAGCACCGGCGCGTTGAACACGCGCACGGGCGGCGGACTGTCGGGCACCGCCTGCAGCTGCAGTCGCGCCTGCTCGCGCAGTCCGTCGAGCGTCCCATCCGGGATGCCGTCGACCGGTTCGGTCGACGCGGCGAGAGCGTCGATGGTGGCGATGCCGGAGGCCAGCAGGTGCTCGCGCTGCGTCACGCGCATCCCCGCCACGAGGAGCACGTCACGCGTGGCCTGCACCTCGGCGTCGCAGGTGTCGCATCGCCCGTCGACCGTGAAGCGCGGGTCGCCCCACGCGACCGGACCGTCGTCGGCGACGTGCTGCTCGATGATGGACAGCAGCCGTGCCCGCCGCTTGCGGTAGACCGGCTCGATGTCGTGGAGCGCGTGCTCGCTCACCGACCCGTCGCCGAGCAGCAGCTCGACGGTCTCGTCGACATCCACCCCCATCCGGCGCAGCTGGTCGGCATAGGCGGCGAGCTGCAGCAGGGCGGTCACGCGCGCGCTGCGGGCGAGCTTGGAATCCTGGACCCGGTAGCGCCCGTCGGGGAGCCGGACCACGAAGTCGGCGAATCCCACGAAACCACCGTCGAAGAACGTCGCCTGGAACACGACGTCAGCACCGGACGCGAATGCGGCCGCCGTCTGCCTGACCGCCTCGGCCAGCGAGTCCGCCGTCAGCTGGGCCGGCCGCTCGATCTCGGCGACGCCGCTGCCGAACCGCTCCCGGTACCGCTCGAGGATGCGGTGCTCGTGCTCGTCGCCCATCCGGGACGACCGCACGTACATCGGGTCTTCGATCTCCTCGGTCTTCTCGAGGCGGCCGAGCTTCACGTCGAGCGCGCGCAGGAAGGCGAACTCGCATTTCGAGGCCTCGGTGAGGTCGCTGGCGCTGGTGACGATCACTCCGTCGAGCAGGAACACGGCGGCCTCCCTTCTCGCATCAGCCGACCGGGGTCGACCCGGTACTCCGAGAGTATCGGCGACCACCGACAGCAGGTGGCCGTCCACAGGATCGGTCCGGCCTCACCCGCGCGTCCCCGCCTGTGGAGGGATTCGCACGGGAAGATCCGCACCGTTCGCCGTCAGTGCCCCTTGGCCGCCGCCTTCGCCGCCCGCTTGTGCTCCCGCACGCGCGTGAGGGAGTCGGCGTCGACGATGTCGGCCACGGAGCGGTAGCCGGGCGTTCCGTAATCGCCGGCCGCCTGCTCCCATCCCGGAGCCTGGAGCCCCTTCTGCTTGCCGAGCAGGGCGACGAAGATCTTCGCCTTCTGCTCGCCGAATCCCGGGAGTGCCTTCAGCCGGCGAAGCACCTCGGCGCCGTCCGGATCGCCCTGCGTCCAGATCGCCGCGGTGTCGCCTCCCCAGTCGGAGACGATCGCCGCCGCGAGCGCCTGCACCCGGCCGGCCATGGACCCCGGGAAGCGGTGGACGGCGGGGCTCTGCTTCATCACCTCGGCGAGCTTGTCCGGGTCCATGCCGGCGACCGTGGCGGGGTCGAGAGCGCCCAGCCGGTCGCGCAGCTTCGCCGGACCGGCGAATGCGGTCTCCATCGGCACCTGCTGGTCGAGCAGCATCCCGGTCAGCAGAGCGAACGGAGACTCGTCGAGCAGGGCGTCGGCCTCGGCGTCGCCGGTGATGTTCAGTGCCATGGCCTCAGCCTGCCACCAGCAGCAGGACGCCCGCCACTGCGGACAGCACCGCCAGCAGCACGGCGACGCCGAGCAGCACGCCGTGCACGACGAGGAACGGCGTCGCGCGCCCCGCCGCGTCCCGGGCGCGTGCGTCCTTGCGGACCCGCGCGAAGAACCGCGGCCAGGCGAAGACGTTGAACAGCGCATTGAGGAACAGCACGATGGCGGCGAAAACGGTCATGATGCGTCCAGCCTAAGCCGGGGCTCAGCCGCCGGACGCGACGAGCTGCACCCGCAGCGAGTCGACGCGGGTGGCGATCACGTCGTCCGCCGCCCAGCGCTGCGCCAGGCGCGCCAGGATGGCGTCCAGCTCCTCGCGCGTGAGGCCCGCCGCGAGGGCCAGCCGGACCACGAGCTCCTCCCCGGCGAGCCGGCTCTGCGGGTCGCCGGACACGAGTTCGACGTCATGCACGCCGAGCTCCGAACCGATGGATGCGCGGAACGCCGCCTCGACCTCGGGATCGCGGTCGCTCGGCAGCCACCGGGTGCCCTGCGCGACGGCCCACACCGCCGGGCGCCGGAGCACGAACTCGGTCTCCGACGTCGGATCGAGCACGATCAGCTCGGTCCCCTCGGCCGCGGCCGCCAGGGCGGCGCGCCGGCCCTCGACCGGCACGGGCCGGGCCGACGGGTTCCAGGTCTGCAGCGCCGTCACCGACGAGAAGACGGGCTGCACCGTGCGCCCGTCGGGACCCGCCACGGTCACGATCGAGAGCTCCTGCGACTTGTCGACGAGCAGACCTGCGGCGTTCTCCTCGTGCTCGCCGAGCTCGGCCATCAGCGGGATCAGCAGCCGGGACTCGCGCAGCGCATCCACGACCGCCTCGGCGCCGGCGTCCCCCGCCCGGAAGGCCACCAGGGCGCCCAGCAGGGCCGGAGGCGCCGTGCCGTCGTCGTCGCCGAACGGGTTGTCATCGAAGGAGCGGCCCTCCCACGGCTGACCCGCCGAATCGGCGAGGGAGGCGGCGAAGCCGGCGAGACGCGCGGCCCCGGTCTCGCTGGGGCGTGCGGCGGTCGGCCCCGCGGCGGTCGGCCCCGCGGCGGTCGGCCCCGCGTCCGTGGCCTGCTCCGCGCGCTCGCGGGCAGCGTCCCCGTCGCCCGCCGAGCGGCCCGACGGATCGGCCTGGTCGCCGCGGTCAGCGTCCCGCGACATCCAGCGCCTCGGGCAGGGTGAACGCGCCCGCGTAGAGCGCCTTGCCGACGATCGCGCCCTCGAGCCCGAGCGGCACCAACTCGCGGAGCGCCGCGATGTCGTCGAGGTTCGAGATGCCGCCGGAGGCGACGACCGGACGCTCGGTGCGGTCGAGCACCTCACGCAGCAGGTCGAGGTTCGGGCCGCGCAGCGTGCCGTCCTTGGTGACGTCGGTCACGACGTAGCGGGCGCAGCCGGCGTCTTCGAGGCGTGCGAGCACCTCCCAGAGGTCGCCGCCCTCGCGCGTCCAGCCGCGCGCTGCCAGGGTTGTGCCGCGCACATCCAGGCCGACGGCGATGGCCTCGCCGTAGGTGCTGATGGCGCTGGCGGCCCACTCCGGGTTCTCCAGCGCCGCCGTGCCGAGGTTGACCCGCGTCGCGCCCGCTTCGAGCGCCTGCTCGAGCGACGCATCGTCGCGGATGCCGCCGGAGAGCTCGATGCTGACGCCGTGCACCTGGTGGATGACGCGCTTCAGCAGCGACCGGTTCTCACCGCGGCCGAACGCCGCGTCGAGGTCGACGAGGTGGATCCACTCCGCACCCGCGTCCGCCCACTCGGCGGCCGCGTCGACCGGGTCGCCGTAGCTGGTCTCACTACCCGCCTCGCCCTGGGTGAGCCGGACGGCCTTGCCGTCGGCGACATCCACCGCGGGGAGCAGGACGAGCCGGGGCGTGCTGATGAAGTCGGTCATGTGGTTCCTCGTGTCGGTCCGGCGCTGCGGACGGGATGGGGCGGTGGGATGCTGCGGGCAGCCGCCGCGGTCAGAGCGAGCGGACCCAGTTGCGCAGCAGCTGCAGCCCGGCCTGCCCGGACTTCTCCGGGTGGAACTGCGTGGCGCTCAGCGGTCCGTTCTCGACGGCGGCGACGAACGGCGTGCCGTGGTCGGCCCACGTCACCACAGGTGACGGGAACGGCGGTTCGGGGGCGAGCGTCCAGTCCTGCACTGCGTAGGAGTGGACGAAGTAGAACCGCTCGTCCTGGAGGCCGGCGAACAGCGTGGAGTCCTCGGGGGCGCGGACCGTGTTCCAGCCCATGTGCGGCACCACGTCGGCACGCAGGAGGTCGACCGTGCCCGGCCACTCCCCCAGCCCCTCGGTCTCGATGCCGTGCTCGACTCCGCGGTCGAACATGACCTGCATCCCGACGCAGATGCCGAGCACCGGCCGCCCTCCGGCGAGGCGCCGGTCGACGACCTCGTCCCCGTGCGAGGCGCGCAGCGCCTCGGCGACGGCGGTGAACGCACCGACACCGGGGACCAGCAGGCCGTCGGCCTCCTGCGCGCGGCGGCGGTTGCCGGTCAGCTCCACGTCGGCGCCTGCGGCTTCGAGCGCCTTGACGGCCGAGTGGACGTTGCCCGACCCGTAGTCGAAGACGACGACCTTCGGAGCGCGCCCGTCGGTCACAGCGCGCCCTTCGTCGAGGGGATGCCGCTGATCAGCGGGTCGAGCGCCTTCGCCTGGCGGAACGCACGGGCGAACGCCTTGAACTCGGCCTCCGCGATGTGGTGCGGGTCGCGGCCGCCGATCACGGTGATGTGCGTGGTGAGCGCGGCGTTGAACGAGATCGCCTCGAAGACGTGACGGACCATCGACCCGGTGAAGTGCCCGCCGATCAGGTGCAGCTCGAAGCCGGCGGGCTCGCCGCTGTGCACGAGGTAGGGGCGGCCCGAGATGTCGACGACCGCCTGCACGAGCGCTTCGTCCAACGGAACGAGCGCGTCGCCGTAGCGGGAGATGCCCGACTTGTCGCCCAGGGCCTGCCGGATGGCCTGCCCGAGCACGATGCCGACGTCCTCCACCGTGTGGTGCACGTCGATGTCGGTGTCGCCGGTCGCGCGGATGCGCAGATCGGTGAGCGAGTGCTTGGCGAACGCGGTCAGCAGGTGGTCGTAGAACGGGACGCTCGTCTGGATGTCGGAGGTGCCGGTGCCGTCGAGGTCGAGGCTCAGCTCGATGCTCGACTCGCTCGTCTCCCGCGTGACCGTGGCGGCGCGATTCGTCATAGGTCCGAGTCTACCGGGGCGCCCTGCGACCGCTCCGGCGCCTCATCCTCCGCCGCGGCGGCGCCCGGACGCCCGAGCGCGGCCAGCGCCTCGAGGAACGCGGTGGTCTCGGCTTCCGTCCCGGCGGTGACCCGCAGGTGGTGCGGGATGCCGACATCCCGGATCAGGATGCCGCGCTCGGCCAGCGCCTCGAAAGTCGCCTGCGGGTCGCTCATACCCCCGAACAGCACGAAGTTGCTGCCCGAGCGGTGCGGCGTGTAGCCGAGGCGGCGCAGCTCGGAGACGAGCCGGTCGCGCTGTGTGCGGATCTCGCCGACGGTGGCCAGCATCTCGTCCGCGTGGGCGAGCGCGCCGAGCGCCGCCGCCTGCGTGAGTGCGGACAGGTGGTACGGGAGGCGGACCAGCCGCAGCGCGTCGACCACGGCCGGGTCGGCGGCGAGATAGCCGACGCGGGCGCCCGCGAACGCGAACGCCTTGCTCATGGTCCGCGAGATCAGGAGGCGCGGTCGGCCCGGCAGCAGGGTGAGCGCGGACGGCACGCCGTCGGGCAGGAACTCGGCGTAGGCCTCGTCGACGACGACGATGCCGCGGGCGGCGGCGTACGCCGCCTCGATCGTCTCGATGCCGAGCGGCGTGCCGGTCGGGTTGTTCGGCGAGCAGAGGATCACGATGTCCGGGTCGAGGTCGCGGATCTGCGACGCGGCCGTCTCCGGTGTGAGCTCGTAGTCCGCGTCGCGGGTGCCCGCCAGGTACTCGGTGCCGGTCCCGGCCGCGAGCAGCGGGTACATCGAGTAGGTCGGGGCGAAGCCGAGCAGCGTGCGCCCCGGACCGCCGAACGCCTGAAGGATGTGCTGCAGCACCTCGTTCGAGCCGTTGGCCGCCCAGATCTGCTCCGGCGTGAGGTCGTGCCCGAGGTAGCGGGCGAACGCCTCGCGGAGCTCGGTGAACTCCCGATCCGGGTACCGGTTGACTCCGCCGACGGCGGCCGCGACGCGAGCGACGATGTCCGAGGCGACGTCCTCGGGCACCGGATGCGTGTTCTCATTCACATTGAGCGCGACGGGAACCGGACGCTGAGGCGCGCCGTACGGCGAACGACCACGGAGGTCGTCGCGGATCGGCAGCTCGGAGAGAGAAGTCACCGTTCAATCGTAGCCAGGGCGATGGATGCGCTACGCCCGATGACGGGCCGCTCGCGCGCGCTCAGTGCGCGTACTTCGCCGGGATCGCGAGCTGCTGGCCGGGCGACACCACCGCGGACTCGAGGCCGTTGAGCGAGACGAGGTCGGCGATCACGTCGCGCGGATCCGCGTTCGGGGCCACGCGCTCGGCGACCGACCAGAGCGAGTCGCCGGACTCGACCGTCACGTACTGGAAGCTGACGTGGGTCTGCTCGCCGTTCGCGACCGCTCCGCCGCCGTTGAGGGCGAAGACCAGTGCGCCGATGACGAGGGGAAGGGCGACGAGTGCGGACAGGACCGCGCGGCCGCGACGGGTGAGGCGCAGTCGGACGCGGGCGCCCTCGGGCAGGGGCGGGACCGCACGCAGGGCGGGAACCGACTCGCTCATCAGTACTGCACTCATGGCCGTGACCTCCTCAGACTCGCGGGTGCGAAGCTGTGTTCCGAATGTATCTTCGAATGTCTGAATCCGCAAGGCGCCCTCGGACGAGGAATTCAGGGACGAAGTTCGCGACACACTCGAACACATGTTTGTCTTCCCCTTCCGACGCGGATACAGTTTCGACTGTCTGAGGACATCAGATCAGGGACCACCGACATTCGTACCGGGAGCACCCCCGGACGACGCCGACGCCAGGAGAGGACGCCCGTGTCGAACGAGAACCAGGCCCGCGGGGGCACCCGCCGCCGGAAGAACCTCAGCGACAAGCAGCTCGCGATCCTCGACGTGATCCAGCGCTCGGTGAGCCAGCGGGGCTATCCGCCGAGCATGCGCGAGATCGGCGACGCGGTCGGCCTCTCCTCCCTCTCCTCGGTCACCCACCAGCTGAACCAGCTGGAGCTGAGCGGCTACCTGCGTCGCGACCCGAACCGTCCGCGCGCGCTCGAGATCCTCATCGACCTGCCGTCGTCGGGCCCGACCCCGGACTACGAGAACCAGACGCCCGTCGGCGACGCCGCCATGGTGCCGCTCGTCGGCCGCATCGCCGCCGGCATCCCGATCACCGCGGAGCAGCAGGTCGACGAGGTGTTCCCGCTCCCCCGCCAGCTGGTCGGCAACGGCGAGCTGTTCATGCTGAAGGTCGTCGGCGAGTCCATGATCGACGCGGCCATCTGCGACGGCGACTGGGTCGTGGTCCGCGCGCAGAACACGGCGGAGAACGGCGACATCGTTGCGGCGATGCTCGACGAGGAGGCCACGGTGAAGGTCTTCCGCCAGCGCGACGGCCACACCTGGCTGCTGCCCCGCAACTCCAACTTCGAGCCGATCCTGGGCGACTTCGCCACCGTCCTCGGCAAGGTCGTCGCGGTCCTCCGCGCGGTCTGACGAGGAGTCAGGCCCAGCCGAGTTCGCGAAGCCGGTCGTCCGACAGCCCGAAGTAGTGCCCGATCTCGTGCACCAGGGTGACGCGGACGCGCGCCCGCAACTCCTCGACGCTCGAGCTCGACGCCTCGAGGTTGTTGCGGAACAGCGTGATCCGGTCCGGCAGCTCCCCGAACCCGTAGACGGACCGCCGCGTCAGCGGCCGCCCGCTGTACAGCCCGAACAGCCGCGGGCGCGCGCTCGGCGGCTGGTCCTCGATCAGGATGGCGACGTTCTCCAACGGCCCCACCATGTCGTCCGGCAGCTCGTCGAAGATCTCGCCGACCATCCGCTCGAACTCGTCGTCCGCGATCCTCATCGCCGGCACCGCCGCACCATGCGCCCATCCTCACACGCCGGGTGGCCGAAACAGGCGATGCCGGAAACGGCGCCGGCCCCGGTTCGCTGTGCGCGTACCGGGGCCGACGGCCGTTCTGCTGATGACGGGAACGTCAGGCGGTGACCGCCGCCCGCTCCCGCACTCCGCGCGTGGCCTCGATGATGTTCCGCAGCGACGCGACCGTCTCGTCGTAGCCGCGGGTCTTCAGCCCGCAGTCCGGGTTCACCCAGAGCTGACGCCCGGGGATCGCGCTCAGCGCCGTCTCCAGCAGCTCGGTGACCTCGGTGACCGACGGAACGCGCGGCGAGTGGATGTCGTACACGCCCGGCCCGATGCCGTGCTCGAACCCGGACCGCTGGATGTCGTGCACGACCTCCATGCGGCTCCGCGCGGCCTCGATGCTGGTGACGTCGGCATCCAGGTTGCGGATCGCGTCGATCACCACGCCGAACTCCGAGTAGCAGAGGTGCGTGTGGATCTGCGTGCGGTCGGCGACGCCGGAGGTCGCCAGCCGGAACGAGCCGACCGACCACTCCAGGTACTCGTCCTGCGCCGACTTCTTCAGCGGCAGCAGCTCGCGCAGGGCGGGCTCGTCGACCTGCACGACGCGGATGCCCGCGGCCTCGAGGTCGGCGATCTCGTCGCGGAGCGCGAGCGCGACCTGACGGGCGGTCTCGCCCAGCGGCTGGTCGTCGCGCACGAACGACCAGGCGAGGATGGTGACCGGCCCGGTCAGCATCCCCTTGACCGGCTTCTCGGTGAGGCTCTGCGTGTACGCCGACCAGTCGACCGTGATCGGCGCCGGACGCGACACGTCGCCCCAGAGGATCGACGGGCGCGTGCAGCGCGAGCCGTACGACTGCACCCAGCCGTTCTGCGTCACCGCGAAGCCGTCCAGGTTCTCGGCGAAGTACTGCACCATGTCGTTGCGCTCGGGCTCGCCGTGCACGATGACGTCGATGCCGATCTCCTCCTGCAGGTCGACGACCCGCTTGATCTCGTCGCGCATCCGGCCCAGGTACTCGGCCTCGGTGATGAGGCCCTTCGCCAGCTGGGCGCGCGACCGGCGGATGTCCGCGGTCTGCGGGAACGAGCCGATCGTGGTGGTCGGGAGGAACGGCAGGCCGAGCGCCTCGTCCTGCGCCGCCTGGCGGGCGGTGTAGTCGCCGCGACGGAAGTCGGCGCGGGTGAGGGCGGCCTCGCGCTCCCGCACGGCGGGGACGCGCACGCCGGGCGCCGACGCGCGGTCGGCGAGGGCCGCGGTCGCAGCGGTGAGCTCGTCCTGGATGGCCTCGTGACCGTCGACGAGTCCGCGGGCGAGCACCGCCACCTGGGCGACCTTCTGGTCGGCGAACGCGAGCCACGTCTTGAGTCGCGCATCCAGGTCCGGCTCGTCGTCCACGTCGTGCGGGACGTGCAGCAGCGAGGTGGAGGTCGAGACCGCGACGTCGGGGCTCAGCGACAGCAGCTCGGTCAGTTTGCCGAAGGCCGCCTCGAGGTCGCCGCGCCAGATGTTGTGGCCGTCGATCACGCCGCCGACCAGGGTCTTGCCCGCGAGGGCGGAGGCCGTGGCCGCGTCGAGACCGGTGGGGATGCTCCCCCGCACCAGGTCGAGGGAGATCGCCTCGACCGGGCTGGCCGCGAGCGGCGCGAGGGCGTCGTCCAGGCTGCCGTAGGGCGCCGCGACGAAGATCGCGGGCCGCTCCGCCGCCGAGCCGAGGTCGGCGTAGGTGGTGCTCACGGCGGCGAGCACCACATCCCGCGGCTCGTCGATGCTCTCGCTCACCAGGGCCGGCTCGTCCAGTTGCACCCACGGCGCGCCGGCGGCCGCCAGACGGGCGAGCAGCTCGCGGTAGACCGGCAGGAGGTCGGCCAGGCGCGAGAGCGGGCGGAAGCCCTCCGGGGCGTCGTCGCTCGGCTTGCTGAGCAGCAGGAAGGTGACCGGTCCGACGACGACCGGGCGGGTCACGAAGCCCGCCTCACGCGCCTCCTCGAACTCGCGGACGACGCGGTCGGAGGCCAGGCGGAAGTCCGTCTCCGGGCCGATCTCGGGCACCAGGTAGTGGTAGTTCGAGTCGAACCACTTCGTCATCTCCAGCGGCGGGTTCTCCCCCTCGCCGCGGGCGATCGTGAAGTAGCCGGCCAGGTCGACGGAGCCGTCCGCGCCCGCCAGCCCGGCGAACCGCCCGGGCAGCGCGCCGACAGTGACCGCCGCATCCAGCACCTGGTCGTAGTAGCTGAAGCTCTCCGGGATGGACGCGTCGGTGCGGCCGAGGCCGAGCGACGCGAGACGCTCGCGGGTCGCGGAGCGGAGGCCGGCAGCGGTCTGCTCCAGCTCGTCGGCGGTGATGCTGCCCGCCCAGAACGCCTCGACGGCCTTCTTCAGCTCGCGGCGGCGGCCGATGCGCGGGTAGCCGATGATCGTGCCCGCCGGGAAGGCGGCGCGGGTGGTGTCGGTCATGCTGGTTCCTTTTCGGTGGCCGATTTCTCGGGGGTGGGGCGTGCAGGGCGGTCCGCGTCAGCGAGCGCGCCGATCCGGTCCAGCACGGACAGGACCGCCTCGTGCTGGTTGAACGTGTACAGGTGGAGGCCGGGGGCGCCGCCGTCGAGCAGGCGCTGCGCCAGCCGGGCCGCCCAGGCGATGCCGATCTCACGGCGGCCCTCGTCGGTGGGCTCGACCTCCAGCTCGATCGCGAGGTCGCTGGGGAGGTCCTCGCCGCTGAGCTCGAGCATCCGCTTCAGCCGCGCGGGGCTCGTGACGGGCATGATCCCGGGCAGGATGGGGAAAGTCACACCGGCCTCGGCGGCGCGCTGCGTGAAGTGGAAGTAGTCCTCGGCGTGGAAGAACAGCTGCGTGATCCCGAGGTTCGCGCCCGCCGCCTGCTTCGCCAGCAGGGCGTCGATGTCCTGCGACACGGATCGTGACGACGGATGCCCGTTCGGGAACGCGGCGACGGCGATCTGCACGTGCTCGCGGTGCTCCAGCACGGCCCGGGCGTGCAGACCGGGCACCGGAAGCTCGCCGTACGGCACGCGCTCGGCCTGAACACGGTGGATGAGCTGCACCAGCTCCGCGGTCGTGCGGATGTCGCCGATCGGGTCCTCGCCCTCGGGCAGCCCGACGGGCGGGTCGCCGCGGACGGCCAGGAACCGGCGCACGCCCGCGTCGAGGAACTCGCGGATCAGACGGTTGACCTCCTCCGTGGAGGAGCCGACGCAGGTGAGGTGCGCCATCGGGCTCACGTCGGTGTGCTCCAGGATGTAGCGGAGCACCTCCAGTGACGCCGTGCGCGACGAGCCGCCGGCCCCGAACGTCACCGAGATGAAGTCGGGCCGCACTGCCGCGAGGCGGTCGATGGTGGCCGGCAGCGCAGCGGCGGCGCGCTCGTTGCGGGGAGGGTACAGCTCGAAGGAGTACCGGGCCTCGGTACAGCTCATGGGCTCCTCGAATGGTCGGACAGCGGCACGGGACGACCCGCGCACTGTGTAAGCACAGTGCGGGATCGCACGGGCGGGTGCCGGGCTCGGCTGTCGCACCACGTCAGCGGTCGCCCGCTGCGGTTGTCTGGAAATCTAGCAACGCGAAAGGCCGGACGGAATCGTCCGTGTCATGGTTCGACACATCGATCCCGTCCGGCCTCGTCCGCTGCGGTCTCCCGCCGCGTCGCCGTCCGGCGGCTACGCCGTCGCGCTGTCGGTCTTCGTCACCTCGAACGGCTCGAACGCCGCGTGGTACTCCGGCATGATCCGTGCGGTCACGCGGGTGCCCTCCTCCACGTACTCGGTGGAGATGACCCGGCCGCGCTCGTGCAGGGCCGAGATCAGGTCGCCGCGGTCGTACGGGACCACCAGCTCCACCTCGAGGGACGGGTCGGGCAGCAGCCGCGCGATGGCGGCGAGCACCTCGTCGATGCCCTCGCCCGTGCGGGCGGAGGCGAAGATGGCGCCCGGCTCGAGGCCACGCAGCACCAGCCGGTCGTCCGCCGAGATCAGGTCGGCCTTGTTGAAGACCACGATCTCGGGGATGCCGCGCGCGCCCACCTCGCCGATGACGTCGCGCACCGTCGCCAGCTGCGACGCCGGGTCCGGGTGCGAGCCGTCGACCACATGCAGGATGACGTCGGAGTCGGCGACCTCCTCCAGGGTCGAGCGGAACGCCTCCACCAGCTGGTGCGGCAGGTTGCGCACGAAGCCGACGGTGTCCGCCAGCGTGTACAGGCGGCCGTCGGCGGTCACCGAGCGGCGCACCGTCGCATCCAGCGTCGCGAACAGCGCGTTCTCGACCAGCACGCCGGCCTTCGTCACGCGGTTCAGCAGGCTGGACTTGCCGGCGTTGGTGTAGCCGGCGATCGCGACGGACGGCACGGAGTGCCGGGTGCGGTTGGCGCGCTTCGCCTCGCGGGCCGGCTTGAAGCCGGCGATCTGCTTGCGCAGACGGGCCATGCGCGAGTGGATGCGGCGACGGTCCAGCTCGATCTTCGTCTCACCGGGACCGCGCGAGCCCATTCCGGCTCCCGCGCCACCCACCTGGCCACCGGCCTGGCGGGACATCGACTCACCCCAGCCGCGCAGACGCGGCAGCAGGTACTCGAGCTGCGCGAGCTCGACCTGTGCCTTGCCCTCGCGGCTCTTGGCGTGCTGGCTGAAGATGTCGAGGATCACGGCCGTGCGGTCGATCACCTTCACCTTCACCACGTCCTCCAGCGCACGGCGCTGGCTCGGCGCGAGCTCGGTGTCGGCCACCACGGTGTCGGCGCCGAGAGCGGCCACGATTCCGGCAAGCTCTTCCGCCTTGCCGCGGCCGAGGTAGGTGCTCGCGTCCGGGTGCGGACGGCGCTGCAGCATCCCGTCGAGAACCACGGCCCCGGCCGTCTCAGCCAGTGCCGCGAGCTCGCGCATCGAGTTCTCGGCGTCCTGCAGGGAGCCCTGCGAGTACACGCCGATCAGCACGACGTTCTCGAGGCGCAGCTGCCGGTACTCGACCTCGGTGACGTCCTGCAGCTCGGTCGAGAGACCGGAGACGCGGCGCAGCGCCGCGCGCTCCTCACGGTCGAACTGCTCGCCGTCGTGGAAGCCGCCCTCGTCGGCGTCGCTCTGCAGCGCCTGGGCGCGCGAGGACGTCGCGCCGCCGAAAAGCGTGACGGATGCGCGGCTCTGCTCGGTCGCGAGCACGCGTGCGACCACGTCGTCGGCGTCGTGTTCGCGGATATCGGTGTTATCAGTCATTCAGTTCCCCTGATCCGGGTCAACCCTAGTTCGTCTTGTACTTCTGTGTCCTGTACGGTCTGCTTATGGCCAGCGGAGATCACTACTTTTCCCCGGCGCCGGAGAGCGAGCTGAACCTGCGGCCGCTCACCGCACGCCTGGCCGGACAGACGTACGAGCTGGTGACGGCCAACGGGATCTTCAGCCCCGAGCGCGTGGACACGGGTACGCGAGTGCTGCTGGACCATGTGCCCTCACCACCGCCCGGAGGTCAGCTTCTCGACCTCGGCTGTGGCTGGGGGCCGCTGGCTCTCACACTTGCTCTCGAATCCCCTCATGCGACGGTCTGGGCCGTCGACGTCAACAACCGAGCGCTGGATGTGGTGCGCAGGAATGCGCAGAAGCTCGGCCTCACCAATGTAAACCCGGTGACGCCGGAAAATCTTCCCGATGACGTCCGATTCACCACGATCTGGTCGAATCCGCCGATCCGCGTGGGCAAGAACGAGCTGCACAACATCCTGGAGCGCTGGCTGCCCCGCCTCGAGCCCGGCTCGGACGCGTGGCTGGTCGTCCAGCGCAACCTCGGCAGCGACTCGCTGCACCGCTGGATGCAGACGACCTTCCCGGACCTGACGATCACCCGCGCCGCCACCGCCAAGGGCTTCCGCGTGCTGCGCGCCCGCGCGCACTCCTGACCCGCGCCGTCCTCGCTCCCTCGGTTCCGTCCCTCCGTCGAGTACACGAAAAGTGCACGCTTCGACGGCGCGTCGCGTGCACTTTTCGTGTACTCGACGGCGGGGGGTAGGTCAGGCGAGGTCGAGGGTGCCGGTGAAGACGAGCTCGGCGGGGCCGGAGAGGCCGACGTGCTCGCCGTCCTCGGTCGGGAACATGCGGACGCCCACGGTGCCGCCGGGCACATCCACGCGCCACTGGTTCGGGGCGCCCTCGCCGGCCCAGTAGCGGACCGCGAGGGCCGCGGCCGCAGCACCCGTGCCGCAGGAGAGCGTCTCGCCGCTGCCGCGCTCGTGCACGCGCATCCGGATGCGGCCGACGCCGTCCACGACGAGCGGGTCGTGCGGCACGACGAACTCGACGTTCGCGCCGTGCTCCGGCGCGGGCTCGAGGTGCGGGATGTACGACAGGTCGGCGGCGTCGAGCTCGGAGTCGTCCGCGACGGCGACAACGACGTGCGGGTTGCCCATGTCGATGCCCAGCCCCGGGCGTGCGACGGGAAGCTCCTTCGCCCGGACGAGCGGCTCGCCGCCGGCGAGGTCCCAGCGGCCGAGGTCCACCTGGAAGCCGTTGGTGCTGCGCTGCACGTCGCGCACGCCGGACCGCGTGCCGACGGAGAGCGTGCCGCCCTCGGGAAGCTCGGCGAGGCCGGTCTCGAGCAGGTAGCGGACGTACACGCGGATGCCGTTGCCGCACATCTCGGCGAGCGAGCCGTCCGCGTTGTAGTAGTCCATGAACCAGGTGGCGTCGGCGTCCTCCGCCAGGGCGGCGGCACCGTCGGCGACGTGCTCGGACCGCACCGCGCGGATCACCCCGTCGGCACCGACACCGAAGTGCCGGTCGCAGATCTCGGCGATCTGCGCGGGAGTGAGCGGCAGGCGCCCGTCCGGGTCGGAGTACAGCACGAAGTCGTTGCCGGTGCCCTGACCCTTGGTGAAGTGGATGGTCGCCATGCGCACCAGCCTAGCGATCGGCGGCAGGGCGGCTCGCCGCATCCACCAGCGCGAGCGCGGTCTCGACCAGCCGCGGGTCGTCGTAGTCGAGCCAGTGGATGCCCGGGTAGCGCTTGAACCAGCTGACCTGTCTCCGCGCGTAGCGGCGCGTCAGCTGCTGGGTCTGCGCGATGGCGTCGTCGCGCTCGAGCTCGCCCCGCAGTTCCGCCAGGGCCTGGGCGTAACCGATGGCGCGCCGGGCGGTCACGCCGCGGTCGAGTCCCCGCGGTATGAGGTTGGTGACCTCTCCGAGCAGGCCGGCGTCCCACATCCCCTGGACGCGGGCGTCGAGGCGGGTGACGAGTTCGTCGCGTGGCGCCGCGAGCCCGATCACGACGGTCGGCTCGTGCCACGGGCGCGGCTCCTCGGGCAGAGCGCCGCTGACCGACGTTCCGGTGAGCTGCGCAACTTCGAGGGCGCGCACGATCCGGCGGCCGTTCCGGGACCCGATCCGCCGGGCCGCGTCGGGGTCGAGTTCCGCCAGCCGCTGGAACAGCATCCCGGGTCCATGCTCGGCGAGCTCCGCCTCCAGCTGCGCCCGCAGCTCCGGGTCGGTGCCCGGGAACTGCAGGTCGAAGATCACGCTGGAGACATAGAGCCCGGATCCGCCCACCAGCAGCGGCACGGCGCCCCGATCGAGGATGTCGGAGATCGTCGCGCGGGCCTCGGGCTGGTAGCGCGCCACGGTGGCCTCGTCGGTCACGTCGAGCACGTCGAAGAGGTGGTGCGGGATGCCGCCCCACTCCGTCTGCGGCAGCTTCGCCGTGCCGATGTCCATCCCTCGGTACAGCTGCATGGCGTCCGCGTTGACCACCTCAGCGGCGCGCCCGTGTTCCTTGAGCGCCCGGGCGAGGGCGAGCGAGAGGTCGGTCTTGCCGGTGCCGGTGGGTCCGACGATCGCGACCAGCGGGACGGACTGCACCGGATCGGCTGGCGGTGCCGCGCTCAGCGCTGCCCGTCCGTCGGGTCGTAGATCGGCATCGTTCCGACGCCGGGCGACGTGAGCGGCTCGCGGGTGCGCGGCGTGAGGGTGAGCGGCGCCGGGAGCCCGACGCGCAGCTCGGGCAGCCCGAGAGACACACGACCGCCGGATGCTGCCCCGGCCGATCCGTGCGACGGGACGGCGCAGGATTCGGCTTCGGCGCGGTCCCACGCCTCGCCCGCACGCGTGCGGCGGATGCGGAGCGGCGCTCCGTCGGACGAGTCCGCGATCAGGTAGTGCGGCGCAGCCTGCGTCACGCGCACGGTGACCACATCGCCGGGACGCGGCACGTCCGATCCGGCCGGCGCCTCGAAGTGGACGAGCCGGCTGTCGCGCGCCCGGCCGCTGAGGCGGTGGGTGTCGGCGTCTTTGCGTCCCTCGCCGTTGGCGACGAGCAGTTCGACCTCGCGGCCGATCAGCGCCTGGTTCTCTTCGAGGGAGATGCGCTCCTGCAGGGCGATCAGCCGGTCGTAGCGGTCCTGGACGATCTCCTTCGGCACCTGGTCCGCCATCGTCGCGGCCGGGGTGCCGGGGCGGATCGAGTACTGGAAGGTGAAGGCGGAGGCGAAGCGCGCGGCCTCGACGACGCGGAGCGTCTCCTGGAAGTCCTCCTCGGTCTCGCCGGGGAAGCCGACGATGATGTCGGTGCTGATGGCGGCGTCCGGCAGCTTGGCGCGCACGCGGTCGAGGATGCCGAGGAACTTCTCGGAGCGGTACGAGCGGCGCATCGAGCGGAGGATGCGGTCGGAGCCCGACTGCAGCGGCATGTGCAGCTGCGGCATGACGTTCGGGGTCTCCGCCATGGCGTCGATGACGTCGTCGGTGAAGGCCGCCGGGTGCGGACTGGTGAAGCGGATGCGCTCCAGGCCCTCGATCTGACCGGCGGCGCGGAGCAGCTTGCTGAACGCCTGACGGTCGCCGAACTCCACGCCATAGGAGTTGACGTTCTGCCCGAGCAGCGTCACCTCGATGGCGCCGTCGTCGACGAGCGCCTGGATCTCGGCGAGGATGTCGCCCGGGCGGCGGTCCTTCTCCTTGCCGCGCAGCGACGGGACGATGCAGAACGTACACGTGTTGTTGCACCCGACGGAGATCGAGACCCATCCGGAGTAGGAGGAGTCGCGCTTGGTCGGCAGGGTGGACGGGAACGTCTCGAGCGATTCGAGGATCTCGATCTCCGCGGCGTCGTTGTGCCGGGCGCGCTCAAGGAGGCTGGGCAGCGAGCCCATGTTGTGGGTGCCGAAGACGACGTCGACCCAGGGCGCCTTCTCGAGGATGACGTTCTTGTCCTTCTGGGCGAGGCACCCGCCGACGGCGATCTGCATCCCCTCGTGCCGCCGCTTCACGTTGGCGAGGTGGCCGAGGTTGCCGTAGAGCTTGTTGTCGGCGTTCTCGCGGACGGCGCACGTGTTGATGACCACGATGTCGGCCTCGTCGCCGTTCGCGGGGACGTAGCCGGCCGCTTCGAGGGACCCGCTGAGCCGCTCGGAGTCGTGCACGTTCATCTGGCAGCCGAACGTGCGCACCTCGTACGTGCGCGCTCGGCCGTCGGGCCGGACCGCCGCCTCGGAGGGCTCGATGACGCTGCGCTGTTCGACGATGCTCATGATGGCGACCAGTCTACGTTTTCGAGGTCGCGCGCGACGACATGATCGGCGCCTACGTGGCGCACCCGCCCGGCTGTGCCTGACAGGATGCACCCGGCCGGATGCGCCCCGCCGGCGGCGGCTACTGGAAGCGCACGCCCGATCCCCCACGCGACCGTCGCCCCGCGAAGGCGGCGTCCATGGCCTGTCGAACCACGTCGGAGGCGTAGCCCTTGCGCGCGAGGAACCCGTGCAGCCGCCGCCGCGCCGTCTCGTCGTCATACGAGGAGAGCTGCCCGATGCGCTTGATCGCGAGTTCCGTCGCCCGCTCGAGTTCGTCATCCTGGCCAATGTCGGCCAGCGCCGCCTCGATGAGCTCGGGATCGATGTGCCGGCGCTTCAGCTCCTGCTCGATCGCCGTCCGGCCCAGCCCCTTACGGCTGTGTTGCGTGAAGGCGAGCGAGACGGCGAGGGATGCGTCGTCGATCACGCCCATCGCCTCCAGCCGGTCGAGTTCGGGACCGTACACCTCGGGCGCGATCTCGCGCCGGGTGAGCACCTGCTCGAGCTCCCAGCGCGACATGCCGCGCCGAGCCAGCTGCCGGATGGCGAGACCCGTCGTCTTGCGGGTCTGACGCTCCGTCTCCTCGTCGATCTCCTCGACCACGGGCGCGGGCGCCTGCGGCTCCGCGCCCCACGTGTTGTTCCACCCTCCGGCTCCGGCGCCGCTCGGCTCGCGGGAGCCGCTGGAACCGCCGTTCGCCGGCGTCGGAAACTCCACCGGCTCGGCGACCGGCGAATCCCCGCGAGCACGGGCACTCCTCCGCGACGGGTGGTCATCACCCGAACGCCGCCGTGAGGAGTCCGCGCCGGCGCTCGGGCGACGCAGCGGGGTGACCGGAGCCAGACGCTCCGTCTCCTCAGCTGCGTCACCCGCGCCGGCCGCCCCCTCGCGGGACGATCCGTGCGCCAAGTCTTCGCCTGTTCCGCCGTCGGGCGACGACGGGAATCTCACGACCACGCGAGGCTCCTCCGGGAGGTGTCGGGCACCGTCAGGCGCCCTTACGGGCCTGCAGCTTGTCTTCGATCGATCCGACGTTCGACGGGGCCTCGGCCACCGCGTTCGGGTCGGCGACGATACCGAGCTTGATCTTGATCTTCTGCTCGATCTCGGCGGCGATGTCCGGGTTGGCGATCAGGAAGTTGCGCGAGTTCTCCTTGCCCTGACCGAGCTGGTCGCCCTCGTAGGTGTACCAGGCACCCGACTTCTTGACGATCGTGTGCTCGACACCGAAGTCGAGGAGGCTGCCCTCGCGGGAGATGCCGACGCCGTACAGGATGTCGAACTCGGCCTGCTTGAAGGGCGGCGCCATCTTGTTCTTGACGACCTTGACGCGCGTGCGGTTTCCGACCGCGTCGGTGCCGTCTTTCAGCGTCTCGATGCGACGGATGTCGAGTCGCACGGAGGCGTAGAACTTGAGCGCCTTACCGCCGGCCGTGGTCTCGGGGCTGCCGAAGAACACGCCGACCTTCTCACGCAGCTGGTTGATGAAGATCATCGTGGTGTTCGTCTGGCTGAGCGCACCGGTCAGCTTGCGGAGCGCCTGCGACATGAGGCGGGCCTGCAGACCGACGTGCGAGTCGCCCATCTCGCCCTCGATCTCGGCGCGCGGCACGAGGGCGGCGACGGAGTCGATGACGATGAGGTCGATGGAGCCGGAGCGGACGAGCATGTCGGCGATCTCGAGCGCCTGCTCACCCGTGTCGGGCTGGGAGACCAGCAGGGCGTCGATGTCGACGCCGAGCTTGCGGGCGTACTCGGGGTCGAGCGCGTGCTCCGCGTCGATGAAGGCGGCGATGCCACCGGCCCGCTGGGCGTTGGCGATCGCGTGGAGGGTCAGGGTCGTCTTACCGGACGACTCCGGACCGTAGATCTCGACGATGCGGCCGCGCGGGAGGCCGCCGATGCCGAGCGCGACGTCGAGGGCGATCGATCCGGTGGGGACGACCTCGACGGGGGCGCGCTCGTCGCTGCCCAGTCGCATGACGGAGCCCTTGCCGAACTGACGGTCGATCTGCGCGAGGGCTGTCTCCAGGGCCTTCTCGCGGTCTGCGGGTGATGGCATTTGCGGTTCTCCTTCGTGGGCTTCGCTACGGTTCGACTCTAGGAGTGACGTCCGACACTGAAGCGAGGGACGCGCGATCTGTGGACAACCGGTTTTCGACTGCCGTTGTGAAGAAGTGTAGCCAGTTCCGAACATATCTTCGAGAGAGCGGAACCGGCGTGTCGCAGGCCGGGATCAGCGCTTGGGCGCGGGCTTCCCGGCGCCGTACCAGCGCGACTGGGGTACGCCGGTCTCTTTGCACAGCGCGATCCAGACCTCCCGCGGGGACAGTCCCGCGGCGATGGCCTCGTTGGCCGTGCGACCCCCGAGCTCGCCGAGTACGAGGTCGGTCAGCAGCGTCTGACCGTAGGAGCTGCCGAACTCGTCCGAGACGGCGCGCTGGAACTCACTGAGCTTCATGGGTCCTTACTTCGGGTAAGAAGACGAAGGGGGAAAACGAAGGACGCCCCGCGCTGGGCGGGGCGTCCTCGAGTCTGTTCGGAATCAGCGGGCGACCAGGTCCGTGTCCATCGCCTGGACGAACTCGTCCGGAACCGTGTCCGGGATCACCGGCTCGAGGCCCTCGAGAACCGCGATGCGGTCCCCGACCTCGCGCATGATGACCGAGACCGGCGTCTCCAGCGCGTCTGCGACGGAGGCGAGGATCTCACTCGACGCCTCCTTCTGTCCGCGCTCGACCTCGCTGAGGTATCCGAGCGCGACGCTCGCCTTGCTCGCGACCTGACGGAGCGTACGACCCTTTTGCAGGCGGAAGTCCCTGAGCACGTCGCCGATTTCCTGACGTACAAGAATCATTCGGAGCCTCCCTCTCTATCCCTGCCGACGTATCGATGGGATACGAATGTACCGCATCCCTGAGCTTCACGATATCGAGGGCTACTGGGCTTTTCTTGTGAATGCAGCAGGTGTAACGAGACCGAAACACCGCGTATTCCCGCGGTAATACGCCATCTTCAACCAGCCGTTATGCCGAGCTCGTCCGCGAGCGCCGCGACCGCGTCCCGAACGGTCCGGCGGCGGATGGCGTCGCGGTCCCCCGAGAGCTCGAGCGCCACCGCGCGCGTCCCGGTCGACGACGAGACGCCGACGAACACAGTCCCGACCGGCCGCCCGCCCTGCGGGTCCGGGCCGGCCACGCCCGTCGTCGAGACGCCGAGGTCGGCGGGACGACCGCCGACGGCCAGCCGCCCCCGCACCCCGGCCGCCAGCTGGCGCGCCACCTCCGGGTGCACCGGGCCCTCCGCATCGAGCAGGGCACCGTCCACCCCCAGCAGCGTGTGCTTCAGCTCGGTCGCGTAGACCACCGCTCCCCCGAGCACCACGGCGGACGCACCGGGCACGCTGGTGAGCTCCGCCGTCAGCAGCCCCCCGGTCAGCGACTCCGCCACCGCCACGCTCAGCCCGCGGTCGATGAGGGCGCGGACGACGGCGACCGTGGACGCGGTGCCGTCAGGCGAGGGCACGCTTCGCCCTCCGGCCCTTCCACGCCTGCCAGAGGTAGTCGAATCCGGTCCAGACGGTAAGGATGACAGCGGCCGTCATGAGGACACCGTCAACCCAGTAGATCCAGTCGCCGAAGACCGTCCAGAGCGGCACCAGCGCGAACGAGATCGCCACGGACTGCACGATGGTCTTGATCTTGCCTCCGCGGGAGGCGGCGATGACGCCCTGACGGATGACGACGAACCGGTAGATCGTGATGCCGACCTCGCGCACCAGGATGACGACCGTCACCCACCACGGCAGCTCGCCGAGGATCGACAGGGCGATGAGGGCGCCGCCGGTCAGCACCTTGTCGGCGATGGGGTCGAGCAGCTTGCCGAGGTCGGTCACCAGCCCGTTGCGCCGCGCGAGCGCACCGTCCACGCCGTCCGTGGCGATCGCGACGATGAAGAGCACGGCGGCGGCCCACCGCAGCCAGCCGTCCTGCCCGTCGTCCGCCAGCAGCATCCACACGAAGAGGGGGGCGAGCAGGATGCGCACCACCGTGATCGCGTTGGGCAGGTTCCAGTTGCTCACGCGCGGGGATCCGCCGTCCGCCGCTGCGGGCGGGGGCGTTTCGGGCACCGACATGCGGTCTACTCCCTGTCGGTCAGCTGCCAGGCGTCCTCGTCGGAGTCGCCCTCGACCTCAGGATAGCCCGCGGTCATCTCCGCCACAGGATCGACTCCGTAGCGGTCGTGGTCGTCGTCCTCGTAGCCGGAGGCGGGGCCCGGCACCGCGCCGACGGCTCCGCCGGCGACAGCTCCGCCCGCGACCGACGAAGCGGCCGCAGAAGCGCTGGACGTGGCACCCGACGGAGCAGCGGACGCCTGCGCCGGCGGCTCCTCGCCGCGCAGCCGGGCGAGCACCTGCGGCAGCTGCTCGGCGGTCACCAGCACATCCCGGGCCTTCGACCCCTCGGACGGGCCCACGATCTCCCGCGACTCGAGCAGGTCCATCAGGCGGCCCGCCTTGGCGAAGCCGACGCGGAGCTTGCGCTGCAGCATGGACGTGGACCCGAACTGCGACGACACGACGAGCTCTGCCGCGGCGAGCAGCAGCTCCAGGTCGTCGCCGATGTCGGAGTCGATCTGCTTCTTCTCCGCTCCGGCGGTGACGTCCTGCCGGTACTCGGGCCGGGCCTGGCGGGTGACGTGCTCGACGACCTTCTGGATCTCCTCCTCGTTCACCCACGCGCCCTGCACGCGCACGGCCTTGGAGGCGCCCATCGGGAGGAACAGGGCGTCACCCTGCCCGATCAGCTTGTCGGCGCCGGGCTGGTCGAGGATGACCCGCGAGTCGGTGACGCTCGTAACGGCGAACGCAAGGCGCGAAGGCACGTTGGCCTTGATGAGGCCGGTGACGACGTCGACCGACGGCCGCTGCGTCGCGAGCACGAGGTGGATGCCGGATGCGCGTGCGAGCTGCGTGATGCGCACGATCGAGTCCTCGACGTCGCGCGGGGCGACCATCATCAGGTCGGCGAGCTCGTCCACCACGACCAGCAGGTACGGGTAGGGCTTTAGCTTCCGCTCGCTGCCGGCCGGGAGGACGATCTCGTCGTTGACGACGGCGCGGTTGAAGTCGTCGATGTGGCGGAAGCCGAAGCTCGCCAGGTCGTCGTACCTCATGTCCATCTCCTTCACGACCCACTGCAAGGCCTCCGCGGCCTTCTTCGGGTTCGTGATGATGGGGGTGATCAGGTGCGGGACGCCGCCGTAGATCGTCAGCTCCACGCGCTTCGGGTCGATGAGCACCATCCGCACCTCGGACGGCTTCGCCCGCATGAGGACGCTCGTGATCATCGAGTTCACGAAGCTGGACTTTCCGGAGCCGGTCGAGCCGGCCACCAGGAGGTGCGGCATCTTGGCGAGGTTGGCGACGACGTAGCCGCCACCGACGTCTTTGCCGACGCCGATGGTCATCGGGTGGACGCTCTTGGTGGCCGCCGGCGAGCGGAGCACGTCGCCGAGGGAGACGATCTCGCGATCCGTGTTCGGGATCTCGACGCCGATGGCGCTCTTGCCCGGGATGGGCGACAGGATGCGGACTTCGTTGCTCGCGACCGCGTACGACAGGTTCTTGCTGAGCGCCGTCACGCGCTCGACCTTCACGCCCGGTCCGAGCTCGATCTCGTACTGGGTCACTGTCGGGCCGCGCGAGTAGCCCGTCACCTTCGCATCCACACCGAACTGGGTGAGCACCTCGGTGATGGCGGCGACGATCTCGTCGTTGGCGCCCGAGCGGGTCTTCGCGGGGGTTCCCGCCGACAGCATGGATGCGGACGGCAGGTTGTAGGGCGCGGCGGGCTGCGGAAGGGCCGGGGCCGCCGCCTCCTCGTCGAAATCGTCGGCGCCGGCCTGGAAGCCGGGCAGCACCGCACCGGCGCCGGGGACGCCCGGCGAGGGCAGCGGTGCGACGGCGGTCGGCGGCTGCTCCCCGGTGAAGCGCTGCAGCGCATCCTCGGCGTGGGCGAGCTCGCTGAGCACCTCGGTGTTGTAGTGGTCGCTCGACGGGTCGGGCTCGAGGGGCGTGGCGAACTCGCCCTTGCCGCGCTGCGGCGTGCCGAACACGTCGGTGAGGCCGTCGGCCGCGGGGTCGAACTCCGGGTCCTCTTCGCGCTGGGACTTGTTGCGCCGCCACCAGGGCAGATTCCCCTGGGCCTCCGGCTCGTCGTCATCGAGGCCGTCGAGCTCCACCTGCTTGGAGGTGTTCTCCTTGGCGGCTGCCTTGGCCTCCTGGCGCTCCTCCTCCGTCGGCAGCTGCGCGCCGAAGAGATAGGCGTACAGCTCCCGGATGCGGGCGGGGAGCTTGTTCGGCGGGGTCTTCGTGATGATGAACAGGCTCAGGATGAGGAGCAGGATCACCACGGCGCCCGCGCCGTACGGCGTGATCACCAGCGAGAGCGGCGCGGCGATGAGCCACCCCAGCACGCCGCCCGCTTGTGCGAGGGCCGCCATCCCGTCACTCGGCGACGGATGCGGACTGAACAGGTGGCACAGCCCGGAGACCATGAGCAGCAGGATGCTGAGGCCGATGCCGATGCGCGTGTTGTCGTGGACCGAGCTGGGATGGCGGAAGAGCCAGGCGGCGAACAGCACCATCACGACGGGCAGCGCGAACGCCACCCGGCCGAACAGGCCGCCGAAGGTCCAGGCGTCGAGCGTGCGGGCGACCTGGTCGTTGATGAGGAACCACTCGACGACCGCACCGGCGATCGCGAGCAGGACCAGGAAGAACGGGAAGCCGTCGCGCCGCTCCTCCTTGCTCAGCTTCTCGGGACCGAGGGCGCGGAAGGCGGCGCCGGTCAGGTGGGCGAGCCCCATCCAGGCGCGGATGAGCGGGCTCGGACCGGCGTCGGCCGCCGGGTACGCGACCGTCTTCTGCTGCGCGGTCTTCGACGCCGGCTTGCGCGCGGTCGATCCGCCGCGGCCGGAGTTCCGGGCGCGGGAACTCGACTTGGTGCTCGTGGCCATGGGCTCAACGGTACGTCGTGCCCCTGTCATCGCGCGGATCCCGCGCCTGCATGTGGAAAATCCGCTCCGTCAGCGGACTGTGCGCACCATCGTGTCGGAGCGCTCCCCCGCGGCCACCGTCACGAACCCCTCGCTGACGTAGAGCCGCTGCGCGAAGTTCTCGCGCTCGACGCTCAGGCTCAGCCGGGCATGACCGCGGGCGGCCGCCTCCCGGGAGAGCTCGCGGAGCAGCGCCCGCCCGACGCCCTGCGCGCGCCACGGCGGGTAGACGCCCAGGGTCAGCTCGGGCACCCCGGGCGCCACGAATCCGTAGCCCGGCCGGTCGGCGGGGAACAGCCGCGCCCAGCACGCACCGACCGCCACTCCCCGGGCGTCCTCGGCCACACAGCCGAAGTCGCCGGGACGCTGCCAGCCGGCGATGTAGTGCAGGACGGTCGGGTCCTCCATCACCGTGACCCGCGTGCGGGAGCGCACCGGGTTCCAGTTGGCGGCCTCGACCAGCATGTCCGCCAGCACGCGGGCATCCTGGCCGACGGCCGGGCGGATGCGGAACGCGTTCATGCACGAACGCTACGCGCCTCCGTGTTTCCGGCGGGTTACGTCCGGCCGGACGCCCGCAGCGCCCGCTACGCCTCGATGACGAGCGGCACGATCATCGGACGGCGGCGGTAGCTGGTGTTCACCCAGCGGCCGACGGTGCGGCGCACGACCTGTGACAGCGCGTGCGAGTCGCGGACGCCGTTGTGCGCGGCCTCCGCGAGCGCGGCGGCGATCTTCGGCTTGACGTCGTCGAACACCGCGTCGTCCTCCGCGAAGCCGCGCGCGTGCACCTCGGGCCCGGTGACGATGCGCCCGGAGGCCGCCTCGACGACGACGATGATGGAGATGAAGCCCTCTTCGCCGAGGATCCGGCGGTCCTTGAGGTCGGCGTCCGTGATCTCGCCGACGCTGGAGCCGTCGACGTAGACGAAGCCGAGGTCGAGCTGGCCGACCACGCGGGCGACGCCGTCGCGGAGGTCGACGACCGAGCCGTCCTCGGCGAGGATCGTGTTCTCCTCCGGCACGCCGGTGTCCATGGCGAGCCGGGCGTTGGCGACCAGATGACGGTACTCGCCGTGCACCGGCATCACGTTGCGCGGCTTCAGGATGTTGTAGCAGTAGAGCAGCTCGCCCGCGGCCGCGTGGCCGGAGACGTGCACCTTGGCGTTGCCCTTGTGCACCACGTTGGCGCCGAGCTTGGTCAGGCCGTCGATGACGCGGTACACCGCGTTCTCGTTGCCCGGGATCAGGCTGGAGGCGAGGATGACGGTGTCGCCGTGGCCGACCTCGATCTGGTGGTCGAGGTTCGCCATGCGCGCCAGGACGGCCATCGGCTCGCCCTGCGAGCCCGTCGACATGTAGACGATCTCGTCGTCCGGGAGGTCGGCCGCCTTCTTGTAGTCGATCAGGACGCCCTCCGGCACCTTGAGGTACCCGAGCTCGGCGGCGATCGTCATGTTGCGCACCATGGAGCGGCCGAGGAGTGCCACCCGGCGGCCGTTCGCGGCGGCGGCGTCGAGCACCTGCTGCACGCGGTGCACGTGGCTGGAGAAGCTCGCGACGATCACCCGGCGCGGGGCGCGGGCGATGACCGTGTCGAGCACCGGGCCGATCGAGCGCTCCAGCGGGGTGAACCCCGGAACGTCGGCGTTGGTCGAGTCGGCGAGGAAGAGGTCGACGCCCTTCTCCCCCAGCCGGGCGAACGCACGGAGGTCGGTGAGCCGGTCGTCGAGCGGCAGCTGGTCCATCTTGAAGTCGCCGGTGTGCAGCACGACGCCCGCGGGCGTGGTGATGGCGACCGCGAGCGCGTCGGGGATGGAGTGGTTGACCGCGACGAACTCGAGCGAGAACGGGCCGAGCTGCTCGACCTGTCCCTCCTTCACCGTGAAGGTGTACGGCTGGATGCGGTGCTCCTTGAGCTTCGCCTCCACGAGCGCGAGGGTCAGGCCGGAGCCGATCAGGGGGATGTCGCGCCGGAGCTTCAGCAGGTAGGGAACGGCGCCGATGTGGTCCTCGTGCCCGTGGGTGAGCACGACGCCCACCACGTCGTCGAGCCGGTCGCGGACCGGGGCGAAGTCGGGGAGGATCAGGTCGACCCCGGGCTGGTCCTGCTCGGGGAACAGCACGCCGCAGTCGACGATGAGCAGCTTGCCCTCGTATTCGAAGACGGTCATGTTGCGGCCGATCTCGCCGAGACCGCCCGTCGGGATGATGCGGAGCGTTCCTGGCTCGAGCGCGGGCGGCTCGGCGACGGGATTGGGCATGTGCCCTCCTCTTTCTGTGTTTCTGCGTGTGGGTGCGGGGCTTCGTGCTCCCGCGAATGTCTTCAGCCGCCCGCGGCGGCGGTCAGCGAGTGGTCCCGGCGATCTTCGGGAGCGCGCCGCCCGCGGCCGCGTTGCGGTCGGGACGGAAGTTCGAGAAGTCGACGCCGGGGATGTCCTTCACCAGGTCGAGCTCGTCCTCGATCTGGGCGGCCTCCCACTCCTCCGGGCCCACGAGCGGCAGTCGCACGCGCGGGCTGGAGATGCGGCCGAGGCCGTGGAGGATGTACTTGGCCGCGACGGTGCCCGGCACGTGGGTCATGACCGCGCGCACCAGCGGTTCGAGCTTCTTGTGGGCGGCGGTCGCGGTGGCGAGGTCGCCGGCGTTGACCGCGTCGACGATCTGCCGGTACGGAGTCGCCGCGATGTTTGCGGTGACCCCGATCAGGCCGCTCGCGCCGATCGACAGGTGCGGCAGCACGTTGGCGTCGTCGCCCGAGAAGTACATCAGGTCGGTCTGGTTGAGCACGCGGCTGACCTCGCTGAAGTCGCCCTTCGCGTCTTTGATGGCCAGGACATTGGGGTGCTTGGCGATGCGGAGGATGGTCTCGTAGCGGATCGGCACGCCCGTGCGGCCAGGGATGTCGTAGAGGATCACCGGCAGGTCGGTCGCGTCGGCGATCATCCGGAAGTGGGTCAGGATGCCCGCCTGCGTCGGCTTGTTGTAGTACGGGGTGACGACCATGACGCCGTCCGCCCCGGCCTTCTCGCTCTGCTGGTAGAGCTGGATGGCGTGCGCCGTCTCGTTGGAGCCGCCGCCGGTGATGATCTTGGCGCGCCCGTCGGCCACCGACTTGCCGACCTCGACCAGCCGCAGCTTCTCCGGGTCGGTCAGCGTCGACGTCTCGCCGGTGGTGCCCGTGACGACGATGCCGTCGGCGCCCGCCTGGATGACGTCGTCGATGTGCTTCTCGACCGCGGCCCAGTCCACTTCGCCGTCGGCGGTGAACGGTGTGACCAGGGCGACGAGCACCTGGCCGAACGGGTTCGCGGGGGATGACATGGCACCAGGCTATCGGTTCGCCGTCGCGGGGCGACACTTCCGCCATGTCTGTGGAAAGAGGGCGTAACTGCGTACCTGTGGGGAATCCGGCCAGCACGGGGTGACGGTGTCGGGGCCCGTCAGTAGTGTGGGTCGCGCCCGGCCGCACACGGCGGCCCGGCGTCTCGAGGAGGTCTCCATGGCAGTCACCAGCGAATCCACCACCGTCTGGAACGGCGATCTGACGAGCGGATCGGGCACGGTCACCCTCGACTCGTCCCACGCCGCCGAGCTGGCCGTCAACTGGAAGGCGCGTTCGCAGGGCGGCGCCGAGGTCACCACCCCCGAAGAGCTTCTGGGAGCCGCGCACGCAGCCTGCTTCTCCATGGCGTTCTCCAACGTGCTGGCGCAGTTCGGCAACGCGCCGGAGAGCATCCGGACGAGCGCCGCCGTCACCTTCGACCCGGCCCAGGGCATCACCGGCAGCCACCTGCGGGTCACGGCCACCGTGCCCGGCCTCTCGGAGGACGACTTCCAGCGGCTGGCCGACGAGGCCAAGAGCACCTGCCCGGTCTCGCGCGCCCTGGTCGGCATCCCGATCACCCTCGACGCGACGCTCGCCTGATCGCCGCCCGGCCATGAAGGTGCTGCTCGCCGGCGCGTCCGGCATGATCGGCGGCGAGCTGCGCGCGCAGCTCGCCGAGGCGGGTCACGAGGCGCGGCGGCTCGTCCGCCGCGAGCCGTCCGCCCCCGACGAGTTCCGCTGGGACCCGGCGGCCCGGACCGTCGACAGCGCCCTCTTCGACTGGGCGGACGGTGTGATCAACCTGTCGGGGGCCTCGCTGCAGCACCTGCCGTGGACGCGCGCGACCAAGCGCCGCATCCTCTCCTCCCGCCTGCAGGCGACCGGCACCCTCGCCGACGGGATGCGCCGCGCCGACAGCCCGCCCGCCGTCTTCGTCAGCGGTTCGGCGGTCGGCTACTACGGTGACCGGCCGGGCCAGGAGCTCACCGAGGCCGCAGGCAAGGGCCGTGGCTTCCTGTCCGACGTCGTGGACGCGTGGGAGGCGGCGGCCCGGCTCGCGCCCTCCGCGACGCGCGTCGCGCTCGCCCGGACCGGCGTCGTCGTCGGACGCGGCGGGGCGATGAAGCCGCTCCTCCCGATCGCGAAGGCGGGGCTGGCCGGTCCGCTGGGGAGCGGCCGTCAGCACTGGCCCTGGGTCAGCCTGCACGACGAGGCCGCGGCCATCGTGCACCTGCTCGGCTCCGCGCTCGAGGGGCCGGTCAACATCGCCGGACCGACACCGGCGACGGCCGGCGAGCTGGTCCGAGCGCTGGCGGAAGCGGTCCGGCGGCCGTACTTCGTCCCCGTGCCGCGGTTCGCGATCGAGCTCGCCCTGCAAGACGCCGGCAGGGAGCTGCTGCTCGCCGACCAGCTGGTCGTGCCCCGCAAGCTGCTCGACGACGGCTTCGTCTTCCGCGACGAGACCGTTCAGGATGCGATGGACCGGCTCGTGGAGGTGCGCGCGGCCTAGCGCGCCGCCTTCGCCTCCGCGCGCTCCAGCCGGATGGCCTGGCGCAGCGCCTCGCGAGCTCGTCGCCGGTCCCCCGAGGCGTCGTAGGCGAGCCCCAGCCGGAACCAGGCACGCCAGCTCTCGGGCGCAGCCTCCACCTCGGCGCGGTACTGCGGGAACTGCTCGTCCGCCGCATCCCGCAACGGCCGGCCGCTCGCCCGCGTCGGCAGGTCCTCGACCGGCAGACCGCCCTCGGCGTCGAGCCGCTTCACCAGCTGCTCGGTGCGCATCCCGAACAGCAGCTCCCGGCCGATCGCCCACGCGGCGATCACCGGCAGCACGAACAGCGCGATCCCCATCGCGACGCCGACCGGCTCCCCGGTCGCGATCAGCAGCACGGCGCGCTGGGTCACCAGCACCAGGTACACCAGGAGCAGCAGCGCCATCAGCAGCGCGGCGAGGCGGTTCCTCATCGCGTGGGGTCGGTGCCGTCGTCGCCGGCGTCGCGCACGGTCGGGCGCGGGGGCTCGCCGCTCGGCTCGGCGATACCGAGGTCGATGAGCTTGTCGAGGCCGACCGTCACCCCGGTCGCGGTCGCCGCGGCACGCAGCGCGAGCAGGATGCCGCGCTCGTACGCCTCGCCGCCGGTGGCGTCGTGGCGGATGGTCAGCTGCTCCCCCGGACCGCCGAAGATCACCTGCTGCTGGGCGCCCGCGCCGCGCATCCGGAGACTGTGGATGGGCACGCTGGCCACTTGCTGGCCGCGGGCCCGCTGGTCCGAGTGCGGCGCCTCCACCGGCCCCTTCGCGGCGCGGGCTGCTCCGATGAGCTCGGCCGTGCGGACCGCGGTGCCCGAGGGCGAGTCGACCTTGCCGGCGCCGTGCATCTCCACGATCTCGATCGAGTCGAAGAACCGCGCGGCAACGGTCGCGAACGCCGTTCCCAGAGCGGATCCCAGCGAGAAGTTCGGGATGACGACCGCGCCCCGGCCCTCGTGCTGGGCGACGCGGCGCTCCAGGTCGAGGATGCGGTCCGCCGACCAGCCGGAGGTGCCGACCAGGACGTTGAGCCCGTGGTCGACGGCGAAGGCGACGATGCCCGGGCTCACCTGCGGCAGGGTCATGTCGACCAGCACGTCGGCGCCGAGCATGTCGTCGAGGGGTGAGCGGGAGTCGAGCCGGGCCACCAGCTCCAGGTCGTCGGCCTGCTCGATCAGGCGCACCGCCACGCTTCCCAGTTTTCCAGTCGCTCCGGCGACGGCCACGCGAATGCTCACGTCCCCCAGCCTACCGTCGGGGCTGCGCCTTCACGCCGTGACCGGTGGGGCGGCTATACCCTGGGTCGATGGTGTCTTTCGCAGACGTCGCCGTCACCGACGCGACCGCCCACCGGATGCTCTCCGACTACTTCGCCGAGCGCGCCGAGACCTTCCCCTCAGTGCAGGGCGCGTACCGCACGGCCTTCCCCGACCCGGGCCAGTTCGTGGCGCCGAACGGGGTGTTCCTGCTGGCGTACGACGAGGGCGTGGAGGTCGGCTGCGGCGGCGTCCGCGAGTTGCGCGTGCCGCTCGCGGAGACCGAGGACGCCGCGCCGATCGTCCGCTACGAGATCAAGCACCTGTGGGTCGCGCCCGCCCGTCGCGGCAACGGCTACGGCCGGGCGATCCTCTCCGAGCTGGAGCAGCGGGCGCGCGGCTTCGGCGCGACCGAGGTCGTGCTCGACACCAACTCGAGCCTGGAGGCGGCCGGCGGCCTCTACCGGTCCCACGGTTATGAGAGCATCCAGCCCTACAACGACAATCCGAACGCGACCGACTGGTTCCGCAAGCGGCTCGCGTAGCGCCGCGCGGCCATTCCGGGCCTAGACCGGCTGGAGCTCCGGCAGTCCGGTGCGCAGCTCGACGGGCAGGTGCCCGAGGTCGTTGTGCACGACGAGCACCGGGGGCTTCGCCGAGCGCACGCGGATGATCGTGAGACCGCAATTGGCCTGATTGAGACCCAGCCAGCGCCAGTCCGGGGCGTCGAAGACGTGCCGAACGAACCATCCGATCACGAAGTTGTGCGTCACCAGCAGGTCGTGCCGGTCGCCCATCGCCGGGGTGAGGAACTCGTGGACGGCGTCGTCCATCTGCGCCCGCCCGGCCTCGATCTCGGCCTCGGTGACCGGACCGAAGAACGACTCGAACGCCTTCGGCATGTCCGGCGTCGGCCCCGACGGGATGCAGTCGAACAGCAGGCTGGACGGCTGCGGCTCGAGCGCGGGCATCCGCTCCGCCATGATCGCGGCCGTCTCGGCCGCGCGGTTCAGCGGCGAGTGGTACATCGAGGTGAACGGGATGCCGCTGAGCCGCTCGGCGATGAGCTGCGCCTGGCGCTTGCCGCGCGGCGAGAGCGGGCCGTCCGGCAGGCCGTGCTCGGCATCCTGCTGCTCGCCGTGGCGCACGAGGTAGAGGTAGTGGGGCACGGATGGGACCTTTCGGAAGACGGAACAGAAGGGGGCGGCTCAGGGAGCGAGACCGGCGAACACGTCGTCGGTCACGCTCCCGACCGCGGCGACGGAGACCGGCCGTCCCGCCAGGTCGGCGGCGAGGTCGCGCACATCGTCGGCGGTGACGAGGTGCAGGCGGCGGAGGCTCTCATCCAGGTCGGCGAACTCGCCCAGGGTGATCTCGGCCCGGCCGAGCCGGGACATGCGGGTGTCGGAGTCCTCCAGCGCGAGCGCGGCGCCCCCGGACAGCTGGCCGACCGCGCGGCGCAGCTCGTCGGGCGTCACACCGTCGGAGGCGAGGCGGCGAAGTTCGTCGAGCATCAGCTCGGTGACCTGGCGCGCCTTCGCGGGGGCGCATCCGGCATACAGGCCGAAGACGCCGGCGTCGGAGTAGGAGCCGGAGAACGAGTAGACGGCGTAGGCGAGGCCGCGACGCTCGCGCACCTCCTGGAACAGCCGGCTCGACATCCCGCCGCCCAGCACCGAGTTGAGCACGCTCATCGTGGTGCGGCGCTCGTCGGTCGCGATGATGCCGGGCATCCCGACGAAGAGGTTGGCCTGCTCGGTCGGACGCTGCACGGTCACGATCGCGCTGCCGCGCGTGATCTCGGCGGCGCCGCCTGCGCGGCGGTCCACCGGCTGCGCGGCGAGGTCGAGATCCCAGCCGGCGGAGACGAGGGCCTTCTCGACACCCGCGACCAGGAGGTCGTGGTCGACGGCTCCCGCGGCGGTGACCACCAGATCCTGAGGCCGGTAGTTGGCGCGGTAGTGCTCCCAGACCCCGTCGCGCGTCGCGGCGTGGATGGTGTCGGGGCGGCCGCCGATCGGCCGGCCGAGGGGATGCGCTCCGAGCACGGCCTGGAACATCCGCTCGTTCGCGACGTCGCCCGGGTCGTCCTCCGCCATCGAGAGCTCTTCGAGGATAACGCCGCGCTCGTTCTCGAACTCAGCCGGGTCGAGCACCGACGAGGTCAGCATGTCGCCGATGACCTCGACGGCCATGGCGAGGTCGCGGTCCTGCACCTTGGCGTAGTAGCAGGTGTACTCCTTGGCCGTCATCGCGTTGTGCTCCCCGCCGACCGAGTCGAACGAGACCGCGATGTCGAGCGCCGTGCGCGTGCGCGTGCCCTTGAAGAGCAGGTGCTCGAGGAAGTGGGTGGAGCCGAGGGATCCGGGATGCCCCGGCGTGCCGTCGGTCTCGTCGCGGGAGCCCACGGCGACCCAGTAGCCGAGGGTCGCGGAGCGGGCGCCGGGCACCTGCTCGCTGAGGATGCGGACGCCGCTCGGCAGGATGGTCCGGCGGACGAGAGCCTCGCCGGATGCGGCGAACGTCAGGTCGGCCACACCGAGGGGAAGGTCGACTGCGCTGTTCATCCCCTCCACCCTACGCCAGCGGGCCGCCGGGCCCCGCCTGAGAAAAAGAGGACAAACAGACTCTTCTGTCTACTGTATACTCGGATCACACGCAGCCCGGAGGCGCTATCGCCTCCCCCAGCAGAAGGAGTCGTCCGGATGGTCGTAAGTGCCCGAGCGACCATCCGGCCGCCCGCGCCGTCGAAGGTCAAGATCCTCGCGACGGCCGACGAGCTCTTCTACCAGGAGGGCATCCACACGGTCGGCGTCGACCGCATCATCGCGGGAGCCCGCGTCACCAAGGCCACCTTCTACAAGCACTACCGCTCGAAGGACCTGCTCATCATCGCCTACGTCGAGGGCCGCGACCGTCAGGTGCGCGAGTGGTTCGCCGAGGCGGAGACGAAGTACCAGGACCCGCGCGACATCGCCCGCGCCCTGGTGGATGCGATCAACGACGAGGCGGTCCGCCCCGGCTTCCACGGCGACCCCTTCATCAACGCCGCCGCCCAGTTCTCCGACGAGACCGACCCGGTGCGCGTCGCCGTCACGGCCCACCGCGACTGGTACGCCGACCGCATCGAGGAACTGTTCCGCCAGATCGGGCACCCCCGCCCGGGCGACGCGGCCGACGACCTCATCCTCGCCCGCGACGGCGCCCTCGCCGGCGGCTACGTCGGCGACCCCATCGCGGCGGGCGCCGCCCTGCACCGCGCGCTCGACCGCATCCTCGGCGAGGCGTAGGGCCCGCGGCGCTGCCGCCGCTGCCCGCCGCCCGCCGCCCGCGCTGCTGACTGCGGTGCTGCGTCACGTCTGCGCGCCGTCGCGCGGCCGCACACGTGACGTACGGGCGCCCACGCTGCCAGAGCGTCCGCCGCTCCTCCGCAGCGCGAACGAGGGGTCGCAACACGCCGTTACGGCCGCCGCATAACGGCGTGTTGAGCCCCGCGATCGCGGGATGCGCCGCGAGACGGCGGACCGGGATGCGCGGCGCGGCGCGACTGCGGCGTCGCGGAACGTGTGCGGCGCGGCGCGCGGGCGCAGACGTTACGGACGGGCGCAGACGCGCCAGCGGCGGCGCGGGCGCGGCGAGGGCGCGGCGGGGCGCGGCGCCGGGCGCGCTACTCGGAGACGCGGTCGAGGTCGAGCATCTGGGAGCGGGTGAGGCGGATGCCGGCGGCGGCCATCAGGGCGTCCACCTGGTCGGGGCGGCTGGCGCTCGCGACGGGGGCGACGATGGTGCGCTTGGCGAGCAGCCAGGCGAGCGCGATGCTCGCGGGGGCGACGCGGTGCTCGGCGGCGATGCGGTCGAGCACGGCCAGGACGCGCTGGCCGCGACGGTTCACGTAGGCGGACGCACGGACGCTCCGGGCGCCGGCCGTCAGGTCGCTCTTTGTGCGGTACTTGCCGGTCAGGAAGCCGTTCGCCAGCGCGTAGTACGGCATCACGGCGAGACCCTGGGCGGCGGCGACGATCCGCGGCGCGCTCTCGAACTCGGTGCGGTGCATCAGGTTGTACTGGTTCTGGATGGCGACGAACTTCGGCAGACCGGCGGACGCCAGGATGCGAGCCTCGATCAGGCGGTCCGCGCTGAAGTTCGAGGCGGCCAGGTAGCGCACCTTGCCGCTCTCGATCAGCCACTCGGCCGTCGCGAGGCTGTCCTCCAGCGGCGTCTCGGGGTCGTCGTCGTGGAAGTACAGCAGGTCGATGTGGTCCGTCTTCAGCCGTTCGAGCGACGCCTCCACGGCGCGGACGATGCTGACGGAGCCGAGGCCGGGGTTCTCCTGGTGGCGTCCGACCTTCGTGGCGACGACGACGCGGTCGCGGTTGCCGCGCTCGCGCATCCACGAACCGATCAGCAGCTCGCTGCGGCCCCCGACGTAGCTGTCGGCGGTGTCGATGAAGTCACCGCCGAGCTCGGCGAAGCGGTCGAGGATGGCGAACGAGGTGTCGCCGTCGGCTGTCCAGCCGAAGACGCTCGCGCCCAGCGACAGCGGGTACACGGCCATGTCGCTCTCGCCGATGCGGCGCTTGGCGATGATGGACAGCGGGCCGGTGCTCTCGATCGCCGGGTCGACGTCGATCACGCCGGTCGGCGGTTCGGCCGTGCCGGAGCGGGCCAGCTCGCGCCGCGAGGGCGCCGCCGGGGCCTTCCGGCGGGCGACCGTCCGAGTCGGTGCGGACGCGGCGGCGGAACCGGCCGCGGCGACATCGGTAGCGGCAGCCGCGGCAGCCGCGGCAGCCGCGGCAGCGGAATCGGCCACGACGCCATCGACAACAGACGCGGCCGAAGGCGCGGAGGCAACAGACGCAGCGTCGACCGCCGACGCGTCGGCATCAGCGGATGCGGACACGGCGGCCGCCGCAGCCGCAGCCCGCCGGCTCTCCGAACTCCGCAACCCGACCGACTCGAGCAGGCGCAGGGGAAGCAGCTGTGGCATCTCTCCCCCTCCCCGACGTACCCGTCTCGCCTCGTCCTCAGTGCTCACTCGAATCGATTCGAGACCGTTCGATTCCCTAGTGAACACTTGCAGATTACGTCATGCCACCGACGTGGGAAGGACGAAACGGGTGAACCTCGGAGGAAACCTTGGTCACAGTTTCATCACGAACGGCGGAGCACCGCCCGGGCGTGCGCGAGCACCGGTCCGTCGACCATCCGGCCGTCGTACCGGAACACTCCCCGGCCCGCTTCTTCGGCCGCCGCGAGCAGCGCGCGGGCGGCCTCCACCTCGTCCGGATCGGGCCGGTACGCGGCGCGGATCGTCTCCACCTGACCGGGGTGGATGCACGCGGTCGCCGCGAATCCGACGGCCACCGCATCCTCCGCCTCGGCCGCGAGACCGGCCAGGTCGGCGATGTCGAGATGGACCGTGTCGACGGCGTGGATGCCGGCGGCGGCCGCCGCGAGCAGCACCGACGACCGCGCGTGGCGGGCGACATCGCGGTACGTCCCGTCCGCGTGCCTGCTGGAGGTTCCGCCGAGCGAGGCGACGAGGTCCTCCGCGCCCCACATCAGTGCAAGAACGGACCGCTGCCGAGCGAGCGTGGGTGCCGCGAGCACTCCGGCGGCCGTCTCGCACAGCGCGATGACGTCGTAGCGGTCGAGGGCCGCGAGGTCGGCGGCCGATTCGGCCTTCGGGAGCATGACGGCGCGGTAGGGGGTGGCTGCCAGTGCCGAGAGGTCGGCGGCGTGGTCGTCGCTGCTCGCGGGATTGACACGGACGATCACCCGCGACGGGTCGAGGTCCGACGCGACCAGCGCCTCCCGGGCGTCCGCGCGCCGGACGGGATCGACGGCGTCCTCGAGGTCGAGGATCACCGCATCCGCGCGCTCCAGCGCCTTGGCGTACCGCTCGGGCCGGTCGGCCGGGCAGAACAGCAGCGCCGGCCCCCACGGGAACGGCCGCGCCGCGCCCGGCCCATCCGCGCCCGGCACGCCCCTGCCCGCGACGAACGCAGCCCCCTCCCCCGTCACAGGATCCCGTCCGGCTCCGCCGCGCCCGGGTCGAGGGCGTCCGCGTCGCGCGCCGGGTCCGACGGCACCGACGCCGCATCCCGGCACCACACCATGACCTGGCGGGTCGCCGTCGCGACGATCACCCCGTCCTGGTTGCGCCCGGTGTGCTCCAGCGTCACGATGCCCTGGCCGGGGCGGGATGCGGACAGCCGCTTGGCCAGCACGACCGTCTCCGAGTACAGCGTGTCGCCGTGGTGCAGCGGATGCGGGAAGCTCACCTCGCTGAAGCCGAGATTCGCGACGATCGTGCCCTGCGTGAGCTGCGTCACCGAGGCGCCGACGATCGTCGCCAGCGTGAACATGGAGTTGACCAGCCGCTCCCCGAACGGCTGGCGGGCCGACCAGGCGGCGTCCAGGTGCAGCGCCTGCGTGTTCATCGTCAGGGTGGTGAAGAGGACGTTGTCGGCCTCCGTCACCGTGCGGCCCGGCCGGTGCAGGTAACGCGTGTCCGGCTCGAACTCCTCGTAGTAGAGCCCGCGCTGCTCGATCTCGCGCATCAGGCCGCCTCCTCCAGGTCCACGCGGAGCGGCGCTCCGGTCGCCGCGACCACCTCATCCACCGTCACACCCGGCGCGGTCTCGCGCAGCACCAGCCCGTCGTCGGTGACGTCGATCACGGCGAGGTCGGTGATGATCCGGTCCACGCATCCGGTGCCGGTGAGCGGGAGGGTGCACTCGCGCAGGATCTTCGTCCGCCCCTCCTTGTCGACGTGCTCCATCATGACGATGAGCCGTTTCGCGCCGAACACCAGGTCCATCGCGCCGCCCATCCCCTTCACCATCTTGCCGGGGATCATCCAGTTGGCGAGGTCGCCGGTCTCGGACACCTCCATCGCCCCGAGCACGGCCAGGTCGACGTGGCCGCCGCGCACCATCCCGAACGACAGCGACGAGTCGAAGAAGGCGGCGCCGCGGTTCACTGTGACGGTCTCCTTGCCCGCGTTGATGAGGTCCGGGTCGACGGCGTCGTCGGCGGGGTACGGGCCGACGCCGAGCACGCCGTTCTCCGAGTGCAGGATGACCTCGACGCCTTCCGGGATGTAGTTCGGGATGAGCGTCGGCATCCCAATGCCGAGGTTGACGTACTGGCCGTTGCGGAGCTCCTTCGCCACGCGCGCGGCGAGCTCGGTGCGGGTGAGGCTCATCGTGCGCTCCCTCCGGCGACGGTGCGCCGCTCGATCCGCTTCTCCACGTCGGGCGCGTGGACGACGCGCTGCACGAAGATGCCCGGGCAGTGCACCTGGCCGGGGTCGAGCTCGCCCGGCTCGACCAGCTCCTCCACCTCGGCGATGGTGATGCGGCCGGCCATCGCGGCCAGCGGGTTGAAGTTCATGGCCGCGGCGTGGAAGACGAGGTTGCCGTGCCGGTCGCCTTTCGCCGCGTGCACCAGCGCGAACTCCGGCCGGAGCGAGTGCTCGAGCACGTACTCGGCTTCGTCGAAGGTGCGCACCTCCTTGGGCTCGCTGGCGACCGCCACCGACCCGTCCGGCGCATAGCGGCGCGGCAGGCCGCCGACGGCGATCTGCGTTCCGACGCCCGCCGGTGTGTAGAAGGCCGGGATGCCGGCGCCCCCCGCGCGGAGCTTCTCGGCGAGCGTGCCCTGCGGAGTGAGCTCCACCTCCAGCTCGCCGGAGAGGAACTGCCGGGCGAACTCCTTGTTCTCGCCGACGTACGAGCTGATCATCTTGCGGATGCGGTGCTCGGCGAGCAGCAGCCCGAGACCCCAGTCGTCCACACCGCAGTTGTTGCTCACGACCTCCAGGTCGGTCGTCCCCGACTCCAGCAGCGCCTGGATGAGCGCGCTCGGGATGCCGCACAGCCCGAATCCGCCGACGGCCAGGGTGCTGCCGTCCGGGATGTCGGCGACCGCCTCCGCGGCCGTCGCCACCGTCTTGTCGATCATCCGTCCTCCTCCTCGTCGAGGTCGCGCGGCCCGCGGGCGGAGGTCCGCCTGCGGGCCGCGCCGGTCCAGGCTAGGCGCTGAAGCCCAGCGCGCGCGAGATCACCAGCATCTGCACTTCGCTCGTGCCCTCGCCGATCTCCAGGATCTTCGAGTCGCGGTAGTGCCGCGCCACCGGGTTCTCGTTCATGAACCCGTAGCCGCCGAAGATCTGGGTCGCGTCGCGGGCGTTGTCCATGGCCGCCTCGCTGCCGACCAGCTTGGCGATGGAGGCCTCCATCTTGAACGGCCGGCCGGCCATCAGCTTGAAGGCCGCGTCGTAGTAGGCGAGGCGGGCGGTGTGGACGCGGGCCTGCATACGCGCGATCTTGAAGGCGATGTGCTGGTTGGAGCCGATCGGCCGGCCGAAGACATTGCGGCTCTTGGCGTAGCGGATGGCCTCCTCCAGGCAGCCCTGCGCCGCACCCGTGCAGAGGGCGGCGAACGCGACACGGCCCTCGTCGAGGGTCTGGACGAAGTTGGCGTAGCCGCGACCGCGCTCCCCCAGCAGGTTCTTCGCGGGGACGTGCACGTCGGTGAGCGTCAGCGGGTGCGTGTCGGAGGTGTGCCAGCCGACCTTGTCGTAGACGGGCTCGGCGACGAAGCCGGGCGTCCCGGACGGGACGATGATCGCGGAGAGCTCCTTCTTGATCGACCCGTCGGCACGGCGCTCCTCGCCGGTCACGGCGGTGATCGTGACCAGCCGCGTGATCTCGGAGCCGGAGTTGGTGATGAACTGCTTGGTGCCGTTGATCACCCATTCGCCGTCGCGCAACACCGCCGTCGTCTTGGTGCCGGACGCATCCGACCCCGCCTCGGCCTCCGTGAGCCCGAAGCCGGCGAGCGCCTCCCCCTTCGCGAGCATGGGCAGCCACTGCTGCTTCTGCTCCTCGGAGCCGCTGCGGAAGATCGGCATCGCGCCGAGGCCGACGCCGGCCTCCAGGGTGACGCCGATGGACTGGTCGACGCGGCCGAGCTGCTCGACCGCGAGGCACAGCGACAGGTAGTCCTTGCCCTGTCCGCCGTACTCGACCGGGAAGGGGAGGCCGAACAGGCCCATCCGGCCCATCTCGGCGATGATGTCGTACGGCAGGCTGCGCTTGGTGTCGTACTCGTACGCGGCGGGGGCGACGACGGTGTCCGCGAAGTCGCGCACCTCGTCCCGCAGGCGGCGCTGCTCGTCGGTGAGCTCGAAGCCGGCCACTTCGGTGTCGGCCGGGCGGTCCATCTGCATGGTCATCGGATTCCTGTCTCTTCCTGTGGCTCTCGTGGGGCCTATCGCTGTGCGGCGGCCGGTGGTGCCGGCTCCGCGTCCGCCTCCTGGGGCGGCACATCGGTGGTGGGGATGTCGGTGGTGGCGTCATCGGCGGTGGCGTCGTCGGCGGCGTCGTCGTCCGCGTCGACCCGGGCGACCAACTGGTCGAGCCGCACCAGGTCGCCGGGGGCGACGTGCACGGTCACGGTGCCCGCGACGGGCGCGACCAGGCGGTGCTCCATCTTCATCGCCTCGACGATGACGACGGTGTCCCCGGCCGCGACCCGTGCGCCTCCCTCGACCGGCACGGCGACGACCGTCCCGGGCATGGGCGAGCGGAGCTCGGGATGCGCAGCCGCGTCACCGCGGTCGAGCGCGGCGAGCCGCTCGGCGAGCCGGGTGGCCCGGTCGCGCAGGCGCAGCGGGCGGGCGCGTCCGTCGCGCGCCAGCCACACGGTCGCGCCGTCGCGGGCGACGTCGAAGCGCAGCGTGCGGCCGTCGAGGTCGAGCAGGGCGACGGCGGGCTCGCCGGGATGCTGCGGGTCGCGCAGGCGGAGCGCGGCCGGTCGCGCGTCCCCGTCCGCGATGGCGACGCGGGCCGCTTCGGGCGGCCCCTCGACCGTGACGGTGACGCCGTCCACGTCGTAGCGCACCGGGCGCGGGCGGCCGAGCCGCCATCCCGTGGGCGCCGCCCACAGCGGAGCGACCGCGGCGGACTCCTGCGACCGATCGTGGTGGGCCAGCAGCGCTGCGCCGACCAACTCGTCCTCGCTCGCGGCCGTGGGCGCGCGCTCGGAGAACCGGCGGTCGATCAGCGTGGTGTCCATCCGCCCGGCGACCACGTCGTCGTCCGCGACCAGGTCGGCCAGCCACGAAACGTTCGAGACCGAGCCGAGGATGCTCGTGGCGGCGAGCGCGCCGCGCAGCCGCGCGAGCGCCTGGTCGCGGTCGTCGCCCCAGGCGATCACCTTGGCGAGCATGGGGTCGTAGTCGGTGACGATCGGGACGCCGGCGGCGATGCCGCTGTCGACGCGGATGCCCTCTCCCGACGGTTCGCGGAGGGCGAGCACGCGCCCTGCCGCCGGGAGGAAGCCGCGCTCCGGGTCCTCCGCGTAGACGCGCGCCTCGACGGCGTGCCCGTGCAGCCGCACATCGGCCTGCCCGAACGACAGCGGCTCCCCCGCGGCGATCCGCAGCTGCTGCTCCACCAGGTCGAGCCCGGTCACCAACTCTGTGACGGGATGCTCGACCTGGAGCCGCGTGTTCATCTCCATGAAGAAGAACTCGTCCGGCGACTCGGCCGACACCAGGAACTCGACGGTCCCGGCCCCCGTGTAGCCGACGCTGGCCGCGACGCGGCACGCGGCCTCGCCGATGCGCGCTCGGGTGGTCTCGTCGAGCAGCGGGGACGGCGCCTCCTCGATCACCTTCTGGTGACGGCGCTGGAGCGAGCACTCCCGCTCGCCGAGGTGCACGATCCCGCCGTGGCGGTCGGCCAGCACCTGCACCTCGATGTGCCGCGGCGACGACACGAGCCGTTCGAGGAACAGGGTGTCGTCGCCGAACGCCGCGGCGGCGACGCGCCGGGCGGCGCGCAGCGCTTCCGGCAGCTCGTCCGCCGAGCGCACGGCCTGCATCCCCTTGCCGCCGCCGCCCGCGGACGGCTTGACGAGCACGGGGTACCCGATCCGCTCCGCCGCCGCGATCAGGTCGTCGTCGCCCAGACCCGGCTCCGCGATGCCCGGGATGGTCGGCACGTCGTACTCGGCGACCGCGTGCTTCGCGGTGATCTTGTCGCCCATGACCTCGAGCGCGTGCACGCCGGGTCCGACGAACACGATGCCCGCCCGCTCGCACGCCTCGGCGAGCGCGGGGTTCTCGGAGAGGAACCCGTAGCCGGGATGCACGGCCTCGGCGCCGGTGCGCCGCGCGGCCTCCACGATGGCGTCGACGTCGAGGTAGCTCTCGCGCGCCGCAGCGGGACCGATGCGCATGGCGACGTCGGCGAGCGCCACGTGCGGGGCGTCCCGGTCCGCGTCGCTGTAGACGGCGACCGAGCGGATGCCGAGCCGCTGCAGGGTGCGGATGACGCGGCACGCGATCTCGCCGCGGTTGGCGACGAGCACGGTGGAGAAGGGGGTCCTGGTCACGGGGATCACATCCGGAAGAGGCCGAAGGCCGTGTCGGGGAGCGGCGAGCGCGCGATCACGTCGAGGGCGAGCCCGAGCACCGTGCGGGTGTCGGCCGGGTCGATCACGCCGTCGTCCCAGAGCCGGGCGGTGGAGTAGTACGGGTTGCCCTGCTCCTCGTACTGGGCGGCGATCGGGGCTCGGAACTCGGCTTCGTCCTCGGCGGACCAGTCCTCGCCCCGCGCCTCCAGCTGGTCGCGCTTGACCGTGGCCAGCACGCTCGACGCCTGCTGGCCTCCCATCACCGAGATGCGCGCGGCGGGCCACATCCACAGGAATCGCGGTGAGTACGCGCGGCCGCACATCGAGTAGTTGCCCGCCCCGAACGAGCCGCCGATCACGACGGTCAGCTTGGGGACGCGGGTGGTGGCGACCGCGGTGACCATCTTGGCGCCGTTCTTGGCGATGCCACCGGCCTCGTAGTCGCGGCCGACCATGAAGCCGTTGATGTTCTGCAGGAAGAGTAGCGGGATGCCGCGCTGGTCGCACAGCTCGATGAAGTGCGCGCCCTTCAGGGCCGATTCGCTGAACAGCACGCCGTTGTTGGCGACGATGCCGACCGGGTGGCCGTGGATGCGCGCGAACCCGGTGACGAGCGTCGTGCCGTAATCGGGCTTGAACTCCTCGAACCCGCTGCCGTCGACGATCCGCGCGATCACCTCGTGCACGTCGTAGGGCGCCTGCACGTCGACCGGGACGACGCCGTACAGCTCGTCCGGGTCGGCGGCGGGCGCGGTCGCGGGCAGCACCTGCCAGGCCGGCTCAGCGGGCGGCGGGAGCGTCGCGACGATGTCGCGGACGATGGCGAGCGCGTGCTCGTCGTCCTCGGCCAGGTGGTCGACCACGCCGGAGGTCCGCGCGTGCAGGTCGCCCCCGCCCAGCTCCTCGGCGGTGACGATCTCGCCGATGGCCGCCTTCACGAGCGGCGGCCCGCCGAGGAAGATCGTGCCCTGGTTGCGGACGATCACCGTCTCGTCGCTCATCGCGGGCACGTAGGCGCCTCCCGCGGTGCAGGAGCCGAGCACGGCGGCGATCTGCGGGATCTTCGCGGCGGACAGCCGCGCCTGGTTGTAGAAGATGCGGCCGAAGTGGTCGCGGTCCGGGAACACCTCGTCCTGCATCGGCAGGAAGGCGCCGCCGGAGTCGACCAGGTAGATGCAGGGCAGCCGGTTCTCGAGCGCGACCTCCTGCGCCCGCAGGTGCTTCTTCACGGTCATCGGGTAGTACGTGCCGCCCTTGACCGTGGCGTCGTTGCACACGATCATCACGTGGCGGCCGGCGACGAGGCCGATCCCGGCGATCACGCCGGCGGCGGGGCTCTCGTCGCCGTACATCCCGGTCGCGGCCAGCGGCGCCAGCTCGAGGAACGGACTCCCCTCGTCGAGCAGCGCGTCGATGCGGTCGCGGGGCAGGAGCTTGCCGCGTGCGACGTGGCGTTCGCGGGCGCGCTCCGGGCCGCCCGCCGCGGCGACCTGCAGCCGCCGCCGGAGGTCGGCGACGAGCTCGCGCTGGTCGACGTCGTTCTGCTCGAACCGGGCGTCCGTGGCGGACGCCTCGCTGGTCAGGGTCGGCATACTGCTCCGTGTCGTCATCGACAGTCGGTTAGTGGTCACTAACTCGGTTTTAGGTTAGTGTTCATTAACCGAAAAGTCCAGCACCGCCTCCCGGGCGGCCCGACCCCATCGAGGACGATGACCCAGACCGAACCCGCCGAGCCCCTCGAGCGGCCGACGCAGCGCAGCCAGGCCAAGGCCGACCGGCGCGCCGCGCTGCTCGAGGCAGCGGCGACGCTGTTCGCCGAGCGCGGGTTCAACGGCGTCTCGATCGAAGACCTCGGCTCGGCCGTCGGGGTCAGCGGGCCCGCGGTCTACCGCCACTTCTCGTCCAAGCAGGCGGTGCTCGAAGCGCTCCTCGTCGGAGTCAGCGAGCGGCTGCTCTCCGGCGGCGAGGACGTCTCGGGCGCCGACCCGGACGCCGAGGCGGCCCTCCGCGCGCTGATCGGCTTCCACATCGACTTCGCCCTCGGCGAGCCGGACACGATCCGCGTGCAGGACCGCGACCTCGACGCCCTGCCCGACTCGGCGCGACGCCAGGTCCGCCGGCTGCAGCGCCGCTACGTCGAGGTGTGGATGCGCGTGCTCGGCCAGCTGCACCCCGCCCTCGCCGACGACGAGCTGCGCGTGCGCGTGCAGGGCACCTTCGGCCTCCTGAACTCGACTCCGCACACCGCGCGCGTCGGCTCCGCCCACGTCGCGCCCGACGCCGTCCGCCCGGTGCTCGAGCGGATGGCCTGGGCCGCCCTCACCTCGGAGTGACCGCAGGGCCGACATTCGGCACGAATCCTCACTCCCGGCGCCGCAAGCCGGCATTCGGCACGAATGGTCGCGGCGCGGCGCCGCTCAGCGCCCGGGGCGCAGCGTCAGCGTCTGGTCGGCCGCCTTCGTCACCGCGGCGGGCGTGAACGGCCACGGCCGTGTGCGGCCGGTCGCCCAGAGGTCCGTCTGGTCGGTGTAGTGCGCGTCGAACGCGTGCCCGGAGGCGCCGGTCAGGTTGATCCACGTGCTCCGGTCGAAGTCGGCGAGGTCCACCACCATGCGCATCGACGGCACCCGCTCGACGGCGAAGCCGGCCGTCGCGTCCCAGCCGGTCGCATCCACCACGCTCGAGCCCCCGCCGACATGCCACGGGCCCCGGTTGAACAGCCACTCGATCGGAGCGATCCCCGACTCGCCGAAGCTGGCGTTCGTCAAGGTCAGCGTGTGGAGGCTGTCCCAGCGCCAGCCCGCCGGGTCGCCGCCCAGCAGGCGGCGCGTCTCACCCCAGGCCTTCCCCGCGGCGTAGGCGATCATCGAGTCGCGGTCGGTGGTGCCGAGGTCGGAGTCCGCCCACCACGACGAGTCCGGCTGCGAGAGCAGCGACTCCACCACGGCGAACCAGCGGTCGCCTCCGGTCGGCGCCGTGGCCGCCGGGATCTTGCGCGCGAATGCGTCGTGCAGCAGCTCCTTCCAGAAGACCGCGAAGTAGGTGGCCGCGGCGCTGCTGCCCCGGTCGCGGTAGTCCCAGCCGTCGAGCAGCCGGGCGGCCTGCTGCAGGTCGGTGGACGCGTCCGGCTTCGCCGCGACCGCCCGCAGCACCGGCACGAGGTTCGCGGCGTTCGCGTCGTACGTGTCGGCCTGGATCGCCGACATGTCCGCGCCGGTGACCTCCCGGCCGCCCGCGAGCAGCCCCGCCAGGCGCACCTCGATCTGGTTCGCGCGGTAGCCGTGGTCCCAGTCCGCCGTGATCAGCACCGGGAAACCGGGGCCGACGGCCGCGTTGTTGGCGGTGACGATGTAGCCGGAGGGCGGGTCGAACACCGACGGCAGCTGATCGAACGGGATGGTGCCCGTCCAGCCGTAGCGGCTCGTCCATCCCGGCTCCGGCATCGTGCCGTCGCCCGCGGCGCGGACGGGGATGAGGCCGGGCGCCTGGTAGCCGATGTGCCCGTCCACGTCGGCGTAGACGAGGTTCTGCGACGGCACCTGGAACTGCTGGGCGGCGGCGCGGAAGGCGGTCCAGTCTCGGGCGGTGTCGAACGCGAAGATGGCGTTGGCCGTGGTTCCCGGCGTGAGCGCCGTCCACGCCAGCGAGAGCTGGTACTTCGGGGCAGGCACGCCGAGCTTCCCGGCCTGGTCCTTCGCGATGACGGCGTAGGCGTCGCCGATGTCGGTGACGATCGGTCCGTGCCGCGTCGACCGTACGGTGATGACGACATCCTTCCCGCCCGCGACCCGGATGCGTTCGGTGCGCTTCTCCAGCGGCACCTGCGCGCCGTCGTACTCGTACGTGTCGCCCGTGACCTTCTCGACGAACAGGTCTGCGACATCCGGGCCCAGGTTGGTGAACCCCCACGCGATGCGGTCGTTGTGGCCGATGATGACGCCGGGGAAACCGGAGAAGCTGAAGCCGGCGACGTCGAACGGGCACTCCGGTCCGACCGTCGCGCAGTGCAGGCCCATCTGGTACCAGACCGACGGCAGGGCGGCGCCGAGGTGCGGGTCGTTGGCGAGCAGCGGCTTGCCGCTCGCGGTGTGCGCGCCGGCGACCACCCACGAGTTCGAGCCGATGTCGTCGCCCGCCGGTCCCATCAGCTGCGGAAGCGCGTCCACGCTCTCGGCCACCTGCGCCAGCTGGGCGGCGTACGACGCGGGGTCCGCCGTCGCGTCCGGCCCGGACGGCGGCGACGCCGACGCATCCGACGCGATCGCATCCGGCGACCTCTCCGGCGTGACCGTGCGGGGGTTCCCGCCGCCCTGGTCGGTGATCGTCGGGTGGCTGCTGTACGGGTAGCCGGGGTGGAGCTCGGCGATCTGCTCGGGCTTCAGCTTCGTCGCGAGCAGCGCCCGGTCGATCTCGTCCTCGAGGTTCGACCGCAGGTCCCAGGCCATCGCCTTGAGCCAGGCGACGGAGTCCGCCGGCGTCCAGGGCGCAGGACGGTACGACGGGTTCTGCAGCCCGAGCACCGCGTACTCGAGCGACAGTTCGGCGCCCGAGTGCCGCTTCAGGTACGCGTTCACCCCGTCCGCGTAGTCCTGGTAATAGCGCAGCGAGGTCGGGTCGAGCAGCTTCACCTCCTGCTCGGCGACGCGCCGCCAGCCGAGCGTGCGGATGAACGTGTCCGTCGGCACCTGGCTCGCGCCGAACAGCTCGGAGAGCCGGCCGGCCGTGACGTGGCGCCGGAAGTCCATCTCCCAGAAGCGGTCCTGCGCGTGCACGTAGCCCTGCGCGCGGAACAGATCGTCGGCGGTGGATGCGGTGAGCTGCGGCACCCCGGCGCTGTCGCGCGTCACCGTCACCGGCTTCGTGAGACCCGGCACATCCACCGACCCGGAGGTCTGCGGGAAGGAGCGCGTGACCGTCCAGACGCCCACGCCGCCCGCGACGACGAGGATGACGAGCAGCACCGCGAGCACGACGCCCACCGCTCGCAGAACCCGATGGTGCCGTCTCAGCCGAGGGGTGTCGTCGCCCACATCGCTCCTTCGTCGGGCTGCGCCGTCACTCAGGAGCGTAGCGCGCCGACCGGTCGATCTCCGACCCGGGGATCAGCGGTCGAGCGTGCGCTCCGGCGAACCGACGTAGAGCTGCTGCGGGCGGCCGATCTTCGTCTGCGGGTCGAGGTTCATCTCGCGCCAGTGGGCGATCCAGCCCGGGAGGCGGCCGATGGCGAACAGGACCGTGAACATCCGGGTCGGGAAGCCCATGGCCTTGTAGATGACGCCCGTGTAGAAGTCGACGTTCGGATACAGCTTGCGGTCGATGAAGTACTGGTCCGCGAGCGCGACCTCTTCGAGCTCCTTGGCGATGTCGAGCAGCGGGTCGTGCACGCCGAGCGCCTCGAGCACCTCGTCGGCGGACTGCTTCACGAGCTTGGCGCGCGGGTCGAAGTTCTTGTAGACGCGGTGACCGAAGCCCATCAGCTTGACGCCGGACTCCTTGTTCTTGACCCGCTCCACGAACTTCTGGACGCTCTCGCCCGAGTCGCGGATGCCCGCGAGCATCTGCAGCACCGCCTCGTTGGCGCCGCCGTGCAGCGGGCCGTAGAGGGCGTTGATGCCGGCCGAGACGGACGCGAACAGGTTCGCCTGGGTGGAGCCGACCAGCCGCACCGTCGAGGTGGAGGCGTTCTGCTCGTGGTCCTCGTGCAGGATGAGCAGGCGCTCCAGGGCGCGGGACAGCACCGGGTTGACCTCGTACGGCTCGGCGAGGGTGCCGAAGTTGAGGCGCAGGAAGTTGTCGACGAAACTCAGCGAGTTGTCCGGGTAGAGGAACGCCTGGCCGAGGCTCTTCTTGTGCGCGTACGCGGCGATCACCGGCAGCTTGGCGAGGAGCCGGATGGTCGACAGCTCCACCTGCTCCGGGTCGCTGACGCTGAGCGAGTCCTGGTAGAAGGTCGACAGGGCCGACACCGCGCTCGAGAGCACCGACATCGGGTGCGCGTCGTGCGGCAGGGCGTCGAAGAAACGGCGCAGGTCCTCGTGGAGGAGCGTGTGACGGCGGATGCGCTCGTCGAAGTCGGCCAGCTCGGTCTCCGACGGCAGCTCGCCGTGGATCAGCAGCCACGCCACCTCGAGGAAGGTCGACTTCTCGGCCAGCTGCTCGATCGGGTAGCCGCGGTAGCGCAGGATGCCCTGCTCGCCGTCGATGTAGGTGATCGACGAGCGGGTGGCCGCCGTGTTGACGAAGCCGTAGTCGAGGCTGGTGAGCCCGGTCTGCTTGGTCAGCGACGAGAAGTCGATGCTCGACGCGCCGTCGACGCTCGGCCGGATGGGGAACTCGGCCGTGCCGCCCGGGTAGCTGAGCGACGCGGTCGCCAGCTCGGTCTCGGCCGCCGCTCTCTCGGTGCCGGTGCTCTCGGTGCCGAGTCCGCTCACAACGCCTCCTGGTGGGATATCGCCTCATGGCTGGTGATTCGTGCGCGCGCCGGGTGTGGCAGCGCTGCGACAGAGCCGTCCGCTAGTCGGGCCTGCCGATACAGCCTAACGAACGCGGGCGACAACTGTGGCATCGGGCAAAGGCCCGCGGATGCCGTTAGAGGGAGTCTCCAAAGCCGCGCAGCCGGTCTGCGGCCGCCGCGATCCGCTCGTCGGTCGCCGTCAGCGACAGCCGGACGTGCTGCGGGTAGAAGTCGCCGTAGAAGTGGCCGGGCCCGGCGAGGATGCCGCGGTCGGCGAGCCGTCCGATGCTGTCCCAGGCGTCGCGTCCCTCCGTCGCCCACAGGTAGAGGCCGCCCTCGCTGCGGTCGACGCGGAACCCGGCGGCCTCGAGCGCCGGCTTGAGCGCCTCGCGGCGGGCCCGGTACCGGGCCTTCTGCGCCTCCACGTGCTCCTCGTCGCCGAGGGCCGTGACCATCGCCGCCTGCAGCGGCGCCGGGAGCATGAGCCCCGCATGCTTCCGCACGTTCACCAGCCGTTCGATGATCTGCCGGCAGCCGGCCACGAAGGCGGCGCGATACCCGGCGAGGTTCGACTGCTTGCTGAGCGAGTAGACCGCGAGCACGTTCCGCCGGTCCTGGCCGATCACCCGCGGGTCGAGGATGCTCGGCACGCGCTCCGCATCCCACGGCGCCTCCCAGCCGAGCTCGGCGTAGCACTCGTCGCTGGCGATGTAGGCGCCCAGCTCGCGGGCGCGGGCGACGGCCGCGCGCAGCTCGTGCACGGTCAGGATGCGGCCGTCCGGGTTGCCCGGGGAGTTCAGCCAGACGAGCTTCGTGCCCTCCGGCCACTCGGCCGGGTCGTCGCTCGCCAGCGCCGTCGCGCCCGCGATCGCGGCGCCGATGGCGTAGGTCGGGTACGCGGCGCGCGGGTGCACGACGGTGTCGCCCTCCCCAAGCCCGAGCATGAAGGGCAGCAGGGCCACCAGCTCCTTGGAGCCGATGGTCGGCAGGACGTTCTCGACGGTCAGGCCGCGCACGCCGCGGCGGCGCTGGAACCAGTCCACGATCGCCTCGCGGAGCGCCGGCGTGCCGACGGTCTGCGGGTACGCGTGCGCGTCCGTGGCCGCGGCCAGCGCCTCCCGGATCAGGTCGGGCGTCGGATCGACCGGCGAGCCGATGGACAGATCGACGACGCCGTCTGCGTGCGACCTCGCCCGCTCGGCGTACGGCGCCATGAGATCCCAGGGGTAGTCCGGGAGCTCCTGGAGCGGCATTTCAGTGTGCCTGCGGGGGCAGCGCGGCGATGACCGGGTGGTCCTTCTGGATCACGCCGATCTTCGAGGCGCCGCCGGGCGAGCCGATGTCGTCGAAGAACTCGACGTTCGCCTTGTAGTAGTCCTTCCACTCCTCGGGCAGGTCGTCCTCGTAGTAGATGGCCTCGACCGGGCAGACGGGCTCGCAGGCCCCGCAGTCGACGCACTCGTCCGGGTGGATGTAGAGCGACCGTTCGCCCTCGTAGATGCAGTCGACCGGGCATTCGTCGATACAGGCCCTGTCTTTCACATCGACGCACGGGAGAGCGATGACATAGGTCACAGTGGTTCGGATCCCTTCACGAGAGCTACCCTGCTAGCTTATGCCGTCGCGCGCGAAGCGGCGTCCGTCGGGCGGTGTCCGCGCACGTCCGGCCAGGCGATGGCGATGGCCGCGATGAGGATGGTGCCGACCAGCCAGACCTGCCCGGCCAGGTTGTTCGGGATGAGCACCGAGCCGCCCGCGCTCTGCTGGGTGAAGAGCAGGATGACGGCGATCGCGCCGAGCGCGGCGAGCAGGGCGGGCAGCCGGCTGTGGCCGAGGAGGCGGAGCCCGGTCAGCAGGGCGGCGAAGGCGGCGAGCGCGCCGATGAGCCCGAGCGGGATGGTGACCCCCCACGTCACGGAGGCCTGGTGGGCGATCGTCCCGATCACGCCGAACACGGCGCCCGTCAGGACGAGCAGGACGGCGCTGACGATCCGGCTGAGCATTCTCGCATCCTAACTGGACACTCGCAGGGTCCTGATTTAGTCTCGATGGGTAAGGTTAGCCTTACCAACCTCATCCCCCACACCGACAAGGTCCCCCGTGCTCGCGAACTACCTCATCGGCCTCCGCGAAGGCCTCGAGATGGCGCTGATCGTCACCATCCTGATCGCCTACGTCGTCAAACTGGGCCGGACGGACGTGCTGTCCAAACTGTGGATCGGCGTCGGGATCGCCCTCGTGGTGCCGCTGGCCATCGGCGCGGCGCTCACCTGGGGCCCCTACGGGATGAGCTTCCAGGCGCAGGAGATCCTCGGCGGCTCCCTCTCGCTGGTCGCGGTCGGGTTCGTCACCTGGATGGTGTTCTGGATGGGCAAGACCGCCCGCACCATGAAGTCCACCCTGCACAGCCGGCTCGACTCGGCTCTCGTGGGCGCCGGTTGGGGCGTCGTGCTGCTCGCGATGCTCAGCGTCGGCCGTGAGGGCATCGAGACCTCGCTGTTCGTCTGGGCGACCGTCGCCAGCACCGGCGGGACGTGGGAGCCGGCCGTCGGCGCGATCCTCGGCCTCCTGACCGCTGCGGTGCTGGGCTTCCTGCTCTACCGCGGCATGGTCAAGATCAACCTCGGCGCGTTCTTCACCTGGACGGGCGCGTTCCTCATCCTCGTCGCCGCCGGTGTCTTCGCCTACGGCCTGGGCGACCTGCAGGAGGCCGGCCTCATCCCGGGCGGCGAAGCGCACGCCTACGACATCAGCGGCCTCATCCCCTCCTCCAGCTGGTACGGCACCCTCGCCGCCGGCATCGTCAACTTCAACCCGTCGCCGACCTGGCTCCAGGTGTTCGCCTGGATCGCCTACCTCGCCGTCGTCGGCTACTTCTACGTCCGCCAGCACCGCGCATCCGCCCGGCCCGCCGCCCCGGCGAAGACCCCCGCCACGGCCGCGCACGCCCCGATCGCGTCCTGACTCCCCCGCCCTCCGGCCGTCCCACCAGAAAGCAGAGCACCTCCATGCCCCGACTCCGTCCGCTCGCCGCCGTCACCGGATCCCTGGCCGGCGCCGCCGCGCTCGCCCTCGCGCTCACGGGATGCGTTCCGAACAAGGCCGACGCCACCGCCGAGGCGATCGCGGTCACGCTCAGCGACGGCAAGTGCACGGTCTCGACGAACACCGCCGAGGCCGGCCCGATCACCTTCCAGGTGACCAACACCGGCAGCGACGTCAACGAGTTCGAGCTGCTCGCGGAGGACAAGCTGCGCATCGTCGGCGAGAAGGAGAACATCGGGCCGGGCACCACGGTCAACTATGTCGTGCAGCTCGCCGAGGGCGACTACTTCTCGGCCTGCCGGAAGGGCATGGTCGGCGACCCGGCCCACGTCGCGGCCTTCACCGTGACCAAGGGATCCGGCCGCACGGTCTCGCAGAGCGAGAGCGCCCAGGTGTCCCAGGCCGTCGGCAACTACACCGGCTACGTGAAGGATCAGGCGGGCGCCCTCCTCACCGCGACGAAGTCGTTCGCCGCCGCCTACTCCGGCGGCGACCTGGCGGCCGCCCGCGCGCAGTACGCGAGCGCCCGCTCCTACTACGAGCGCATCGAGCCGACCGCGGAGCAGTTCGGCGACCTCGACCCGGCGCTCGACCTCCGCGAGGCGGACCTGGCGCAGGGCCAGCAGTGGACCGGGTGGCACCGCATCGAGAAGGACCTGTGGGCTCCCGCCGGGTACACGCCGGCCGACGCCGCCACGCGCACGCAGCTCGCCGATCAGCTCGTCTCGGACACGCAGAAGCTGTACGACCTCGTGCACGCCAAGGACTTCACCCTCACCATCGACCAGATCTCCAACGGGGCGATCGGGCTGATGGAGGAGGTCGCCGGCTCCAAGATCACGGGCGAGGAGGAGGCTTTCTCGCACACCGACCTGCAGGACTTCCAGGCCAACCTCGAGGGCGCCCAGGTGGCGTACGGCGTCGTCCGCGACATCGCGGCGAAGAAGGGCAGCCAGGGCGCCGACGTGGTCTCGAAGCTCGACACCGAATTCACGACGATCGCGACGACGCTCGCCCAGTACAAGTCCGGCGACGGCTTCGTCAGCTACACCGAGCTGAGCACCGACCAGGTGAAGCAGCTGTCCGACCAGGTGAACGCGCTGAGCGAGCCGCTCAGCCGCCTCACCTCGATCATCGTCAAGTAGCCGCGTGACCGACCACCCGACCGACGACGCCGCGGGCCCCCAGAGCGCCGCGACCGAGCAGACCGCGCACGACTCCGGGCGCCGCGGGCTGTCCCGCCGCGGCATGCTGGGGCTCGCCGGCGTGACGGTCGGGGCCGGTCTCGCCGGCATCGGCGCGGGGGTCGCCGCCGACCGCACCGTGCTCGGGGCGACCACCACGGCCTCCGCCACCTACCCGTTCTACGGCGCCCACCAGGCCGGCATCACCACTCCCGCGCAGGACCGCCTCCACTTCGCCTCCTTCGACGTCTCGCCGGGCCTCGACCGCGAGGGCCTGAAGGAGCTGCTGCAGGACTGGACGGTCGCGGCCGCGCGGATGACGCAGGGCCGCCCCGCCGGGAAGTACGGCCCGGCGTCCGGCCCCTCCGACGCCCCGCCGGACGACACCGGCGAGGCGCTCGACCTCCCGCCCGGCGGCCTGACGCTCACGTTCGGCTTCGGCCCGAGCCTGTTCCGCACCGCGACCGGGCAGGACCGGTTCGGGATCGCGTCGCGCCGCCCCGAAGCGCTCGTCGACCTCCCCCGGTTCCCCGGTGACGCGCTCCAGGAGGCGATCAGCGGCGGCGACCTGTGCGTGCAGGCGTGCAGCGACGACCCCCAGGTGGCCGTGCACGCCATCCGCAACCTCTCGCGCATCGCGTTCGGCCGCGCCGCCATCCGCTGGTCGCAGCTCGGCTTCGGCCGTACGTCGTCCACCTCGCGGGCGCAGGCCACGCCGCGCAACCTCTTCGGGTTCAAGGACGGCACGGCCAACATCAAGTCCGAGGACCAGTCGGTCGTCGAGGACCAGGTGTGGGCATCGCGGGCGGACGGCGCCGAGTGGATGCACGGCGGCTCGTACCTCGTCGCGCGCAAGATCCGCATGGTCATCGAGACCTGGGACCGGCAGCAGCTCGGCGAGCAGGAGCGCATCATCGGCCGCGACAAGGGCGAGGGCGCACCGCTCTCCGGCGGCACCGAGTTCACCGCGCCGAACTTCCTCGCGCTGGCGAAGGACGGCGGCACCAAGATCGACCCCGACTCGCACGTGCGGCTCGCGCATCCCACCATGAACGGCGGGGCGCAGCTGCTGCGGCGCGGCTACAACTTCGTCGACGGCAACGACGAGCTCGGGCGGCTCAACGCCGGGCTGTTCTTCATCGCGTTCCAGCGCGACCCGCGCATGCAGTTCATCCCGATCCAGCAGCGGCTCGCCGCCAACGACCTGATGAACGAGTACGTCCGCCACGTCGGGTCGGGCGTGTTCGCGGTGCCGCCGGGCGCGAGCGAGGGGTCGTTCGTCGGGGCGGGGCTGTTCGCGTAGTCGCGGAGCCCGGTTCGCCGCTGTGCCGCGATCCGCTCAGGAGCCGGCGGTCGGCGTCGGGCTCGGCGCCTTGCCCTTCGAGACGGAGTAGTTGGCGACCCAGCCGTTGCTCCCGGCGTCCGTGACGACGACGAGGACGCCGTAGGAGCCGTTGCTGAACGTGCCCGTCCCTCCCCCGTTCGCGCCGCGGGCGCCGAAGTCGCCGCTGAACCCGGCGTCGGTGAGCTGCTTCTCGATCGAGCTGTACGCCTCGCCGTCCGGGACCTTCACCGTCACGTTCCACACCTTGTCGTCGCCGGAGCCGAGGCCGGCGGCGAAGACGACGTCGGCGCTCGCGAGCGGCACGTCCTTCGGGAAGTCGGTGGGGATGGACGTGCCGCCGACGTCGACGTTGCCGCCGGACACATCCTTCACCACGCTCTGGAAGCTGCACGCGGTGAGCGCGGGGGCTGCGGCGACGAGCAGCACGGCGGCGAGCGGCAGGGCGAGGCGACGTTTCATACGTTCATTCTCCCGGACGCCCACCCACCCGTGCGTGCACGAACGAGGGGCCGCAACACGCCGTTATGGATGTGCCATAACGGCGTGTCGCGACCCCTCGATGACGGGTGCGGGCGTCAGACGGCCGCGGCGTCCTGGCGCTTGAGGCGCGCGGCGGCACGGCCGCGGGCGGTCGCGTCGAGCTCGACCTTGCGGATGCGGACGGCCTCCGGAGTCACCTCGACGCATTCGTCGTCGCGGGCGAACTCCAGCGACTCCTCCAGCGTGAGCTGACGGCTCGGCGTCATCGACTCGAACGTGTCGGCCGTGGAGGAGCGCATGTTGGTGAGCTTCTTCTCCTTGGTGATGTTCACATCCATGTCGTCGGCGCGCGAGTTCTCGCCGATCACCATGCCCTCGTAGACCTCCTCCGTGGGGTTCACGAAGAACGTCATGCGCTCCTGGAGCGCGATGATGGCGAACGGGGTCACCACGCCGGCGCGGTCCGCCACGATCGAGCCGTTGCTGCGGGTCACGATGTGACCGGCCCACTCGTCGTAGCCGTGCGAGATCGCGTTCGCGATGCCGGTGCCGCGGGTGGTGGTCAGGAACTCGGTGCGGAAGCCGATCAGGCCGCGCGACGGCACGATGAACTCCATGCGGACCCAGCCGGTGCCGTGGTTCGCCATGTTCTCCATGCGGCCCTTGCGGGCGGCGAGCAGCTGCGTGATCGCGCCGAGGTACTCCTCGGGGGCGTCGATGGTCAGGTGCTCGTACGGCTCGAACGTCTTGCCGTCGACCTTCTTGGTGACCACCTGCGGCTTGCCGACGGTCAGCTCGTAGCCCTCGCGGCGCATCTGCTCGACGAGGATGGCCAGCGCCAGCTCGCCGCGGCCCTGCACCTCCCACGCGTCCGGACGGCCGATGTCGAGCACGCGCAGCGACACGTTGCCGACGAGCTCGCGGTCGAGGCGGTCCTTCACCATGCGGGCGGTCAGCTTGTGGCCCTTCACCTTGCCGACGAGCGGGGAGGTGTTGGTGCCGATGGTCATCGAGATCGCGGGCTCGTCGACGTGGATGGCCGGAAGCGGACGGACGTCGTCGGGGTCGGCCAGGGTGTCGCCGATCATGATGTCGGCGAAACCGGCGACGGCGACGATGTCGCCGGGGCCTGCGGACTCGGCCGGGTAGCGGTCGAGCGCCTTCGTCATCAGCAGCTCGGTCACGCGCACGTTGTGCACGTCGCCGTCGTGGCGCACCCAGGCGACGGTCTGGCCCTTCTTGAGGGTGCCGTTGAAGATGCGGAGCAGCGCGAGACGGCCGAGGAACGGCGAGGCGTCGAGGTTGGTCACGTGCGCCTGCAGCGGGGCCTCGGGGTCGTAGCTCGGCGCCGGGATGTGCTCCAGGATCGCCTCGAACAGCGGCTCCAGGTCGTCGTTGTCGGGCAGCTCGCCGTTGGCCGGCTTGTTGCGGCTGGCGGCGCCGGCGCGGCCGGACGCGTAGACCACGGGGACGTCGAGGATGGCGTCGAGGTCGAGGTCGGGCACGTCGTCGGAGAGGTCGCTCGCGAGGCCGAGGAGCAGATCCTGGCTCTCGCCGACGACCTCGTCGATGCGGGCGTCGCCGCGGTCGGTCTTGTTGACCGCGAGGATGACGGGCAGCTTCGCCTCGAGCGCCTTGCGCAGCACGAAGCGGGTCTGCGGCAGCGGGCCCTCGGACGCATCCACCAGCAGCACGACGCCGTCGACCATGGACAGGCCGCGCTCGACCTCGCCGCCGAAGTCGGCGTGGCCCGGAGTGTCGATCACGTTGATGGTGATGGGGCCGTTCGGGGCGTGCTTGCCCTTGTACGAGATCGCCGTGTTCTTGGCGAGGATCGTGATGCCCTTCTCACGCTCCAGCTCGTTGGAGTCCATGGCCCGCTCCTCGACGTGCGCGTGCGCGTCGAAGGAGTTGGTCTGCTTGAGCATGGCGTCGACCAGCGTGGTCTTGCCGTGGTCGACGTGGGCGACGATTGCGACATTGCGCAGATCATCGCGGCGGGCGACGGCGTTCTCGGACATGCTTAAGGACTCGACTCTCGTCAGAAGGAAGAAGGGGAACGGTCCATTCTATCGTGGATCCGCTCCCCTTCTCCTGAGTCCGCTGTCAGCGAGCTACAGCCCAGTTGTTACAGCCCCTGCGCGACGGGCGGCTCGGGCTGCTGCGGCTCCTGCGGCACGGCCGGCACGGCGCCCGTCTCGTCGGCGCCTGCGGCCAGCAGCTCCAGGCGCAGGGCGCGGCGGGCGCGCTGCTGCTCCGGGTCCGGGAGCGGCACGGCTGCGAGCAGGCGCTGCGTGTACGCCTCCTTCGGGTAGCGCAGGATCTCATCCCGCGTCCCGACCTCGACCAGGCGGCCGTGGTGCATCACGGCGATGCGGTCGGCCAGCACGTCGATGACCGCGAGGTCGTGGGTGATGAACAGGCAGGCGAAGTTCATCTCCTTCTGCAGCGTCTGCATCAGCTGAAGCACACGCGCCTGCACCGACACGTCCAGCGCGCTGGTCGGCTCGTCGGCGATCAGCACCTGCGGCTTCAGCGACAGCGCGCGGGCGATGCCGACGCGCTGCTTCTGGCCGCCGGACAGCTCGTGCGGGAAGCGGCTGCGGTAGGCGCGCGGCAGTTCGACGCTGTCGAGCAGGCGGTCGACCTCCTTGGAGAGCTCCGCCCCCTTCAGGCCCTTCGCGAGCCGCAGCGGCTCGGCGATCGAGTCGGAGATCTGGAGGCGCGGGTTCAGCGACGACGACGGGTCCTGGAACACGATGCCCACGTTGCGGTGCAGCTTGCGGATCTCGTCGCGGCCGGCGTTGCTGATGTCCTGCCCGGCGACCACGAGCTGGCCCGAGTGGATGGGCAGCAGCCCGATCGCGGCGCGGCCGAGCGTCGTCTTGCCGGAGCCCGACTCGCCCACCAGACCGACGACCTCGCCCTCGTGGATCTTGAGGTCGATGTTGCTCGCGGCGCGGAACGCGGGGACGCGTCCGTGCTTCGGGTACTCGATGGCCACATCCCGGAAGTCGACGACGACCTGGCGCTTGTCCATCTCGGCCTTCTCGTGCTCCGCCTGAGCGGCGCGCTCGTTGGCGCGGATGCGCTCGGTGAACGAGGCGTCGGGGTGCTCGGTCCCGGCGGCGAGGGCGGCCGTCGTATCGATCTCCTCGTCCTCGCGCTGGCCGAGGTGCGGCACGGCGTCGAGGAGCGCGATCGTGTAGGGGTGCTTCGGCTCGGCGAACACGTCGGCGACCGTCCCGGCCTCCACGATGTCGCCCTTGCGCATGACCACGATGTTGTCGGCGAGGTCGGCGACGACGCCCATGTCGTGCGTGATCAGCAGGATCGCGCTGTCGAGGCGGTCGCGGAGGCTGCGCAGCAGTTCCAGGATCTCGGCCTGCACGGTCACGTCGAGCGCGGTGGTCGGCTCGTCGGCGATCAGCAGCTTCGGATCGCACGAGATCGACTGGGCGATCATCGCGCGCTGGCGCTGGCCGCCGGAGAGCTGGTGCGGGTACGAGTTGAATGCCTTCTTCGGGTCCGGCAGCTCGACCATGGCGAGCAGCTCGAGCGCGCGCTCCTTCGCCTCGTGCGGCGACATCCCGAAGTGGATGCGGAGCGTCTCGACGATCTGGAAGCCGACGGTGTAGACGGGGTTCAGCGCCGTCATCGGCTCCTGGAAGATCACGGCGACCTGGCGTCCGCGCACCCGGCGCATCTGCGGCTGGCTGAGCCCGGTGAGCTCGCGCCCGTCGAGCTTGATCGATCCGCGGACGCGCGAGTTCTTCGGCAGGAGGTCGAGGATCGCCATCGAGCTCGCACTCTTGCCGGAGCCGGACTCACCGACGATCGCGAGCACCTCGCCCGCCTTGATCTGGTAGTTCAGGTCCTTCGCGGCGGGCACCCACATGTTGTCCACACCGAAGTCGACGGAGAGGCCGGTCACCTCGAGGACGGGGCCGCCGGTCGCGGCCGTCGCCCGACCCGTTGTGGTCTCGGTCATGATTCGTGGTTCCTTTCGGGGGCGTTCCGGCGGGATGAGAGCATGGACCCATGCCCTACGTCTCCCCCGCCGGACGCGAGGTTTTCGTGTCCCGGTTCAACCGGGTCCTTGCCGTTCTGATCTGGGCGGCCGCTGCCGCCCTGACCGTCGGCCTGCTGGTCAGCGTCCACGACGCCCGGCTGCTCTACATCGTGCCGGTCGCGCTGTTCGCCTTCATCGCCTGGGCCATGCTGTGGCGCCCGCTGCTCGTCGTGGCCGACGAGGGACTGACGCTCGTCAACGTGACGCAGACCGTGAGCATCCCGTGGGAGGCGCTGATCGCCGTCGACACCAAGTACGCGCTCACGCTCTACACGCCGGGCCGCAAGTTCCCGGTGTGGTCCGCGCCCGCTCCCGGGACGACCCGCACGCTCCGCGCGACCCGCACCGAGACGAAGGGCCGCGTCGGCCGGCCGAGCGTCGACGACAGCCTGCGCCGCCCCGGCGACCTGCTGGCCACCGAGTCGGGAGCCGCCGCCGAAGTGGTGCGCCGCCGCTGGGCGGACCTGCAGGAGTCGGGCGCGATCGAGGCCGGACGGGCCGACGAGACGCCGGTCGGCATCCGCTGGCACGTCGCGTCGCTGATCGCGCTGGTGCTGCTCGCGGCCGGCAGCGTCGCCGCCCTGCTCCTGGCCTGAGGCCGGGAGCAGCGCGACGGTGCCGAGCGTCACAGCACGTCCTCCGCGAGGGCTGCTCCCGTGCGCGGCGTACCGCCGTCGCCTTCGCCCTCCTCCGGCTCCTGCTCGCGCATCTTGCGCAGGTTGAACCGGCGGTGGCGCGGGTCGAACGCGTCGCGCAGACCGTCGCCGACGAAGTTGACCAGCAGCGCGAGCGTCACGATGAACGCACCCGGCCACCAGAACAGCCACGGCCGCGTCTGGAACGCCGACTGGTTCGAGCTGATCAGGAGGCCCAGCGACACGTCCGGCGGCTGGATGCCGTAGCCGAGGTACGACAGCGCGGTCTCGAGCAGGATGGCCGAGGCCATGATCAGCGTCGAGGCCACGATGACCACGCCGATGGCGTTGGGCAGGATGTGCTTGAAGATGATCCGGCTGTCCGAGGCGCCGGCTACACGGGCCGCCTCCACGAACTCGCGCTCGCGCAGCGACAGGAACTCGCCGCGCACGAGTCGGGCGATGCCCATCCACGAGAAGAACCCGAGCATGAGCGCCAGGAAGAACGCGCCGAGGCCGCCGAAGATGTGGCCGACGACCGAGCCGATCACCAGCGCCGGGATGACGATGAAGACGTCGGTGATGCGCATCAGGATCGCGTCGACCACGCCGCGGAAGTAGCCCGCGACGGCGCCGACGACGACGCCGACGACGCTCGCGATCAGGCCGAGCACGATCATGACGAGGATCGAGTTCTGGATGCCGCGCATCGTGAGGGCGAAGTAGTCCTTGCCGATGCGGTCCTGGCCGAACGGGTGCTCCCACGTGGGGGCGCCCTGCTGCACCTGGTCGTTCAGCTCGGTGTAGGTGTACTTCCACCAGCCGTGGATCGGGCCGAGGCCGATCGCGGAGATCGAGAAGATCAGGATCAGGATGAACAGGACCGCGCTGGCGACGGCGATCTTGTTCGAGAGGAACCGCTTCCAGATGAGCTTGCCCTGGCTCACGGGCGGAGCCGAAGGGGCCTGCAGCTCGTCGGCGATACGGGTGTCGGTGGACATCAGCGGACCCTCACTCTCGGGTCGAGGGCGGCATACGCGAGGTCTGCCAGGAAGTTGAACAGGATGGCCATCGCCGCGATCACGAGGAAGTACGCCATGACCGGGTTGAGGTCACCGCGGCTGAGGCCCAGGTTGAACAGGGACCCCATGCCGGGGATGGCGAACACCTTCTCGGTGATGATCGCACCACCGAGCAGGGCGCCCACGTCGAAGGCGACGAGGGTCGTGATCGGGATGAGCATGTTGCGGAAGGCGTGCCGCACGACGACGGTGCGCTCGGGGAGGCCCTTGGCGCGCGCGGTGCGGATGAAGTCCTGGTTGAGCACCTCGAGCATCCCGGCCCGCGAGTAGCGCGTGTAGGAGGCGAACGAGATCAGGAGCAGCGCGATCGTCGGCAGCAGCAGGTGCGTGAACGTGTCGAGCCCGGTCACCCACATGTCGCCGTCGAGGCCCGGCGTGGACGAGCCGACGGTCGCGATCGGGCGGCCGTTGGTGTCCTGGAAGTACTGCGGCCAGGCCTGCATGAAGCGGTCGACGATGATGAAGAAGCCGGACACGATCGCCACGATGACGGCGATGCGCATGTTCTGGCCGCGGTCGTACCCGCCGACGAACCAGCCGATCGCCAGGCTCACGATGATCGACACGATCGCGAGGATCACGATGGTACCGACGGTCGAGACGTCGAACAGCGGCTGCAGCGCGAAGTAGCAGACCAGGCTGACCGCGCCGGTGATGCCCGCGGCGATCAGGGCGCGCCGGTTCTGCAGGCCCGAGATCAGCGCCGTGGTGCCGATCACGGTCGCGCCGATGAGGATGATCATCACCACCGGGCCGAGGCCCGGGAAGAGGAACCAGTTCATCACCGACATCAGCAGGAGCACGCCGGCCGTCGCGACGGTGGAGACGACGAAGGTGATGAGCCGCCGTCGCCGGTCGCCGCCGATCAACGACTGCCAGATCAGGCCGGCGACGATGCCGATGATCAGCGCGACCCACCACGGGATGACCGGATGCGCCAGGAAGTTGTTGAAGCCGATGGCCACGAACTCCTTGAGGAGCACCGCCACGAGGAACGCCGGGAGCGAGTACAGGAAGAAGCTGAGGAACGTGACGACGTTGTCGAGTCCGCTGTACTGCCGCAGGGCGGTGACGATGCCGATGGTGACACCGAGGAGGATCGCGAGGATCAGGGCGACCGTGACCAGCTGCACCGTCGAACCGAGCGCCTGCGGGAGGATGTCGGTCACCTTCGCGTTGGAGATGGTGGAACCGAGGTCGCACGCGTTGGCGAACGGGATGAGGCACTTGGCGGCGCCGCCGAGCCAGAGGAGCCAGCGCAGCGGGGGCACCACATCCAGCTGCAGGAGCTGGATGCGCGCGTTGATGAGCTGCGTCTTGTTGGGGGAATTGCTGCTTCGCAGGTCCTGGAGCGGGTCGGCGCTGTAGGCCACCAGCATGTACATCAGGAACGAAGCGGCGATGATGATGAGTACTGAGACCAGGAGGCGCCTCAGGATGAAACTCGCCATAGGTTCAAAACCTTCACTGACAGGACGCGCCGATCGGGGGTGCGGCGGAGGGGGTGCCGCCAGGCGCGTATCTCACGGGGCGGACGGATCGCGTCCACCGACTACATGATACGGGGCGCCGGCCTGAACCGACGCCCCGCCGCAGGAGAGTGCCCGGGGTTCACCCGGGCACTCTCGCTTACGGAGCTGTTACTTCGAGGAGGACGACTTGACGGTCCACTCCCAGAAGTTCCAGAACGGGCCGGACTGCCCGCCGTTGTACTTCACGCCCTGCACGCGCGAGGTGGTCGCGAAGACACCCGGCAGCTGGAAGAGCGGCAGGCCGTACGCGTCGGCGAAGGCCTTCTTGTCGATCTGGTACTCGATCTTCGTCAGCTCATCCTTGTCCAGGGTGGTCTGCGACTTGAGCGCCAGGTCGTTGGTGCCGGTGTAGCGGTTGTAGTTTCCGCCACCCTGCGAGGCGAACACCTGCGGCAGCTGCGTGGTGCCTGCACCCGGGCTGATCCAGCCGAAGAGCGAGGCGTCGTAGTCGCCACCCGGGAGCAGCTTGCTCCAGTCGGGCGAGCCGGCGTCGACGACCTTGATGCCGGCCTTGGCGGCCGAGGCCTGGATCGACTGGAACTCGTCGACACGGTTCGGGTTGTTCGTGTTGTACAGGATGCGCACGGTCGGGGTGGCACCGGCGAGGAGCGCCTTGGCGCCGTCGATGTCGACCTTGCTGTACTTGTCGGAGCCGTTCTGCTTGACGCTGCCCTCGTACTGCTCCTGGTTCGGCAGGAAGATCTGCGAGTCCAGGACCTTGGCCTTCGAGTCGACCGGGGTGACGATCGAGTCGAGGATCTGCTGACGCGGGATCGTCTTCAGGAACGCCTCACGGACCTTCGCGTCGGCGAAGACCGGCGAGCCGAAGTTCAGGTCGAGGTGGTCGTACGACGCCTGCGCACCGGTCAGGATCTTCGCGCTGGTCTGCTTGAGCGCGGTGATCGTGTCGGCGGACGCCTGCGGGTTGATGATGTCGACCTCACCGTTCTGGAGAGCGGTGACCTGGGCGTTCGCGTCCGGGATGATGCGGAACACGATCTTGTCCACGTTCGGCTTGAGACCGCCGGCGTAGTACTTGTTCGGGGTCATCGTGAGCGACTGGCCCGGGGTCCACGACGAGACGACGAACGGGCCGGAGGAGACCAGCAGGTCCTTGTCGGTCGGGAACGCCGTGACGTCGTAGCCGGTGTTGACGAAGTCCGCCGCCTTCTTCAGCGTCGGGTCGGCCGGCGCCGGGTTGGCCGGGTCGCCCTTCGGCAGGCCCTTGAGCAGCTTCGTCAGGTCGGCGGCCGAGGAGAGGCCCGCCTTCTTGGCGACGATGTGCGCGGGCTGCGCGATCGGGTTGACGAGCTCCCAGTCCACGTAGGGGGTCTCGTACTTCAGGGTGATCGTGCGGTTGTCGTTGCTCACCGTCGGGAAGTCGGTGGCGTCGACGCCGGCGGTCGAGCCTGCGATCTGGAAGTACTGCGTGCCGCTGGAGACGTTGCCCTCGTCGTCGAACTTCGCCGAGTCGTAGTGACCGGAGGCGATCGCCCAGGCGAGGATCATGTCGTCAGCGGTGACGGGCTGGCCGTCGGACCACTTGTCGTCCTTGTTGAGCGTGTACTTGACGGTCAGCGGGTCGTCCGAGGTCTTCTCGAACGTGCCGAACTTGTCGTCGTGCACGATCTTGTAGTTGTTGTCGATGTACTGGAAACCGGTTCCGTACGATCCGTTCAGGTAGCCGACCTGGCCGTTGGTGTCCAGGTTGCCCTGAGGCGTCTGCGAGTTGAACGAGGTGAAGTCGTTGACGACCGCAACCGTCACGGTGCCGCCCTTGGCAGCGGACGAGGTGCTGGTGCTGCCGGACGTGGTGCAGGCCGACAGTGCGAGTGCTGCGACGCCTGCGACGGCGACCGCGCTGACCGCGTACCTCACCCTTCTTCCGTTGATGTGCAATGTTCCTCCTGTGCGAAGTGTGCGACGGTGCAGGCGTGCGAGAGTGCCTGTCCCGCGCGGGATAAGAATGACCCTAGGTATCGTCGCCAGCGATTGCAAAACAGGTCGGGAAAACGTTACATAGTGGTAACTCAGTCGGCGGATTCCTGCGCGAAGCGCACAAAAACGATGGATTCGGCCGTGCAATGCAACGATCCATCCATTTGGCGGTGACGCCGGCGGGACGGCGGGGCTGGCAGGATGTCCCCATGAGCGAGACGCGCACCTGGTCGGCCGAGGTCGCTGTTCCACGGGAGTCCCGGCCGCGGCTCTGGTGGGAGGTCGCGATCGTCCTCGGGCTCTCGCTCGGGCAGTCCGCGATCTACTCCGTCATCACGATCGTCGACCGCGCGACGCAGAGCACGCCGCTGTCGCAGCAGAAGGCCGAGGTCAATCCCAGCCAGTCCAGCCGGGAGGTCTTCGACTTCCTGTACCAGGTGCTGGGCAACCTGTTCCCGCTGTTCGCGGTCGCGCTGGTGATCTACCTGCTCTGGCAGCCGCAGCGCAGCGGCTTCCGCCGGATCGGGCTCGACCTGACTCGTCCCGCGCGCGACCTGGGCGGCGGGGCGCTGCTCTTCCTCGTGATCGGGATCCCCGGCATCCTCTTCTACGCCCTGGGCCGCATCCTAGGCCTGACCGTGACGGTGGAAGCCTCCACGCTGAACGCCCACTGGTGGACGGTGCCGGTGCTCATCCTCGCCGCCCTGCGGGCCGCGCTGCAGGAGGAGGTGATCGTCGTCGGCTACCTGTTCACCCGGCTGCGGCAGCTCGGGTGGGGTACATGGATGATCATCCTCGGGGCCGCCGTCCTGCGCGGCAGCTACCACCTGTACCAGGGCTTCGGCCCGTTCGTCGGCAACGCGATCATGGGCGTCGTCTTCGGCTGGTGCTACACCCGCTGGGGCCGCGTGATGCCGCTCGTCGTGGCGCACACGATCATCGACATCGTCTCGTTCGTCGGTTACCCCCTCGCCGTCGCCCTCTGGCCCGCCATCTTCGCCTGACCCGCTCCGCTCTCAGGCTCTCCCCCTCCGTCGGCCCCTTCGCCGACTACACGAAAAGTGCACGAAATCGGGGCGATTCCGTGCACTTTTCGTGTACTCGACGGTGGGGGTGCGGCTAGGCGAAGGCCTCGGTCGGGGGGCAGGCGCAGAAAAGGTTGCGATCGCCGTAGGCCTGGTCGATGCGGCGCACGGGAGGCCAGTACTTCGCGCGGACGAGGGCCGGGACGGGGTACACGGCCTGCTCGCGGGAGTACGGGTGGCTCCAGTCGGATGCGACGGCGGCCTCCGCGGTGTGCGGCGCGTTGCGGAGCGGGTTGTCGTCGGACGGCCAGTCCTCCGCCGCGACGGCGTCGGCCTCGGCGCGGATCGCGATCATCGCGGCCACGAAACGGTCGAGCTCCGCGAGGTCCTCGCTCTCGGTCGGCTCCACCATGAGGGTGCCCGCGACCGGGAACGACATGGTGGGCGCGTGGAAGCCGTAGTCGATCAGGCGCTTGGCCACGTCGTCGACGGTCACCCCCGTGCGCTCGGTGAGCGGACGCAGGTCGAGGATGCACTCGTGCGCGACCAGCCCGTCCTCGCCCGCGTAGAGCACCGGGAAGTGCTCCCGCAGCCGCGCGGCGACGTAGTTGGCCGCGAGCACGGCCGCACCGGTCGCATCCTTCAGCCCCTCCGCGCCCATCATCCGGACGTACGCCCAGCTGATCGGCAGGATGCTCGGGCTGCCGTACGGCGCCGCCGAGACCGGCGCGCCGCCGTGCTCGACCCGGCCGCCGCCGGCGAGCGGGTGCGTCGCGTCCTGCGCGAGCGGGTGCCCGGGCAGGAACGGCGCGAGGTGCGCCTTGGCCGCGACCGGGCCGACGCCCGGTCCGCCGCCGCCGTGCGGGATGCAGAAGGTCTTGTGCAGGTTGAGGTGGCTGACGTCGCCGCCGAAGTCCCCGAACCGCGCGTAGCCGAGCAGCGCGTTGAGGTTCGCGCCGTCGACGTACACCTGGCCGCCCGCGTCGTGCACCGCCTGCGTGATGGCCACGACCTCGTGCTCGTAGACGCCGTGCGTCGACGGGTAGGTGATCATCAGCGCGGCCAGCGTGTCCGCATGGTCCGCGATCTTGGCGCGCAGGTCGTCGAGGTCGACGTTGCCGAGCTCGTCGGTGGCGACGACCACGACGCTCATGCCGGCGAGCACGGCCGATGCCGCGTTCGTGCCGTGGGCGGACTGCGGGATGAGGCACACCGTCCGCTGCAGGTCGCCGCGCGAGCGGTGGTACCCGCGGATCGCGAGCAGCCCGGCGAGCTCGCCCTGGCTGCCGGCGTTCGGCTGCAGGGAGACCGTGTCGTAGCCGGTGACGTCGGCCAGCCAGCCCTCGAGCTGGTCGATCAGCTCGAGCGAGCCGGCGACGTCCGCGGCGGGGGCGAAGGGATGCAGCGCCGCGAACTCGGGCCAGGTGACGGCCTCCATCTCGGTCGCCGCGTTCAGCTTCATGGTGCACGAGCCGAGCGGGATCATGCCGCGGTCGAGCGCGTAGTCGCGGTCCTGCAGCAGGCGCAGATAGCGCATCATCGCGGTCTCGCTGTGATGCGTGTTGAACACCGGGTGGCTGAGGTAGGCGGACTCGCGGACGAGCGCCGGGTCGAAGGATGCCTCGGTCGCGGCCGGCAGAACCGCCTCGCCCTCGACCGTGCCGCCGAGCGCCTCGATCAGCTCGGCGAGCGGGAAGACGCCGTCGCGCAGGTCGGCGGCCGACTCCTCGTCAACGCTCAGCGAGACGAGTCCCGCGTCGGTCACGTGCAGCAGCAATCCGCGCTCGTGGGCGCGGCGCACGACCGTGGCGGCGTCGTCCACCTCGACCTGGAGCGTGTCGAAGAACGAACGCGACACGACCTCGACGCCGGACTCGCGCAGGGCGTCCGCCAGGGCGACGGTCGACAGGTGCACCTGGCTCCCGATCGCGCGCAGGCCCGCCGGTCCGTGGTAGACGGCGTACATCGCGGCCATCACGGCGAGCAGCACCTGAGCGGTGCAGATGTTGGAGGTCGCCTTCTCGCGGCGGATGTGCTGCTCGCGCGTCTGCAGGGTGAGCCGGTACGCGGGCTTGCCGACGGCATCCTGCGACACACCGACCAGACGGCCCGGCAGCTGCCGCTCGAGGCCCTTACGGACAGCCATGTAGCCGGCGTGCGGGCCGCCGAAGCCCATGGGGACGCCGAAGCGCTGGCTGGTGCCGACCGCCACGTCGGCGCCGAGCTCGCCGGGGCTGCGCAGCTGCGTCAGCGCCAGCAGGTCGGCGGCGGCCACCACGACGGCGCCCGCGTCCTTGGCGGTGCGGATGGCGGCGGACGGGTCCCAGACCCGCCCGGAGGCGCCCGGGTACTGCACGAACAGGCCGAACGCGTCCGACAGCTCGGGGGCGTCGGACGGCAACGACGCCAGGTCTAGCACGACCAGCTCGATCCCGACCGCGTCCGCGCGGTTGCGCAGCAGGGCGAGCGTCTGCGGGAAGGTGTCCGCGTCGACGACGAAGCGTGCGGACCTCGCCTTGGATGCGCGGCGCGCAAGCAGCATCCCCTCGACGACCGCGGTGCCCTCGTCGAGCATCGACGCGTTGGCCGTGTCCAGCCCGGTCAGGTCGGAGACCATCGTCTGGAAGTTGATCAGCGCCTCGAGGCGCCCCTGCGAGATCTCCGGCTGGTAGGGCGTGTACGCCGTGTACCAGCCCGGGTTCTCGAGCACGTTGCGCTTGATCACCGCCGGGGTGATCGTGCCGTAGTAGCCGAGGCCGATGAGGCTGCGGTTGACGGTGTTGCGCGCGGCGATGGCGCGGAGCTCGCGGAGGGCGGCCCGCTCCCCCAGCGGCGCGGGGAGCGCCGGGGTGCGGTCGCCGTCGACGCGGATCGATTCGGGGACGGCGGCGGTGACGAGCTCCTCGACGGAGCTCCAGTCACGGGAGGCCGCCGCGGCGATCGCGGACAGCATGGTGCTCTGCGCGTCGCCATCGGTGCCGATGTGACGCGTCGGGAAGAGGTCGGTCATGTGAGGGGTCGGAACCTTACTCGCCGGTCAGGGCGGCGTACTCGTCGTAGCTCAGGAGGTTGTCGGGCAGGGCGCTGAAGCGGACCTTGACGAGCCAGCCCTCGCCGAACGGGTCCGAGTTGACCAGTTCGGGCGCGTCGACGACGGCGGAGTTCGCCTCCGCGACGACGCCGTCGACCGGCGCGAACAGCTCGCCGACCGACTTCGTCGACTCGATCTCGCCGACCACGCGGCCGGCGGTCACGTCGCTGCCCTCCTCGGGCAGCTCGACGAACACCACGTCACCCAGCTTCTCGGCGGCGTAGGAGGTGATGCCGACGGTCGCGACGTCGCCCTCGACCAGGAGCCACTCGTGCTCGGGCGTGTACTTCAGGTCTCGTTCTGCGGCCATGGCTAGCGCTTCTTTCTGCTGTAGAAGGGGAGGGCGGTGACGGTGAACGGGAGGCGCGTGCCGCGCACATCCACATGGAGCACGGTGTTCTCGCGGGCGAGCTGCGGGGCCACGTAGGCCATCGCGATGGGGACGCCCAGCGTCGGCGACAGCGCGCCGGAGGTGACGACGCCCACCGCGGCGTCCTCGCCGTCGGCCACGTCCTTCGCGTACACGGGGTAGCCGGCGCGCGCGGCGCGCTTGCCCTCGCCCACCAGCCCGACGAGCACGCGGGCCTCGGCGTCGGGGCCCTCCTCGCTGGCGGCGCGGCCGACGAAGTCGGTCTCCTTGGCGAGGTTCACGACCCGGCCCAGGCCCGCCTGCGCCGGCATGGTGTCGAGGCCGAGCTCGTGGCCGTACAGCGGCATCCCCGCCTCGAGGCGGAGGGTGTCGCGGCTGGCGAGACCGGCCGGGACGAGGCCCTGGGCGGCGCCCGCCTCGAGCAGCGCATCCCACAGGGCGCGGGCGTTGTCGGGCGCCAGGTACAGCTCGAAGCCGTCCTCGCCGGTGTAGCCGGTGCGGGCGATGAGCACGGGATGCGTCTCGAACTCGGCCGGGAGCGACCAGTAGTACTTGAGGGCCGAGAGGCGCTCGCCGAAGTCGGCGCCGCCCAGCGCTCCGGCGTCGGCGGAGAGGCCGGCGGTCGCGAGCAGGACGGAGAGGGCGGCGGGACCCTGCACCGCGATCAGCGCGATGTCGTCGGACTCGTCGAACACCTCGACGTCGAACGGCGCGGTGCGGTCGCGCAGCTCCTGGGCCACGGCATCCCGGTTGGACGCGTTCGCCACCACCATGTAGCGGTCGTCGCCGGTGCGGTACACGACGAGGTCGTCGATGATGCCGCCCGAGCGGGACAGCAGGAGGCTGTACTTCGCCTGGTCGACGGCGAGGGCCGACAGCCGGCCCGCGAGGGCGTAGTCGAGCGCCTCCCCGGCCTCCGGGCCGATGAGCACGATCTCGCCCATGTGCGACAGGTCGAAGAGCCCGGCGGCGGTACGCACCGCGTGGTGCTCGGCCAGGTCGGACGAGTAGCGGACCGGCATCTGCCAGCCGGCGAAGTCGGTGAAGGAGGCGCCGGCCGCGCTGTGCGCGTCGTGGAGCGGGGAGGTGCGTTCGCCGGTCTGCCGGTCGGACGGCTGGCTCTGCTGCGAGGTCATGAGTTCTCCGATTCGCCGGCCGAGCGGCCGGGGGCTGCGGGAGCGTGACCGCTCCCGGGAAGAACTCCCCCTCTGTCATCCGGCCTGAGAGTTTCACCGCGTCCCGTGAGGAGCGTGGCTTTCACCGTGGGCGAGGACGGCGGGCGCCGTCCTGCTTTTCAGAGTGGCCAGTCCGATGCGGTACGCGTACCTGAGAGATTGTCGGGGAGGATTGCTCCTTCGGTGCCGTCCGCTCGCGCGCCCGGCTCTCCCGCATCGACCTCGTTGGCCCGGTATTCAGTTGGATGTCCGGCCAGCATATCCGGTTCCGGATGCGGGCGCTCGCCTGCCGGTCAACTCGCGGTCTTGTAGCGCTCCAGGAGCAGGTGGACGCCCTCGCGCAGCAGATCGGCCTCCGTGCGGCCGGTGCGCGCCTTGAGCTTCGCCAGCTCATCGAAGTCATGCCGGGAGACGCGGGCCCGCACGGTCGGCGACGGGCCGTCGCCCGCAGACCCCAGACCGGGCCGACCCGGCTTCAGGGCCGGTTCGAGCGCTTCCTCGCTGCCGTACTCTCGCAGCAGCATCTCGCGACCGGCGCGCGCGGCCTCCTCGCCGTAGAGTGCCTTGCCGGTCGGGGTCAGCGGCTTATCGGGGTCGGTCAGCTCCGCGATGAGCGCTTCGTAGTCGATGTCGTCGTCAGGCATTCCGGGACTCCTCTCGATAGCGACGGAACTTCGGGCCGAGCGGCATGGCGTGGAAGACCGAGGCTTCAGTCGCAACCTATCCGAGTGGAGACCTTTATGTAGCACGAAATTACTTTCATAACTCCGGGCCGCTCCACCGCCTCCCCCGCTGCCCCATCCCCCGCACGATTTGTGCCAAATCGTGGTTATGGCGGGCGCATAACCGCGATTTGGCACAAATCGCGACCCGACGAGACGTAGCGCTTGGTGTTCGGGTTGTGGTGACACTAAGATGGTTGCGAAGTTAAGGTAATGTTGACTCTTAGGGACGGAGGGTGACCATGGCCGAACAGCACGAAAGCGCGAAGCTCGCTGTGTCGACGGTCATCTTCGCGCTGCGGTCGGATGACGAGACCGGCGGAGTCCCCCAGGTGTGGCTGCCGCTCGTGCGCCGCATCCGCGAGCCGTTCGACGGGCGCTGGGCGCTGCCGGGCGGCCCGCTGCGCGTCGGGGAGGACCTCGCCTACGCCGCCGCGCGCACCCTCGACGACACGACCGGGCTCACGCCGAGCTACCTGGAGCAGCTGTACGCGTTCGGCGACCCGGACCGCTCCCCCGGCGCGGAGCGCGTCGTGTCCGTCGTGTACTGGGCGCTGGTGCGCAGCGACGAGGCCGAGCGCGCGAGCGTCGGGCAGAACGTGCGCTGGTTCCCGGCCGACGAGCTGCCGCAGCTCGCCTTCGACCACAACGTCATCGTCGAGTACGCGCTCTGGCGGCTCCGCACCAAGATGGAGTACTCGCGGATCGCCCTCGCCTTCCTCGGCGAGCGCTTCACGCTGGCCCAGCTGCGCGGCGTGCACGAAGCCGTGCTCGGCCGGCCCCTCGATCCCGCCAACTTCCGCCGCACCATCGAGGCGTCCGGCACCGTCGTCGCGACCGACGAGTACCTGACCGGCACTCCGCACCGGCCGCCGCGGCTGTACCGCTACAACGACACCATCGACCTCGCCGACGCGGGGCCGCTCCCCCGCCAGCAGCATCCGTTCGAAGGAAGAAGCGCATGACCATCGCCTCGGTCGACACCACCATCCGGCTGATCGCGTCGGGCCAGCTCGACGGCGAGACCTGCACGCCGGAGCTCGCCGACGCCCCCTGGGAGTTCGACCGGCTGGCGCCCTCGTACGGGCCCGGCGCCTCGCTCGGCGACCCCATCCCGGCGGACGCGCCGCGGCAGGGCGAGCTGCCCGAGGAGTACCGCACCGCCTCCGCCCAGGAGCTCGGCGACCGCATCCGCGCCGCCAAGCAGACCCTCGGCGACCGGGTGGCCGTGATGGGCCACTTCTACCAGCGCGACGAGGTCGTGCAGTACGCCGACTTCGTGGGCGACTCGTTCCAGCTGGCCAACGCGGCGAAGGCGCGACCGGAGGCCGAGGCGATCGTGTTCTGCGGCGTCCACTTCATGGCGGAGACGGCGGACATCGTGTCCCGCCCGGACCAGCGGGTCATCCTCCCCAACCTGGCGGCCGGATGCTCGATGGCCGACATGGCCGACCTCGACTCGGTGCAGGAGTGCTGGGAGCAGCTGGAGGAGCTGTACGGCACCGAACCGGATGCGGACGGCCGCGTGCCGGTCATCCCGGTCACCTACATGAACTCGTCGGCGGCGCTCAAGGCGTTCTGCGGCGAGCACGGCGGGATCGTGTGCACCTCCTCCAACGCCGCCACGGTGCTGGAGTGGGCGTTCGAGCGCGGGCAGCGCGTCCTCTTCTTCCCCGACCAGCACCTGGGCCGCAACACCGCGAAGGCGATGGGCGTGCCCCTCGGGCGCATGCCGCTGTGGAACCCGCGCAAGGCCTGGGGCGGCACCGACGCGTCCACCCTGCAGGACGCGCGCGTCATCCTCTGGCACGGCTTCTGCTCGGTGCACAAGCGCTTCACGGTCGGTCAGATCGAGCACGCGCGGGCCGAGTTCCCGGGCGTCCGCGTGATCGTGCACCCCGAGTGCCCGATGGATGTGGTGGATGCGGCCGACGAGTACGGCTCGACCGACTACATCGTGAAGGCGATCCAGGCGGCGCCGGCCGGGTCGACGTTCGCGATCGGCACCGAGATCAACCTGGTGCAGCGGCTGGCGGCGCAGTTCCCGCAGCACACCATCTTCTGCCTCGATGCGGTCGTCTGCCCGTGCTCGACGATGTACCGCATCCACCCGGGCTACCTCGCGTGGGTGCTGGAGGCACTGGTGCGCGGCGAGGTCGTGAACCAGGTGGCGGTTCCCGAGACGGTCGCCGCGCCCGCACGGGTGGCCCTGGAGCGGATGCTCGCCGCGCGGCCCGACACCACGATGGCGGCGTGACATGAGCCGCGTGGTCGTCGTCGGGAGCGGCATCGCCGGTCTCACGGCCGCGCTGCGGGCGCACGCGCTCGGGCACGCGGTCGCGATCGTGACCAAGGCCGCGCTGAGCGACGGCAGCACCCGCTACGCGCAGGGCGGGATCGCCGCGGCACTCTTCCCGGACGACAGCGTGGCGGCCCACGTCGCCGACACGCTGCGCGCCGGGGCGGGCCTGAACGTCCGGGAGGCGGTCGAGGCGCTGTGCGCGGACGGCCCGGAGCGCGTGCGCGAACTGATCGCGCTGGGCGCCGCCTTCGACCGCGACGGCGACGGCTTCGCCCGCGGGCTGGAGGCCGCCCACTCGTCGGCCCGCGTGCTGCACGCGGGCGGCGACGCGACAGGGGCGGAGTTGGAGCGGGCGCTCGTGGCCGCAGTCCGCGCGGCCGGGATCGCGATCGTCGAGCGGGCGTTCCTCGCCGACGTCCTGGTGCGCGACGGGCACGCGACGGGCGTGGCGCTGCGCATCGACGACCGGGCGGTCGAGCTGGATGCGGATGCGGTCGTGCTGGCCACCGGAGGCTGGGGGCGGCTGTACGCGCACACGACGAACCCCGCGGTGGCGACCGGGGACGGCGTCGCCGCGGCCTGGCGCGCCGGCGCGGCGCTGGCCGACCTGGAGTTCACGCAGTTCCATCCCACCGCCCTCTACACGGCGTCCGCGCCCGCCGGCGCCGGGGCGTTCCTCGTCTCGGAGGCCGTTCGCGGCGAGGGCGCGGTGCTGCGCAACGCCCGCGGCGAGCGCTTCATGACCGACGTGCATCCGGATGCCGAACTCGCCCCGCGCGACGTGGTGGCCCGTGGCATCGCGGTGGAGATGGCGGCGCAGGGCGGACGTCCGGTGCTGCTGGATGCGACGGCGCTCGGCGGCGCCTTCCTGGCGCGCCGCTTCCCGACCATCGACGCCGCCACCCGCGCCGCCGGGTACGACTGGGGCCGCCGGCCGATCCCGGTGACACCGGCGGCGCACTACGCCATGGGCGGCGTCGCGACGGATGTCGAGGGCCGGACGACGGTGCCCGGACTGTTCGCGGTCGGAGAGGTCGCCTGCACGGGCACCCACGGCGCGAACCGCCTGGCGTCGAACTCGCTGCTGGAGGGCCTCGTGTTCGCGCACCGGGCCGCCGGCGCCATCGACGCACCGTGGACGGAGACGCCCGAGTGGATGCGCGAGGGCGCGATCGCAACGCTCCCCGATTCCGAGACGACCACCGCCGCATCCCGGCGCTTCGACCGTGCGCGACTCGCCGAACTGCTGTGGCAGTCCGCCGGGCTGCACCGTGACGGCGCCCAGCTGGAGGCGGCCGCGGCCGAGCTCGCCGCGACGCAGCTGCCGGAGCCCGGTGAGGACGCCAACCTCCTCACCCTCGGCCGCCTCGTCGTCGCCGCGGCGCTCCGCCGGGAGGAGTCGCGCGGCGCGCACTTCCGCTCCGACTTCCCGCTGCCTGACGAGGGTGCGCCCGTCCACACCGTCCTCCCCGGCGCTGCGCTCCCCGGCATCGGCGCCGACCGTTCGCAGCCGACCCGACTCGAGGTGCCCGCAGCATGCTGACCCGCCAGATCATCCACACCGTCGTCCAGGCGGCCCTCACCGAGGATGCGCCGTGGGGCGACATCACGAGCCAGACGCTCATCCCGGAGTCCGCGACCGCGACCGCCCACCTGGTGGCCCGCGAGCCGGGCACGTTCGCCGGCGGGGAGGTGTTCGCCGCGGCGATGACGCTCACCGACCCGGCCGTCGACGTGGACCTGCGCGTCGCCGACGGCACGGCCTTCGCGGCCGGGGACACCCTGGCATCCGTGACCGGGCCGGCCCGGTCGGTGCTGCAGGGCGAGCGCGTCGCCCTCAACTTCGTGCAGCGGATGAGCGGGATCGCGACGCTCACCGCCGCCTTCGTCGCGGAGGTGGCGCACACCTCCGCCCGCATCGTGGACACCCGCAAGACGACGCCGGGACTCCGCGCGTTCGAACGCCACGCCGTGCGCGCGGGCGGCGGAAGGAACCACCGCTACTCGCTCTCGGACGCGGTGATGGCCAAGGACAACCACCTCGCCGTGCTCACCGCCCAGACCGGGCTGTCGCTCACGGACGCCCTGCGCCAGGTGCGCGAGCAGCTGCCGCACACCACCCACCTGGAGGTCGAGGTCGACCGGATCGACCAGATCGAGCCGGTGCTCGCCGCCGGCGTCGACACGATCATGCTGGACAACTTCTCCCTCGACGAGCTGCGCGAGGGCGTCGCGCTCATCGCGGGGCGGGCGATCGTCGAGGCCAGCGGCAATGTGAGCCTCGCCACCGTCCGCGACATCGCCGAGACCGGGGTCGACGTGATCTCGTCGGGCGCGCTCACGCACAGCGTCCGCTCGCTCGACCTGGGGCTCGACGTGGTGGTCGAGTGATCTACCTGGACGCGGCAGCCACCGCCCCGGTGCGCCGGGAGGTGCTGGAGGCGATGTGGCCGTACCTGACCGGGGACTTCGGCAACCCGTCCAGCCACCACGGCGTCGGCGAGTCCGCGGCCCGCGCGCTCGCGGACGCCCGCGCGGCCGTGGCCGCGTGGCTCGGCTGCCGCGCCTCCGAGGTCGTCTTCACGTCGGGCGGGACGGAGGCGGACAACCTGGCCGTCAAGGGAATCGCCCTGGCGAACCCGCGCGGACGCCACGTCGTCACCACCCCGATCGAGCACGAGGCCGTGCTGGAGTCGGTCGACCACCTGGTGCGGCTGCACGGCTTCTCGGTCACGTTCGTGCCGGTCGGCCGCGACGGGCTCGTCGCCCCCGACGATTTCGCGGCGGCCCTGCGGCCCGACACGACGCTGGCGTCGGTCATGCTGGCCAATAACGAGGTCGGGACGGTTCAACCGGTCGCCGAGCTCGCGGCTCTGGCGCACGAGCACGGCATCCCGTTCCACACCGACGCGGTGCAGGCGGCCGGCTGGCTGCCCCTCGACGTCGGGACCCTGGGGGTGGATGCGCTGAGCGTCTCGGGCCACAAGCTGGGCGCCCCGAAAGGCATCGGCGCGCTGTTCGTGCGGGGGCGCATCCCCCTGGAGCCGGTGCTGCACGGCGGCGGTCAGGAGCGCGGGCGGCGCTCCGGCACGGAGAACGTGGCGGGGGCGGTGGGCCTGGCGACGGCCGCACGACTGGCCGCGGACGGACTCGCGGAGCGCGCGGCGGCGGCCGCGGCGGCACGGGACGCGTTCGTCGCGGCGGTCCTTGCGGAGGCGCCGGGAGCGGAGCTGACCGGGCACCCGACGGAGCGGCTCCCCGGCACGGCGTCCTTCGTGTTCCCGGGCGTGAACGGCGAGGCCGTGCTGCTGGAGCTGGAGCGCCGCGGTGTCGTGTCCTCCAGCGGGTCGGCGTGCGCGGCGGGCAGCGAGGACGCCTCGCACGTGCTGCTCGCGCTCGGCTACCCGGAGGATGTGGCGCGTACCGCGGTCCGCTTCTCCTGGGGTCCGGACGTCACGGCGGAGCGGCTCGCCGCGGTGGGGCCGGCGGTCGGAGAGGCGGTCCGCGCAGTGAGCCGGCTCGGCGACGGACCCCGCGGCGCGCACTAGGGCGGCAGGCGTCAGAGTCCTCCGGTATCCCCCGTAAATCAACCGTCTGTGCCCGCCTCTGCGCGCCGCCTACCGTCCTCCCCAACCGAGAGCCCCGCATCCGCGGGCGACCAGGGAAGAGGACATCATGACCGAGCCGACGCCGGCAGCCGAACACCGGGAGCCCGGTGACGCCGTCTACGACCGGGATTCGACGGGCGCCGCCGTTCCCGTGGACCGGACCCACACGCTCCGCAACGACGTGCTGGAGCGGGAGAAGAGCGAGTTCGGCGGGATGAAGTTCGGTTCCGCCTTCTTCGGCTGGCTCACCGCAACGGGAACAGCCGTCCTGCTCACGGCGATCGTCGCGGCGGCCGGTGCGGCCGTGGGCCTCGGAGCCTCCGGCGGAGACACCGACAACGCGGTCGATCAGGCCAACAAGAACGCCTCCACCGTCGGCATCATCGGTGCGATCGCGCTCGCCGTCATCCTGTTCGTCGCCTACTACTGCGGCGGCTACGTCGCCGGGCGCATGGCCCGGTTCGACGGCGCGAAGCAGGGCATCGCCGTCTGGCTGTGGGCCGTCATCATCGCGGTCGTCGTGGCCGTGCTCAGCCTGGTCCTCGGCAGCCAGTACAACGTGCTGGGCACCCTGAACAGCTTCCCGCGCATCCCCCTCACCGAAGGATCGGTGACCCTCACGGGCGTCATCACGGCGATCATCGTCGCGGTCGTCAGCCTCGGGGGCGCCATCCTGGGCGGAATCGCGGGCATGCGCTACCACCGTCGTGTCGACCGGGTGGGACTCGGTCGCTAGGCACGGCGAGTCCCGGAGACGGGACCGCACGAGCGGGGCAGAAGCTCGCCGCGGCGGGCACAAGCACACGAGGAGAACCACATGATCAACGAGAACAACATCGCCGCACTCATCGGGACCAAGGTCATCGATCGCGACGGGGACAAGATCGGGAGCGTCGGACAGATCTACGTCGACCCGTCCACCGGCCGGCCGAATTGGGCGTCGGTGCGGACCGGCCTGTTCGGCACCTCCGAGAGCTTCGTGCCTCTCGACGACGCTGTCGAAGAGCCGGACGGGCTCCGCGTGCCGTTCGAGAAGGCGGTCGTGAAGGATGCGCCGCGCATCGAGGACGACGCCGAGCTGAGCCCCCAGGAGGAGGAGCAGCTCTACTCGTACTACCGCGGGAACGGCACGACCTCCGGCCTCGGCACTGCGGACGCCACGACCGGAACGGCGACCACCGCCGGGGCGGGTCACGACACGTCCGGTCCGAACACCGACGACGCCATGACGCGCTCCGAGGAGCGGCTCGACGTCGGCACCGAGCGGGTCGAGACCGGCCGGGCACGACTGCGGAAGTACGTCGTCACCGAGAACCAGCAGGTGGAGGTGCCGGTCACCCGCGAGGAGGTCCGGGTGGAGCGCGAGCCCATCACGGACGCCAACGTCGGAGAGGCCCTGGACGGTCCGGAGCTCAGCGAGGAGGAGCACGAGGTCGTCCTGCACGAGGAGCGTCCCGTGGTCGACAAGGAGACCGTGCCGGTCGAGCGCGTGCGCCTCGACTCCGAGACGGTCACCGGCACGGAGACGGTGAACGAGGATGTGCGCAAGGAGCGCATCGACGTGGAGGGCGAGGGGCGCGGCTCCGGCGTCTGATCGTCGCGAAGAGAGGGAGGGCGTCCGTCGGGCGCCCTCCCCTTTTCTGCGCTCAGCGAACTTCTCCACAGTTCACACGGACGACACCCACGATGTCGGCGGCCGCCGATACTGTGGACCGGTGACTGAGAAGACCTCACCAGTGCCTTCCGTCGACGCCGTGGCGATCGACCGCAGCGCCGCGCCTTCAGCGTCGGCGGGGCCCGCGCGCATCGCCCCCCGCGACCAGCGGGTGATCTGGCTGCTGCTGGCGGCCACGTTCGTCGTGATCCTCAACGAGACGATCATGACCGTCGCCATCCCGAAGCTGATGGACGACCTCCACGTGGACGCCCTCGCTGCCCAGTGGCTGTCGACTGCCTTCATGCTGACGATGGCCGTGGTCATCCCGATCACGGGCATCCTGCTGCAGCGCTACACCACGCGGCAGATGTTCATCGCGGCCATGTCGCTGTTCTCGCTCGGCACGCTGTCCGCCGCCCTCGCGCCGGGCTTCGGCGTGCTCGTCGCCGCCCGCGTGGTGCAGGCCTCGGGCACGGCCATCATGATCCCGCTGCTCATGACGACGCTCATGACGCTGGTGCCGCCGGCGCTCCGCGGACGCACCATGGGCAACGTCTCGATCGTCATCTCGGTCGCACCCGCGGTCGGCCCGACGATCTCGGGCCTGATCCTCAACTTCCTCGCCTGGCGCTGGATCTTCCTGATCGTGCTCCCGATCGCACTCGTCATGCTGCTGATCGGCATGCGCTTCGTCGAGAACGTGACCGAGACGCAGAAGGTGCGCATCGACGTACTGTCCGTGATCCTGTCCGCATTCGGCTTCGGCGGACTGGTGTACGGGCTGACGCTCTCCGGCGAGTCCGGGGGCTCTGCCGCCAGCCCGCTGATGCTGTGGGGATCGCTCACGGTGGGCGTGCTCAGTCTCGCGGCGTTCATCACGCGGCAGCTCATCCTGCAGCGCTCCGACCGCGCACTGCTCGACCTCCGCACCTTCAAGTTCCCGATCTTCACCGTCTCGATCGTGCTCATGGCGATCACGACGGCGTCCATGTTCGGCGTGATCATCGTGCTGCCGCTCTATCTGCAGCACGTGCTGCACCTCGACACCCTCGCGACGGGCCTCATCCTGCTTCCGGGCGGCCTGATCATGGGACTCGCGGCCCCGTTCGTCGGGCGGCTCTACGACCGCTTCGACCCGCGCGTGCTGGTCGTTCCGGGCTCCATCCTGGTCAGCCTGGTGCTCTGGTCGCTGACGATGGTCACCGAGCACACGCCCGTCGGCATGGTGGTCGCGGCGCACGTCACCATGAGCCTCGGGCTCGCGATGATGTTCACCCCGCTGTTCACGGCGGGCCTCGGGGCGGTTCCGCCGCACCTGTACTCCCACGGCAGCGCGATCCTCGGCACGATCCAGCAGGTCGGCGGCGCGGCGGGCACTGCGCTCCTGATCGCGGTGCTCACGCTGCAGGCGACCGCGCTGGCGAGCGGCGGGGCATCGGTGGATGCGGCGCAGGCGGGCGGGATCCGGGCGGCCTTCGTCGCGGGGGCGATCATCTCGCTGTTCGCGGTGGTCGGCTCCTTCTTCATCCGCAAGCCGGCGGACGTCCCCGCGGAGGCGGCGTTCGCGCACTGACCCACGCGCACTGACCCACGCGCGCGGACCCACGCGCGCTGACGCGGACGTCGCCGACGGCCGGGCCGCTGGCTCCCGGCGGGGTCGCAGCGGCACAATGGGGGCGACCGAACGCAAGGAGGCACTGTGTCCTACATCCGCACCGTCGAACCGTCCGAAGCGACCGGCGAGGTCGCCGAGCTCTACGCCGAAGACCTCGAAGACCACGGATACGTCGCCGATTACACCCGGGTGATGAGCATGAACCCGGAGGCGTTCCGGGCCTTCGAGGACCTGATGCGCACCATCACTCCGAACCTCGGCAAGCGCCGCTACGAACTGGTCACGCTCGCGGCGGCCCAAGCGCTGCACAGCACCCACTGCCGGCTCGCGCACGGGCACAAGTGCCTCACGTTCATGGATGTGGACGAGCTGGAGCGCATCGCCCGCGACTACCACGACGCCGGCCTGAGCGAGGCCGAGGTCGCCATGATGGAGTACGCCGAGAAGATCAGCACCGAGGCGCACACGATCACGGAATCCGACACGGCTCGCCTGCGCGACCTGGGCTTCACCGACCGCGAGATCGTCGACATCACCCTCGCCGCGGCAGCGCGCAACTACTTCAGCCGGGCCATCCAGGCGCTCGGCGCCGCCGTCGACGTGCCGGCGGACGTCAGCGATCGGCTCCGCGGCGCACTGCTGGCGCCGCTGTGAGGGACACGGCGCGCGCCCGCGCGCTCGCCGCGCTCCAGGGGCTGGCCCTCGGGGACGCGCTCGGCATGCCCACGCAGTCGATGTCCCGCGAGCGCATCGCCGCCGACCACGGGCGGATCCGCGGACTCGTCGCCGCCGGGCCGCACCAGCAGATCGCGGCCGAGATGCCTGCCGGCTCGATCACCGACGACACCGAGCAGGCCGTGCTGCTCGCCCGGCTGCTGATCGACGGCGACGGCAGCGTGCGTCCCGGCGTCCTCGCGGCGGAGCTGCTCGGCTGGGAGCGCACCATGGAGGCGCGCGGCTCCCTCGACCTGCTCGGCCCCAGCACCCGCGCGGCGCTGCAGCGGCTGCAGGACGGCATGCCGCCCGAGGAGGCGGGACGCTTCGGCGCGACGAACGGCGCCGCCATGCGGATCACGCCGGTCGGCATCGCCGTGCCCGTCGAACCGCTCCGCGCGTTCGTCGACGCGGTCGTCTCGGTCAGCGCCCTGACCCACAACACCGGGATCGGCATCGCGGGCGCGGCGGCCGTCGGTGCGGCGGTCAGCGCCGGAGTGGACGGAGCGGAGACGCCGGAGGCTCTCGACGTGGCCGTCGCGGCCGCCCGCGAAGGGGCGCGCCGCGGCCACTGGGTCGCCGGCGGCGACATCGCCGCGCGGCTCGAGTGGGCGGTCCCCCACCTGCTCGGGCTCGACCCGCGCAGCCAGGACGACGCCCTCGCCGACGTGATCGGCACCTCCGTCGCCGCCCAGGAGTCGGTGGTGGCCGCCCTGGCGCTCGTCGCGGTGACGGCGGCGAACGGCGACCCCGCCCATCCCGACCCCGACGCCGCGTGGGACACGCTGTGCCGCGCCGCGAGCCTCGGCGGCGACACGGACACCATCGCCGCGATGGCGGGGGCGGTCCTCGGCGCGACCGGCGCCGCCGACTGGCCGCGCACGGCGCTCGACACGGTACGTCGCGTCAATGCGCTCGACCTCGAACCGCTGGTCGACGGCCTGCTGCGGGTGCGGAGGCGTCATGCCTGACGGGCGCGTGCTCTACACCGGCACGGTCGTGGTGGACCTCCTGCTGCGGGTGGGCGCTCTGCCCGAACGCGGCGGGGACATCCTCGCGTCCGGCGCCCGGATGGTCGCAGGCGGAGGCTTCAACGTCATGGCGGCCGCCGCCCGCGACGGGGCGGAGGTCGTCTTCGCCGGCCGCTCGGGCAGCGGCCCGTTCGGCGAGGTCGTCGCCGAGGCCCTCTGGCGCGAGGGGATCTCTGTGACGAACCCTCCGCTCGAGACGGCGGACAACGGCTACTGCGTCGTCCTCGTCGACGACGATGCCGAGCGCACGTTCGTCACGGCCGCCGGCGCCGAGGGGATGCTGTCGCGCGCCGATCTCGACACCGTACGTCCGCGCCCCGGTGACGTCGTGTACGTCTCCGGCTACAGCCTCGCGCACGCGTCCGCGGGTCCGGCCGTCGCGGGCTGGCTGGCGGAACTGCCGCCGGAGGCGTGCGTGGTCTTCGACCCGTCCCCGCTCGTGGCATCCCTCGACCCCGAGTTGCTGGAGTCCGTGCTGCGCCGCACCGACGTGCTCAGCGCGAACGCCCGCGAGGCGCGCCTGCTGCGCGCCCACGCCCATCCCGCCCCCGCCGCGGGCGCCCTGCGCGGGATGCTCCGCGACGGCGCGGTCGCCGTCGTCCGTGACGGAGCGTCCGGCTGCTGGGTCGCCACCGGCGATCCGGCGCCCGCGCACCTGCCCGCGTTCCCGGTGACGGCCGTCGACACGACCGGGGCGGGCGACGCCTTCGGCGGCGTGCTCGCTGCGGCGCTCGCCCGCGGCGACGCACCCGTCGACGCCGCCCGCCGGGCGAACGCGGCCGCGGCCATCGCCGTGACCCGTCCGGGCCCCGCCACGGCGCCGACGGCCGCCGAGACGGACGCCCTGCTCGACACGCACTGAGGCACCGACATCCGAGCCGCATCCGAGGAGTTCACATGATCACCGTGAAGCGCGTGTACGACCCGCCGAGCCCCGACGACGGGTTCCGCATCCTGATCGACCGGCTCTGGCCGCGCGGGCTCACCAAGGAGCGGGCCGCCGTGGATGTGTGGCTGAAAGACGTAGCCCCCTCGACGGAGCTGCGGCGCTGGTTCCACCGCGACCCGTCCCCGTCCGGCGAGGCGGAGGTGTTCGACGAGTTCCGCGCCCGCTACGAGCAGGAGCTGGCGACGAACCCGGCGGTCGACGAGCTCCGGGAACTGCTCGCGGCGCATCCGCTGGTGACGTTCCTGGTGGGGGTCCGCGATCTGGAGCTGAACCACGGGAAGGTGCTCGAGGACTTCCTCGAGCACCACCCGTGACGTGCGGCCCGGATCAGCCGGCGAGCGGCAGCTCCGCCCCACCCGACGCAGCGCCTACCGAGGCGTCCGCGTTCTGCGGACCGTCGACCAGGAACCGCGCGTACGCGGGGATGGTGAGGAACGTCGGGAACTCCTCCCCCAGCGACACCTCCCGCAGCAGCTCGGCGGCGTCCGCGAACCGGGTGCCGTCGGCATCCAGCCGGTCGAGCTCCTCGTCGAGGATGCGCGACACGGACACCCGATCCACGGCCGTCCCCTCGACGGTCACGACGCGGTTGTCGATCCACTGCCGCAGCAGCGAGCGCGAGATCTCCGCGGTCGCCGCATCCTCCATCAGCCCGTCGATCGCGACGGCGCCCGTCCCGCGCAGCCACGCCTCGATGTAGCGGAGGGCGACGGAGACGGTCGACCGCACCCCCGCATCCGTCACGGTGGCTGCCGCGCCATCGACGCGCAGCAGGTCGTGGGCGGTCACGTGCACGTCGTCCCTGCGCCGCGCGACCTGGTTCGGCCGGTCGCCGAGCACGGCGTCGAACTCGGCGAGCGCGGTCGGGATGAGGTCGGGATGCGCCACCCACGTCCCGTCGAAGCCGTCCCCGGCCTCGCGCCGCTTGTCCTCGGCGACCCGCTGCAGCGCCCGCTCGGTCGCCTCCGGGTCGCGCCGGTTCGGGATGAACGCGCTCATGCCGCCGATCGCGTGGGCTCCGCGCCGGTGGCAGGTCGCCACCAGCAGCTCCGTGTACGCCCGCATGAACGGGACCGTCATGGTGATCCCGTCGCGGTCGCCGAACGCGAACCGGCGCCCGCGGCCCTGGAACGTCTTGATCATCGAGAAGATGTAGTCCCAGCGTCCGGCGTTGAGGCCCGCGCAGTGGTCGCGCAGCTCGAACAGGATCTCCTCCATCTCGAAGGCCGCCGGGATCGTCTCGATCAGCACGGTCGCGCGCACGGTGCCCACCGGCATCCCGATGCGCTGCTGGGCGAAGACGAAGATGTCGTTCCACAGCCGCGCCTCGCGGTGCGATTCGAGCTTCGGGAGGTAGAAGTACGGGCCGCGCCCCGCATCCACCAGGGCCTGGGCGTTGTGCCAGAAGTACAGACCGAAGTCGGTGAGCGACGCGCTGGCCGGAGCGGTGCGCCCGGCCCGGTCGGTGAACGCCAGGTGCTTCTCGACCAGGTGCCAGCCGCGGGGCCGCATCACGATCGTCGGCGTGTGCTCCTGGGGCGTCGTGACCCGGTACTGCTTGCCTTCGGAGCTCGTGAAGGCGAGGCGTCCGCGCACGGCGTCGTGCAGCGTCCACTGGCCGCCGACGATGTTCTCCCAGGTCGGGCTCGTCGCGTCCTCCAAGTCGGCCAGCCAGACACGCGCGCCGGAGTTGAGGGCGTTGATGGCCATCTTCGGATCCGTGGGGCCGGTGATCTCCACCCGCCGGTCCTCGAGGCCCGGCCCCGCCCCGGCGACGCGCCAGTGCTCGTCCTCGCGGACGGCGGCCGTGCTGCTGAGGAAGCCCGGGTCGCGGCCGTTGCCGGCCTGCGCCCGGTGGAGGGCGCGCTCCGCCAGGAGCTCCTGCCGGCGCGCCGCGAAGGTCTGGTGCAGGTGGTCGACGAAGGCGAGGGCCTCCGGCGTCAGGATGGTGTCGGTCGCGGCGTCGCGCGGCCCGGTGATCTCGATCATGATGCGTCTCCTTCAGGTGTGAGAGCCGGTTCGTGTGCCGAACGGCCCGGTCAGAACTGGTGCTCCTCGGTGGAGCCGACCAGGGCGAGCGTCGCGCTGTCGGGGTTGAGCGCGGTCGCCACGCGGTCGAAGTACCCGGTGCCGACCTCCCGCTGGTGGCGGGTGGCGGTGTAGCCGTCGGCCTCGGAGGCGAACTCGGCCTCCTGCAGGTCGACGTACGCGCTCATCTGCCGGGCGCGGTAGTCCCGGGCGAGCGTGAACATGGAGTGGTTGAGGGCGTGGAACCCGGCCAGCGTGATGAACTGGAAGGCGTATCCCATCGCGGCGAGCTCCCGCTGGAATCGGGCGATGGTCGCGTCGTCGAGGTGGCTGCGCCAGTTGAACGACGGCGAGCAGTTGTACGCCAGCCGCTTGCCGGGATGCTCGGCGTGCACCGCCTCCGCGAACCGGCGGGCGAGCTCCAGGTCGGGCTCGGCCGACTCCACCCACAGCAGGTCGGCGTACGGGGCGTAGGCCAGCCCGCGGGCGATGACCGGCTCGATGCCGTTCCGCACCTCGTAGAAACCCTCGGCCGTCCGCGTCCCGGTGAGGAACGGACGGTCGCGCTCGTCGTGGTCGCTCGTCAGCAGGGTCGCGGCGAGGGAGTCGGTGCGTGCGATGACGATCGTCGGCACCCCGGCGACGTCGGCGGCCAGACGGGCGGCGTTGAGGGTGCGGATGTGCTGCCCGGTCGGGATGAGCACCTTGCCGCCCATGTGCCCGCACTTCTTCTCGCTGGCGAGCTGATCCTCCCAGTGGACGCCTGCGGCGCCCGCCTGGATCATAGAGTGCATGAGCTCGTAGGCGTTCAGCGGGCCGCCGAAGCCGGCCTCGGCGTCGGCGACGATCGGCGCCATCCAGTCGCTCACCGCTCCGTCGGTTCCCTCGATCTGGCCGGCGCGCAGCAGGGCGTTGTTGATGCGGCGGACCACCGCCGGGACGGAGTTCGCCGGGTACAGGCTCTGGTCGGGGTAGGTCTGGCCGGAGAGGTTCGCGTCGGCGGCGACCTGCCAGCCGGAAAGGTAGATGGCCTCGAGCCCGGCGCGCACCTGCTGCACGGCCTGGTTGCCGGTCAGCGCGCCGAGCGCCGCGACCCACCGCGGGTCGTCAGTGGTGCTGTCGCGCTGGGTCAGCTCCCAGAGACGGTCGGCGCCGCGGCGGGCGAGGGTCTGCTCCTCGCGGACCGGGCCGCGCAGGGCGACGACGTCGTCGGCGGTGTAGTCGCGGCGGATGCCGGACCAGCGCGGGTCGGCATCCCACTCGAGCTGCAGCTCGGCGGCCGTCTGGGTGGTGTCGCCCGGGCGGGCGCTGTTCTCGGGACGGTTCGGGGTGCTCATCGGGACCTCCATCGGTCGATCGGTTGCCTCGATCCTTCGCCCGCTGGAAGGCCTCCCGACCGGATCGGTCGACAGAAATACGCCCGTTCTTCTGTTTGCCAGAACTTCCCCGGAGTGTCAGCATGGCGAGCATGACCGTCATCGAGGACGTGCAGGACGACCGCCCCGCGGCCGACGCGCTCACGCTCGGCCGCCGCATCCGCGCCTTCCGTCAGCAGCGCGGGCTGACCCTGGAGGCGCTGGCCGCGGCGGTAGACCGCGCGCCCTCGCAGGTCTCCACCATCGAGAACGGCAACCGGGAACCGCGGCTGGCGCTGCTGCGCGCGATCGCCTCCGCGCTCGACGTGAGGGTCGACGACCTGCTCGCCCCCGAGGCGCCCGACGAGCGCGCGGCGCTCGAGATCGCGGTCGAGCGGGCGCAGCGCGGACCGGTGTTCGCCTCCCTCGGGATCGACCCGGTGCGCGTCGGCCGCACCGTGCCCGACGCGACGTTGCAGGCCATCCTGGCCCTGCATCAGGAGGTCGAGCGGCTGCACCGCGAGCGCGCGGCGACTCCCGAGGAGGCGCGCCGGGCCAACGCGGAGCTGCGCGCGACCATGCGCGCGCGGGACAACCACTTCCCCGAGTTGGAGGCCATAGCGGCGAACCTGTTGGGCGCCGTCGGCCACACCGGCGGACCGGTCTCGCACCAGACGGTGACGGACATGGCCGACCACCTCGGCTACGCACTCCACTACGTCGGCGACCTGCCGCACTCGACCCGTTCGGTGACGGACCGGCGCAACGGGCGCATCTACCTGCCGACCGAGCAGTCGCCGTCGCGCGACTCCCGCTCCCCCATCCTGCAGGCGTTCGCCTCGCACGTGCTCGGCCACGACGAGCCGCGAAACTACGCCGATTTTCTGCGGCAGCGCATCGAGACCAACTATCTGACCGCGGCGCTGCTGCTTCCGGAGAAGGATGCGGTCGCCTTCCTCAGCGAGGCCAAGAACTTCCGGCGCATCTCCATGGAGGACCTCCGCGACGCCTTCGCCGTCACCTACGAGACCGCGGCGCACCGGTTCACCAACCTGGCGACCGCGCGGCTCGGCATCCCGGTGCACTTCATGAAGGTGCACGAGTCGGGCACCATCATCAAGGCGTACGAGAACGACGCGGTCGTGTTCCCGTCGGATGCGCTCGGCGCGGTCGAGGGGACGCCGGTGTGCCGCAGCTGGACGGCGCGGACGGTGTTCGACGTGGCCGACCGGTTCAGCCCGTACTACCAGTACACAGACACGCCGACCGGCACGTTCTGGTGCACGTCACGGGTCGAGAAGGCCAAGGAGGGCGACTACTCGGTCAGCGTCGGCGTGCCGTTCGCCCACGTGAAGTGGTTCCGCGGCCGGGAGACGCCGAACCGCGCGGTGTCGCGGTGCCCGGACGAGTCGTGCTGCCGCCGCCCGCCGGGAGCGCTCGCGGAGCGGTGGGAGGGGATGGCGTGGCCGGCCGCGCGGACGCCCACGTCACTGCTCGCGGCCCTGCCGACCGGGACGTTCCCCGGCGTCGACGCGACCGAGGTGTACGCGTTCCTCGACCGCCACGCGCCCGCATCCTGAGGTGGTTGCGGCGGTTCTATGCGGCGTCGGATTGCAGCGCGCCGAACACCCGCAGGAACACGATGATCCAGGCGAAGATGGCGAGGGACGCGACGAGCTCCACCGCGGTCAGGTTGTAGTAGCCGACCGCGAACAGCACCGCGGAGACGCCGATGGCCGCCACGATCGCCCAGCCCATCGCCACGAAGAGGAACGGCATCCGCGGGAGGGCCCACCGGATCCCGACGGCGAGCGCGCAGAACACCACGGCCATCCCGGTCGCCACCGTGTTGTGGATGAGCACGGAAACGTTGACGGGCACGAGGCCGACGCAGGCCAGCAGCACGCCGAGGGCGATCAGCGCGACCCGGACCAGGATCTCGCCGCGGGTCAGGAAGCGGCCCGGGTGGAGGGTGGACATGCGTGCCATGGCCGTCACCAGCACACCGGCCACGACCAGCGTCGCGTTGAAGGTCAGGCCGGAGAGGTCGAGGTGGGTTCCGAGGGAGCTCAGGTTCTCCTTCCACCAGAAGCGGTCCGATGCGGTCAGCATCGATGTCATCGCGCCGACCGTGAGGAACACGGTGAGCACCGACGAGAGCAGCATCGGCGTCATGTGCACCGCTGAGGAGAAGGCGATGTACGCGCTGAGGCCGACGGCCGGACCGACGATCGCGACGGCCTCGAGCGCGTAGACGGGCGCTTCGGCGAAGCTGCGCGACAGGATGTCGGCGGCCATCGTCCAGACCAGCCCGATCACGAGGGCGTGCGCGAGGGCCACCGCAGCGGTCTCGAACACGGCGACCGCGAACGCGCTGCGACTGCGGTGCTCCAGCCGGGGACCGACGTGCGGGGAGCGGAGCACCGCGACCCGTCCGCCGGCGTACGCCAGCGCCGTGGCGGCCGCCCCCGCGATCGCGGTGACCTGCCCGACGGACCGGTCCCCCGCGATGTCGAGGCGATGGTCGCCGATCAGGAACACCAGGAGCGCGACGCCGGCGGCGACGAGCGCCGCCGCGGCCGCGGCGCCGAGCGCGAGCTTCTCGGCCGTGGCCGCGCGCAACCGCGCGACGACCGGGGACACGTCCATCGAGAGTATTTCCTGCACACCCACCCAGACGCACCCGCGCCCCGCCTTATGACGCGCCCCGCGCATCCCGCCCCTCCCCCTCCGTCGAGTACACGAAAAGTGCACGCGACACGCCGGTGAAGCGTGCACTTTTCGTGTACTCGACGGAGGGCGGAGGCGAGAGCGAGGGCGGAGGGGACGGGGGCGCGGGTCAGTCGAGGGCGAGGAGGCGGAGCGCGACGCCGTAGGGCGGCAGGTCGATCGCGGCGGACGGGTCGCCGTCGAGGGTGCGGAGCTCGCCTCCGGCGACGGACGCCGTGATCGTCACCGGCGTCTCGTGCTGCGACACGAAGAAGACGAAGCGGCGGCCGTCCTCGTGCACCAGCGTGTCGGTGAAGACGCGCGGGTCGTCCAGCCGGACATCCCGCTCCACGTCCGCCACCTCGGCGAGCGCGTCGTACAGCCGCCAGGTCTGCTCCGGGTTCACCCGCGCCCGGGCGGACGCGAAGAACTCGAGCGGATACGCGCACAGCACCGCCCGTCCGGCCCCGTGGTCGGCGACCACGATCGCGGGGCGCCCGTGCGCATCCACCGCGACGACCCGGCCGGAGGTCGCGCGCACCGGGAGGTACGTGCGCCCGTTCTCGTTGCCGGCCGCGGCGAACCGCAGCTCCGTGCCCGCGGCGAACGGTCCGAACGCCTCGGTGAAGCGCAGCACGACGGTGTCGTCCGTCACCGGCTCGGCGAGTCCGTAGGCGCTGTCCATCCGCACGCCGAAGAGCTCCTCGGTGTGCGCCCACCACGGTCCGCGCTGCACACCGCTCGGCCCGTGCGAGTAGGACGCGTAGACGGTCGCCCCGTCGCGCGCGAGCGCGACGAGCTGCTGCCACGAGGTGGCACACAGCTGCTTGACCGACGGCAGCAGGTACAGCCCGTACCCGGTCGGCAGGCCGCCGTCCTCCTTCTCGCGCACGACGGCGACGGGGATGTGCGCCTCGTGCGCGGCGACATACGCCTGCTCCCCCGTGGCCACGATGTGCGCCCGCTCCTCCTCCTGGGTGAACGGGTAGTCCTCGGCCAGGTGCGACGGCACCACCAGCGCGGCGTCGACCGGCGCGCGACGCACCGACGGCAGGTCGATCGCCGCGAGATCCGCGGCGAAGCGGGCGAGCTCCCGCAGCGGCGGCTTGGGGTTGCCGTGCCGGTCGGTGATGCCGAAGTGCATCTCGAACGGATGGTGCGAGTACGGCCGCTGGTCGGCCAGGTCGTCGTAGTCGGTGTTGTTCCACGCGATCCAGCCCGTCGCTCCTGCCAGCAGCGTCGTGTACAGCAGCTGCCGGTAGTAGGAGGCGGCTCCCGCATCCGACACGAAGTCGCTGGTGAGCCCGAACTCCTCCATGATCACCGGCAGCCCGTTCGTCGCAGCCAGCTCGGCGATGTACGCGGCCTTCAGGTGCTGGCGGATCTGGTCCGTCTCCATCCGGTAGACGTGCGGCCCGATGAAGTCGGTGTACTCCGCGAGGTCGCGCACCGAGAAGCCGTTGTCGTGCCCGGTGGTCTCGATGCCCCAGGCGCCGTCGCCGACCGCGACCGGCTGCGTCCCGCCGCCCGCGCGCACCGCATCCACCAGGAGCGACGCCCACGCGTCGACGATGGGACGCGGCGCCTCGCCGCCGTAGATCGGCACCTCGTTGGTGAGCAGCCAGCCGGCGACCGCGGGATGCGTGGCGAACCGCGCGGTGAGCTCCCGGACGTACCAGGCCTGGCGCCCGACGAACCAGACGTCGCGGTACAGGTCGCGCCCGTCCCGCCACGCCGGATCCCAGTTCTCCCCCGACATGTGACCGACCAGGAAGGTCGGCACCGTGGTCATGCCGGTCTCGGAATGCGCGTCCAGGAAGTCCGCGAAGTTCGCCACGCACTGCTCGTCGAGCGAGTCCGGGGTGGGATGGAAGTCGGGCCAGTAGAAGAACGAGCGCGTCATGTTGAGGCCGTGCTCGGCGAGCACGCGCAGCTCCTCGCGCACGACCGCCGGGTCGTAGCGCGTCCACATCAGCGGACCCCCGGTGCGCGACCAGAAGTTCGCGCCCAGCCACACCACAGGCGCCTCGCCGACGTGGAGCACCGGCGAGGGACGGTCGACGCGCGTCACTTGACCGCGCCGGCGGTGAGTCCCGCCACGAAGTTGCGCTGCAGCAGCAGGAACGCCACGACGATCGGGATGGACACCACGAGGGAGGCGGCCATGATCTGGTTCCAGTAGACGTTCGTCTGCGTGGAGTACAGCTGCAGTCCGACGGCGAGCGTCCGGTTCTCATCGGTCGTCATCACCGACGCGAACAGCACCTCGCCCCAGCTCGTCATGAACGAGTAGATCGCCACCGCGATGAGACCCGGCCGCGCGGCAGGGAGCACGACGTGCCACAGCGCGCCCATCGGGCCTGAGCCGTCCACCTTCGCCGCCTCATCCAGGTCGCGCGGGATGCCGTCGAAGTAGCCGGCGAGCATCCAGATCGAGAAGGGCAGCACGAACGTGAAGTACGTGATGATGAGGCCCCAGCGGGTGCCGACCAGCTGGATTCCGGTCGCCTGGTTGATGTTCACGAAGATCAGGAACAGCGGGAGCAGGAACAGCACACCCGGGAACATCTGCGTCGACAGCACCGTGGTCGTGAAGACGTTGCGGCCCTTGAACCGGTAGCGAGAGACCGCGTAGGCGGCGAACACCGCGATCACCAGCGAGATCAGCGTCGCGGCGCTGGACACGATGAGCGAGTTCACGAAGTACGACGCGAGCGGCACGGTCGACCACATGTCGATGAACGGCTGGAAGGTGATGTTCCGCGGGATCCAGGTGAATGCGGCCTGCACCTCGGACAGCGGCTTCATCGACGACGTCACCATGACCCAGAGCGGGACGACCGTGAAGATCGTCAGGAAGGCGATGACGACCCAGCGGAAGATGTGGGAAGAGACGGTCTCACGCATCGCGGTTCCTCCGATTCACGGCGAGCAGGTAGATTCCGGTGACGATCAGCAGGAAGATCAGCAGCAGCACGCTCATCGCGGCTCCCGAGCCGAAGTTCCACGTCAGGAACGAGGCGTTGTAGATGTGAAAGGAGATCAGGTCTCCGGACGCCGGCTGCGCGGTGCTCCCGAACAGCACGTACGGCGTGTTGAAGTCGTTGAAGGTCCAGAGGAACATCACCAGGAGCAGCACCGAGTTGACCGGGCGCAGCATCGGGAGGGTGATCGCCCGCCACTGGCGGAACGGCTTCGCCCCGTCGACCGCGGAGGCCTCATAGACCTCGGCCGGGATCGACTGGAGGCCGGCCATCAGCATCAGGAAGGCGAAGGGCCAGAGCCGCCAGATGGCGACGATGACGATCGCCCAGAAGGCGTTGTTCCCGATCAGCCAGAAGGGTTTGTCGCCCGAGAACCCGAGGGTGTCGAAGAAGAAGTTGTTGATCGCGCCGGTGTCCTTCTGGAACATGAACTTCCAGGTGATGATGCCGGCGTAGAGCGGCAGGGCGTAGGGCACCAGGAACAGGGTGCGGAAGAATGCACGCCCCCGGAACCGGCCCTGCAGTGCGACGGCCGCGGCCATCCCGAGCACCCAGGAGAGGCCGACCACCAGGATGGTGAAGCCGACGGTGACCATGAACGAGTGCAGCAGGCCGGCACCGACGGAGCCGCTGAAGTCCAGGGCGACCGCGTAGTTCTTGAGCCCGACGAACGGCGCCTCGCCCCAGTTGGCGATGTAGAACTTGGTGAGCTGGAGGAAGCTGATCCAGATGCCGGTGAGCATCGGGATGACGTGGATGAACAGCTCGAAGACGACGGCCGGCACCAGCAGGATGAACGGCAGCCACCATCCCTTCGGGCGTCGGCGCTTGGGCGCGGGCGGGGCGGCGGCCGCCGGCACGGTCTGTGCGGGGCCTCGGACGTCTGTCGTCGTCGACATGGGTCTCCTTACAGGTGTGGCTGGTCGCCGGGCGGGACGCGGTGGCCGCTGAGCGGCCGGCCGCGCCCCGCCCGACGAACGGGTCGTGGGCTGATCAGCCGCCCATGGACTGCTTGACCTGGTCCTGCGCGTTCTGCATCGCGGACTTGATGTCCGAGGCGGACACCGTGCTGCCGGTGGCGATCTTCGCGAACATGTCGTTCATCGCCTTGCCGACCGTGTTCTCGAACTGGTCCTCAGCGGGGACCAGCGGGAGCGGCTTGGACATGTCGTTGTAGATCTTCTGGAAGGTCGCGGCCTCCTCGGCGTTGTCCGTGAAGGTCGGCTTGACGCCGTCCAGCACCGGAAGCGTCGCGTACGGCTTCGCCAGCTTGGACTGGGTGGACTCGCTCGTCATGTACTTGACGAACTTGAGCGCCGCATCCTTGTTCTTCGTGTTCTTGAAGATCGACAGGTTGATTCCGGCCGGGAACGTCGCGATCTGCTTGGCGCCCGCGGGAGCCGGGAACGGCACGACGCCGTACTGGTCGCTCTTCATGCCGTTCGACACGATCGAGGCGTCCGCGTTGTTCTGGCTGAGGATCATGCCGACCTTGCCGGTGGCGAAGTCGTTGACCGCCTGCACGCCGTTGTCGTACTGCGCGTTCGACGGGTTGACGACCTTGTCGGACTGCATCAGGTCGAGGTAGCGCTTGATGCCGTCGACGTTGGCCTGGCTGGTGAACGTCGGGTTGCCCTTGCTGTCGAACCACTCGCCGCCGTTCTGCGACGCGTTGATGAAGGCGAAGTGGACGTTCTCGGTGTAGCTGCCCGCGGCGAGCGAGAAGCCGTAGGTGGTGCCGTTGGTCAGCTTCTTGGCTGCGGCGACCAGCTCCTCCCAGTTCGTCGGCGGCTGCACGCCGGCGTCGCTGAACATCTTCTTGTTGTAGTACAGGCCGTAGGCGAGGCCGTACAGCGGGACGCTGGTGACGGGCTTGCCCTCCTGGCCGCCGGTCTTCAGCGCCGTCGGGACGAACTTGTCGCTGCCGCCGATCGCCTTCATGTTGGCGTCGTCGTAGGGCAGGAACGCGCCGGTCGCCTGCAGGGACGCGGCCCAGGTGTTGCCGATGTTGAGCACATCCGGACCCTGGCCGGAGGTGACGGCCGTCTGGATGCGGGTCTGCAGGTCGTTCCAGCCGATGACCTCGAGCTTGACCTTGACGCCGCTCTCCTTGGTGAACTCGTCGAGCACCGGGGTGAGGACCTGCTTGTCGTTATCGAGGCTGGTCCCCTGGTTGCTCGCCCAGTAGGTGATCGTCGAGCCGCTGGCGGACGATCCCGATCCCGAGCTGCTGCAGCCCGCGACCACGAGCGAGACCGCTGCGGCGACCGCCGCCGCGGCGATGGCGCGTTTCCTCATTGTGACTCCTTCGTCTCTTGATGGGGGCGCTGCCGGTCTGGTGCGAGGGCCGTGCGGCGGGGCGCCAGGGGAAGCCTAACTTAACCGGTTCATCTGTCAATGCTTGACTTCACCTCGTCCGAGGGTATACCGGGCGGTACGCCGGTGCGGGATGCGTCTGCTGGCGCGCCGCCCGCGTCCCGCCCGCCCCCCTCCGTCGAGTACGCGAAAAGTGCACGCGACGCGCCGTTGAAGCGGGCACTTTTCGTGTACTCGACGGAGTGGGCGCGCGTAGGCAGGCGACTCCCGTCAGCGGGACGCGGTGCGCGCCTCGGAGCGGGCGGGGATGCTCGTCGCGCGGGGCACCAGGCGGCTCGCCCGGGCGCGGCGGTCGAACGCGGTCCGGCCGGCGAGCTGGTCGAGCAGGAGCCGGGTCGAGCGTCGGCCCTGCTCCTCCGGGTAGCGGTCGAGGGCCGTGATCGGGCGCGTCCCCAGGCGGCACAGCAGCGAATCGTCCCAGCCGACGATCGCGACGTCGTCGCGTCCGCCGTGCGTCAGCGCGGTCTGGGCGCCCAGCGCCAGCAGGTCGTTCGAGGTGAGCACCGCGGTGATCGACGGGTCGTCGCGCACGAGTTCCGCAGCGATCCGCTCCCCCGCCTCCATCGAGTAGTCCGAGGTGGCGAACGAGAACTCCATCCCGTTCTCGCGGCCCCACGCATCCACCGCATCCCGCCGGTCCTGCTCGTGCTCGAACTCGGCCGGACCCGCGATGTGCAGCGCCCGCCGGTGGCCGAGCGACGCCAGGTGCTCGACCAGCAGCCCGGCGTCGGACCGCGCGTCGTACAGCAGCACCTTGCCCGGCGCCAGCGTCTCGCGGTTGCCGTGCAGCACGTACGCCAGCCCGAGCTCGTCGAGCAGCGCCGGGCGCGGGTCGTCGAACGTCAGGTCGAACAGCATCACGCCGTCCACCCGCGCCTCGGCGCTCCAGCGCCGGTACGCGGCGACCTCCTGGCCGGTGTCGGCGCCGACCATCCGCAGCAGCAGCGACTGCCCGGTCTCGGAGAGCTCGCTCTCGACGCCGGCGAGCAGGCTCATGTAGTACGGCTCCGCGCCGAGCAGTCCCGGGTCGCGACGCAGCACGATGCCGATCGTGTCCGACCGCGCCCGCGACAGGGCACGCGCGGACGAGCTGGGGTGCCATCCCAGCTGCTCGGCGAGCGCCAGCACCCGCTCCCGGGTCTCGTCGCTCACACCGGGCAGCCCGTTGAGCGCGTACGACACCGACGCCTTCGAGAGACCCAGCCGGTCGGCCAGCCCCGCGATGGTCACGCGCCCCGCTCCGTTGCTCACGGCCGCCTCCCTTCATGGTGCGCGGCCAACAATACTTGTTCGCGCTTCCGGCGCACCCCGCGGGTTCGCGTGGGCGATCCGGACGGATTGGACGGCGCAGCCGTCCTTTCCCGACGAACGGCTCCGGCCGCATCCGGCAGAATGACCGCGTGAGCCCATCCCGGACCAGCACGGTGTTCGAGCGGACGCGACCCGACGACGCGGTGGTGCGCCACGCGCTCGCGCCCAGTCGCCAGGCGGTGTTCTGGACCGAGGACGCCCCCGGCGACCGCTACCCGCGACTGCACGGCGACGTGAGCTGCGACCTCGCCGTCGTCGGCGGCGGCTACACGGGACTGTGGACGGCGCTCCTCGCCAAGCGCGAGGACCCCTCCGCGCGCGTCGTGCTGCTCGAGGGCCGGCGGGTCGGATGGGCGGCCTCCGGACGCAACGGCGGCTTCTGCGAGGCCAGCCTCACCCACGGCGACGACAACGGCCGTTCCCGCTGGCCCGGCGAGTTCGACGAGCTGCAGCGGCTCGGGATGCGGAACCTCGACGAGATCGAGGCGATCGTCGCCGAACTGGGCCTGGATGCGGAGTTCGAGCGCAACGGCGCCCTCGACGTCGCCACGGAGGAGTACCAGATCGAGGGGCTCCGCGAGTCGGAGGGACCGGACGCCACGCTGCTCGACCGGGACGCCGTGCGGGCGCTCGTCCACTCGCCCACCTACCGGGCGGGTCTGCTGCGACGGCGGGACTCCGCGCTCATCCACCCGGCGAAGCTCGCCCGTGCGCTGGCTCGCGCGTGCGTCGAGGCGGGCGTCGAGATCTTCGAGCACTCGCCGGTGGAGAGCATCGGCGACGGGACGGTGCTGGAGACGCCTGCGGGGACGCTGCGCTCGCGGCGGACGGCGCTCGCCACCAACGTGTTCCCCAGCCTGCTGCGCCGGAATCGTCTCGCGACCGTGCCGGTGTACGACTACGTGCTGATGACCGAGCCGCTCACCCCCGCGCAGCGCGCCTCGATCGGCTGGGAGGGACGGCAGGGCATCGGCGACTCGGCGAACCAGTTCCACTACTACCGACTGACCGCGGACGACCGCATCCTCTTCGGAGGCTACGACGCGGTGTACCACTACGGCGGACGCGTTCGGCAGGAGTACGAGGAGCGGCCGGAGACGTACCGGCGGCTGGCCGCGCACTTCTTCACCACCTTCCCCCAGCTCAAAGGACTCACGTTCACGCACCGCTGGGCCGGCGCCATCGACACCTGCAGCCGCTTCTGCGCCTTCTTCGGCTCGGCGCGCCAGGGACGCGTCGCCTACGCCGCCGGCTACACCGGCCTCGGCGTGGCGGCGACGCACTTCGGCGCGAAGGTCATGCTCGACCTCCTGGCCGGCCGCACCACCGAGCGCACGTCACTCGAAATGGTGCGGACGCGCCCCGTCCCCTTCCCGCCCGAGCCGGCGGCCTCCGCCGGGATCGCGCTCACCCGCTGGTCGCTCGACCAGGCGGACCACCGGGCGGGGCACCGCAACGCGTTCCTCCGCGCGCTCGACGCGGTGGGGATGGGATTCGACTCCTGAGGCGGCGCGTGGCGCCGAGGTTCTCGTCGGGCCGCACGATTTGTGCCAAATCGTGGGAATGAGCGCCGCAATACCGCGATTTGGCACGAATCTCGCGCGCGGCGCCGTCGCCGATGGCGGGGCGCCCGCGTGTGGACGCGACATTCGTCACGAATCGTGGTGTCGGGCGGCGCAATCCCGCCATTCGTCACGAATGTCTCGAGCGACGGCGCCGGGATGCGCGCGCTGCCCGCGAGCGACGGCAACATTCGTGACGAATCGCGGTTACGGAGGGCGCAATCCCGTCATTCGTGACGAATGTCTGGAGCGACACGGGATGCGCGCGGCGCCCCGCGAGAGTGGCGAAGATTTGTGCCAAATCGTGGGAATGAGCGGCGCATAACCGCGATTTGGCACAAATCTCGTAGACGGCATCGGCGGCGACGGCCCACGCAGCACGCCGCCGACGCCGCGCGTCAGCGCGCGGTGCGGCCGCGCGCCAGCACGGCGGCGTGCAGCGCGGCGACCGTCTCGCCGTCGTCGAGGTCCATGCCGAGGAGCTCCTCGATGAGGGCGATCCGCTGGTAGAAGACCGAGCGGGACAGGTGGCTCGCCGCCGCCGCGCGCGTGCGGTTGCCGGGGTGCGTCAGGTAGGCGCGCAGCACATCCACCAGGTCGCCGCCGGTCGCGAGATCGTGCTCGATCAGGGGCCGCAGCATCTGCTCCGTGTGCTCGAGCATCCGCGGATCGCTGCCGAAGGCGTTCACCAGCCGGAGCAGCGGACGGTGCTGCACCCGCTGCACGACCGGCCGCCGGCCGAGGCGCGCGTCCGGCCGGGCCGACGATCCCGCCGCCAGTTCGACGGCCTCTTCGAGCGACGACAGCAGCCCGGTGATCCCGCGGGCGTCCGACCCGACGGCGACGACCGTCGCCGGGTCGTCCAGCCGCGCACCGGCGACCGCCTCAGCGATCGCCTCGAACAGCGCGTCACTCAGCCCGCCACCCGATCGACCACTCGGTCCGCCGCCCACGGCACCGCCCGCCGCGCCACCAGGCCCGGCGCCAGGCCCGCCACGCACGGAGCCGCCCAGCGCGCCACCAACCACCGCGCCACCCGCGGCACCACTCACCCCACGCCCCGCCCCCACCGACACCGCGACCACCAACGTCCCCGCCTGCTCCGGGTGCCGCCCCGCGACCGCGTCCGCCCCCGCCGCCCGCGCCGCCTCCACCGCCCGCGGCGCCGCGGCCACCGGCAGCGTTCCCGATCGGAGACGCAGCGCCGCGCCCGCCAGCGTCCGCCCGGCCACCGGGAACCCGGCCGCCTCGAAGCGCGCCGTCACGCCGCCCTCCCCCGCGAACCGCCGCCCCAGCAGGGCGGACAGCAGCGCGTCGTGGCTGCGCCGCGTCCACTCGTCGTCGTCGCGGTCCGACAGCCGGCTGAGCGCGAGCGCGACGGCCGCCTGCTCCAGCACGTTGGAGCGGCCGGCGGGATGCTGCTCGCCCGGCAGCGCGACGAGGTGCCCCCAGCGCATCCCGCGCGCCTCGACCGGCACGATCGTCCAGCCTCCGCCCTCGCCGCGGTGCGCCGAGCGCGAGCGCTGCTCCCACTGCGCGAGCTCCGCCTCCCCGCCGCGCTGGCCGGCATCGAGTCCGGCCGCCGCGACGACGCGGTGGCTGGTGTCCTCCAGCACGACCGGTGACGCGAGCACCCGCGCGGCCTGCTCGACGATGAAGTCGGCCGGGCTGCCGCGCAGGCTGAGGTCGGTGAAGAGCGCGTGGATGTCGTCCCGCGCCCGCAGAGCCGCCATCTGCTCCGCGATGATCCGGGCGTGGACCGCCTCCGTGATGGCGACGAACCGCGCCTCCCGGTGCAGCACGGCGAAGGGCAGGCCGGCGGCCTCGAACTCGTCGACGAGGGCGGAGGGAGCGACCGGCATCGGCGGCCCGAGCTCCAGGACCAGCCCGGCGACGTCCGCCTCGATCAGCACGCGCCCGAGCCTGCGCAGCGCCGCGTCGTCGGACGGCCAGCCCACCCCCGTGGCGAGCAGCAGCTCGCCGCCCGACCCGAGCCGTGCCGCCTCCGCGGTCTCGGCGACGTGCACCCAGCGCACCGGAGCATCCAGCCGGTCCCGTCCGGTCAGCACCTCCGGGAGCGCCCGCGCGACCGGCTCCATCCGCAGCACCTCGCGCACGGTCGGGAGCACGGAGCTCACCGTCACCACCGGCTCCGGACGAACTGTTCGGCTGGGTGCCGGGTCCCGACGATCTGGCATCGCTTCTGGCGCCTCCGCTCTGTGACGATGGGGAGACCAGCCTACTTCCACCACCGGGCAGAACGTCCGGACCGATCCACCTGGAGGACCTCGTGGCCCTGATCCGCCACTTCATCGCCGGCGCGGAGCACCCCGCCGACCCGACCGCGCGGCCGGACCGCACCGGTCCCGTGTTCGACCCCGCGACGGGCGAGCAGCAGCACGAGGTCGCCCTCGCCGACGCAGCGGAGACGGCCCGCGCGATCGCCGCCGCCAAGGCCGCCTTCCCGGCCTGGCGCGCCACCAGCCTGACCAAGCGCGCCGACGTGATGTTCCGCCTTCGTCACCTGCTCACGGAGCGGCGCGACGAGCTCGCCGCGATCGTCACCTCCGAGCACGGCAAGGTGCTGTCGGATGCGGCCGGCGAGATCGGCCGCGGGCTCGAGAACGTCGAGTTCGCTTCCGGCCTCATCGACAAGCTCAAGGGCGAGTACAGCGAGCAGGTGTCCACCGGCATCGACGTGCACAGCGTGAAGCAGCCGGTCGGCGTTGTCGGCTGCATCACGCCGTTCAACTTCCCGGTCATGGTGCCGCTGTGGATGGTCGCCAGCGCGATCGCCTGCGGCAACACCGTCGTGCTCAAGCCGAGCGAGAAGGACCCGAGCGCCTCCGTCTTCCTGGCGAAGCTGTTCCGCGAGGCGGGCCTGCCCGACGGCGTGCTGAACGTCGTCCACGGCGACAAGGAGGCGGTGGACACCATCCTCGACTCCCCCGACGTGTCGGCCGTCAGCTTCGTCGGTTCCACCCCGATCGCCCGCTCGATCTACACGCGGGCCTCGGCCGCCGGCAAGCGGGTGCAGGCCCTCGGCGGCGCGAAGAACCACATGGTGGTGCTCGAGGATGCGGACATCGACGCGGCCGCGGACGCCGCGGTCTCCGCCGCGTACGGATCGGCCGGCGAGCGCTGCATGGCCGTGAGCGTGGTGGTCGCGGTCGGCGACGTGGGCGACCGGCTGGTGCCGGCCATCCACTCGCGCCTGGATGCGCTGCGGATCGGCCCGGGCACCGACGCGGCCAGCGAGATGGGCCCGCTCATCACCCGCGAGCACCGCGACAAGGTGGCCTCCTACGTCAGCGGCGCGGCCGCCGAGGGCGCCACGGTCGTCGCCGACGGCACGCAACGCGAGTTCGACGGAGACGGCTTCTTCGTCGGCGTCAGCCTGCTCGACAACGTCCGGCCGGGCATGAAGGCGTACGACGACGAGATCTTCGGGCCGGTGCTGAGCGTGGTCCGCGTCGGCTCCTACGAGGAGGCGGTGGAGCTGATCAACGCCAATCCGTACGGAAACGGCGTGGCGCTGTTCACCCGCGATGGAGGCGCGGCACGGCGCTTCGAGTTCGAGGTCGAGGTCGGGATGGTCGGCATCAACGTGCCCATCCCGGTGCCCGTGGGCGCGTACTCGTTCGGCGGCTGGAAGAACTCGCTGTTCGGCGACTCGCACATCTACGGCCCCGAGTCGTTCCACTTCTACACGCGGAGCAAAGTGGTCACCACGCGGTGGCCGGACCCGGTGCACTCGCGCATCGAGCTCTCCTTCCCCGGCAACTCCTGAGCGACGAGGACGACATGACCGACACCATCCACACCGCCGCGACCACGCGCACCGGCTACCTCGACCGGCACGGCGTCGAGCACCCGTTCGGCGACGAGGCGGCTGAGCGCCAGGTGCGCAGCGACGACCGCACGCACGTCTTCCACTCCTGGAGCGCGCAGGCGAAGATCGACCCGCTGCCGATCGCCGCAGGTGAGGGCTCGACCTTCTGGGACTACGAGGGCAACGCGTACCTCGACTTCAGCTCCCAGCTGGTCAACCTGAACCTCGGCCACCAGCATCCCGATCTCGTCGCCGCCATCCAGCAGCAGGCCGGCCGCCTGACGACGGTGCAGCCGTCGATGGCGAACGACGTGCGCGGGGAGCTCGCCCGCCGCATCGCGGAGGTCGCGCCGGGGACGCTGAACAAGGTCTTCTTCACGAACGGCGGAGCGGACGCGAACGAGTACGCGGTGCGCCTCGCCCGCCGGGTGACCGGCCGCCGCAAGGTGCTCTCGATGTACCGCTCGTATCACGGCGGCACGGCGACGGCGATCTCGCTGACCGGCGACCCGCGCCGCTGGGCGAACGAGCCGTCCGACCCGTCGGTGGCGCACTTCTTCGGGCCGTACCCGTACCGGTCGGCGTTCCACGCGACCACCGCTGAGGAGGAGACGCAGCGCGCACTCGAGCACCTCGAGAGCGTCATCGTCCTCGAGGGCGCGGCCACCGTGGCGGCGGTCATCCTCGAGACGATCGTGGGGACGAACGGCGTGCTCGTGCCGCCGCCCGGTTACCTGGCGGGCGTGCGCGAGCTGTGCGACCGGTACGGGATCGTCTACATCGCCGACGAGGTGATGGTCGGTTTCGGCCGGGTCGGCGAGTGGTTCGCGGTGGATGCGTTCGACGTCGTCCCAGACCTCATCACCTTCGCGAAGGGCGTCAACTCCGGATACGTGCCGCTGGGCGGCGTCGTGATCTCCGACGCGATCGCCTCCTACTTCGACGACGTCGCCTTCCAGGGCGGCTTGACGTACTCGGGCCACCCGCTCGCCTGCGCCGCCGGGGTGGCGACCTTCGACGTGTTCGAGCGCGACGGCATCCTGCAGCGGGTCCGCGACCTGGGGAGCCGCGTGGTCGAGCCGGAGATCCGCTCGTGGCTCGACCGGCATCCCTCGCTCGGCGAGGTGCGCGGGCGCGGGCTGTTCTGGGCGCTGGAGCTGGTGCGCGACCGCGAGACCCGCGAGCCGCTGGTGCCGTTCAACGCGGCGGGTCCGGATGCGGCGCCGATGGCGGAGGTCGCGGCGGCCTGCAAGGCGGCCGGCGTCTGGCCGTTCACGCACTTCAACCGCGTGCACATCGCACCGCCGCTGGTCATCGAGGAGGACGAGCTGCGGCGCGGACTCGCCGCGATCGACGCCGCCCTGGATGTGGCGGACCGGTACTCCACACGCTGACAGTTCTCCACAGCCTGCGCCCGCCCCGGTCCGCCCGGGCGGGCGCAGGCTAACCTGGCACCATGAGTGAACCCGGAGACGGCCGTGTCGCGGTCTACATCGACTTCGACAACATCGTCATCTCGCGCTACGACCAGGTGCACGGGCGCGGCAGCTACATGCGCGACCGCCCGAAGTCGAGCTCGACCCAGCCCAAAGCATCCTTCGCCGACAAGCTGGCCGAGGCCCGCGTCGACCTGGGCGCGGTGATCGACTTCTCGTCGTCGTTCGGCACGCTCGTGCTCACCCGCGCCTACGCGGACTGGTCGTCGGCCGTGAACGCGGAGTACCGCGGGCAGCTGGTCGGCCGGGCGGTCGACCTGGTGCAGCTCTTCCCCGCGGCGGCGTACGCCAAGAACGGAGCCGACATCCGGCTCGCAGTCGACGCCGTTGAAGACCTGTTCCGCCTGCCGGAGCTCACGCACGTCGTGATCGTGGCCGGCGATTCGGACTACATCCCGCTGGCCCAGCGGGTGAAGCGGCTCGGCCGCTACGTGATCGGGATCGGCGTGGCCGGGTCGACCGCCAAGTCTCTCGCCGCCGCGTGCGACGAGTTCGTCAGCTACGACGACCTGCCCGGCATCGCCCGGGACGAGGCGGCGGACGCCGAGGAGGCCGAGCTGGAGGCGGAGGAGGCGGAGGCTGCTGTCGCCGAGGCTGAGGCCGGGTCGGGCGCGGCTGCGGCTGCGGCCTCGAGCGGTTCTGCCGTCGTGGCGGAGGACTCGCCGGCGGAGGCCGACGGCGACACGGAGGCGGCCGCCGCCGACGGCGCCGCTCCCGAGGCGGACGCTGCGCCCGCGAAGCGCCCGACCCGCCGCGGCGGTCGTAAACGCGCCCCGGCCGCAGAGGGCGGCGCGGATGCGACGGAGGAGCAGCAGGAGGACCCGCAGCACGTGGCGACCCGCCTGCTCGCCCGGGCGATGCAGCTCGGCCACGAGAAGGACGACTCGCCGTGGCTGCACAGCTCGACGGTGAAGGGCCAGATGAAGCGGATGGATCCGTCCTTCAGCGAGAAGGCGCTCGGCTACCGCTCGTTCAGTGACTTCATCAAGTCGCGCAGCGACCTCGTCGAGCTGGACGACAGCTCCACCGCCCAGATGCTGCGGCTCGCGCCGACCCGCCCGCGCCGCGCCCGGCACAGCGGGCGCGCGGCCGACCGGGTGTCCGCGTCCTGAGCCGGCACACAGCCACCGGGAGTTGACTGCGGTCCATGGCAAGCGAGCGGACAGCGCGACAGTGGACAGCAACGCAGTGGGGCGGACCGGAGACCTGGGAGTTCGCGGAGGTGCCGGTGCCCGATCCTGGGCCCGGCGAGGTGACCATCCGGGTGACGGCCGCGGGCGTCAATCCCGCTGACTACAAGCACGTGTCCCAGCCGCGGCCGGGACTCGACCTGCCGGTGCCGATCGGCTACGAGGTCGCCGGCGTGGTGTCGGCCCTCGGTCCGGACACCGAGCTCGCCTCCGGCGGCGGCTCGGTCGGCGACCCGGTGGTGGCGTTCCGCATCCAGGGCGGGTACGCCACCGAGGTGACCGTCCCCGCGAAGGACGTCTTCGCCAAGCCGCCGCGCCTGGCCGACGAGGAGGCCGCGAACCTCCTCCTCGTGGGCACCACCGCCTCCCAGATGCTGCACGTGACGGATGTGCGTGCGGGCGAGACCATCCTCGTGCACGGCGCGTCCGGCGCGGTCGGGGTGAGCATCCTGCAGCAGGCCGCCGAGATCGGCGCACGGGTGATCGGCACCGCGAGCGAGGCCAGCTTCGCGCGGGTGCGCCGCTTCGGCGGGCTCCCGGTCGCCTACGGCGCGGGCCTCGCCGAGCGGGTGACCGAGGCCGCGCAAGGTCCGATCGCCGCGGCGCTCGACACCGTCGGAACCGAGGAGGCGATCGACGTGTCCCTCGAGCTCGTCCCCGACCGCATCCGCATCGTGACGATCGTCGCCGCGCAGCGGGCCGAGAAGGAGGGCTTCCACGCCGTGTTCGGCGCGCAGCCCGAGAGCCAGGCCTACCGCGACTCCGTCCGCGCCCACCTGCTGGAGCTCGCGGGCAGCGGCCGCCTGCAGGTCCCGGTCGCGCGCACCTACCCCCTCGCCGAGGCCCCCGACGCGCTGGCGTTCCTGAAGCAGGGCCACCCCGGCGGCAAGCTCGCGCTGCTCCCCTAGCGCGGGCGCCCGCGTCCCCTCGCGGTCGAAGATTTGTGCCAAATCGCGGTTATGGCAGCGCCAAAACCACTATTTGGCACAAATCTTCGCGGGTCAGTCGCGCCCGGCCAGCCCCTCGGCCTCGCGCTCCGAGATCAGCTCCATGCCTCCGGTGCGCTGGCTCGTGTGCAGCAGCGCCTCCATCCACCGCTCGTTGAGCTTCGGCGGGTGCGTCTCCGTGAAAACGAAGGCCAGCGGGATCTCGCGGCTGATCCAGAGGCTCATGCGCCCGCCGCCCAGTTCGGCCGCGATCTGCCAGTTCAGCAGGAAGCTCTCGTGGCGCCGAAGCTTGGTGACGAGGGCGATCTTCACATGCGCCAGGGTGCGGTCGTCGAACTCGTACTCCTGCGCCTGCGTGCCGTAGATCAGTCTGCCCACGTCACCCGACCTCGTGCCGCCTGCCCTGCTTCGCCTTGCTCTCGCGGTAGCTGCCGGCCGGCACCTCCTCGCGGATCTCGGCGCGGAGGGCGTCCTCCAGCACCAGCCCGACGTTGCTGTTGGCGCGCTCGCTCAGGATGGTGAGCCAGTCGCGGTTGAGCTCGGGCAGCTCCGTCCCGGCGAACACGAACTGGACCGAGATCGACGGGTCGAGCCAGATCGACCGGAGCACGCCCTGCGGGCTGGCAGTGCGGTCGGTCCAGATCAGCAGGAAACCCTCGCGGCGGCGCAGCTTCGACTGGATCACCGCCTGCAGGTGCGCGAGCACGCGATCGTCGAACGTGAAACCGTCCGCACCGTCGTAGATCAAGGTTCCCACGGGGGTCCTTCCTGTCGAGATCACTTTCTCGAAACAGCCGCGCGCCGTCAAGGCATTACTGCGCGCGCCGCCGTACAGTCCGGTCATGGACGCTCTCACGCGAACCATCAAAGCGGCCCTCCTCTACGAGGACGGCCGGACCCTCGACAGCGTCGTGGTCGTTCCCCTGATCGGCGGATGCCCGCCCGGGGAGATCCGCGTCGCCACCACGTTCGCCGGCGCCCTCGCCTACGACGTGTACGAGCTGGCGGACGAGGAGCAGTTCTCCTCCATGCCGGCCTACCCCTACCGCTCCACCGTTCCCGTCACGACGAAGGACCTCGAGGACTGACCGGGGCGCCACCCGCCCGCGAGTAGCGTTGACGGAGTGACACCCTCCGACGACCGCGCCCGCCCGCGCACCGGCTGGGCGGTGACCGCGCTCAGCCTCGGCACGCTCCTGAACCCGCTCAACTCCTCCATGATCGCCGTGGCGCTGGTGCCGCTGCAGCACGACTTCGGTGTGGATGTGACAGCGGTCACCTGGGTGATCACCTCGTTCTATCTCGCCTCAGCGGCAGGGCAGCCGCTGATGGGTCGCCTCGCGGACCGGTTCGGTCCGCGCCGCCTGTTCCTGTTCGGGATGGTCGTGGTCGCGCTCGCGTGCGCCGTCACGCCGTTCTCGGGGTCGTTCGCCGCGGTGTGCGCGGGCCGTGTCGCGCTGGCCATCGGCACGGCGACGGCGTTCCCGTCGGCGATCGCGATGCTGCGTCCCCTCGCCGCGCAGTCCGGTGTCGGGACGCCGCGCCTGCTCGGGCGCATCCAGATCGCCAACACGTCGGGTGCCGCGATCGGGCCGGTGCTGGGCGGAGCGCTGGTCACCTTCCTCGGCTGGCAGGCGATCTTCTGGGTGAACGTGCCGCTGGCCGCGCTCACCTTCGTCGGCGTACAGCTGTTCGCCCCGCGTGACGCCGAGCGCGCGCGGACGCCGCTCAGCCGGACGCTCGCCGAGTCGGACATCCCGGGCATCCTGCTGTTCGTCGCCACGCTGACGTCGCTGCTGGTGTTCCTGCTCGACCTGCACCCGCAGCCGCTGTGGTGGCTGCTCCCGGTGTGCGTCGTCGCGGCCGGGCTGTTCGTCTGGCGGGAACTCCGCAGCACGCATCCGTTCCTCGACCTGCGACTGCTGGCGGCGAACCGGCGGCTGCTCATGGTCTACCTGTGCTTCGCCATCTTCAACGTGGTCTACTACTCGGCGTTCTTCGGCCTCCCCCAGTACCTGCAGACGCACGACGGTTACTCGGCGGGGGCCGCCGGTCTGCTGATGTTCCCGCTGGCGGCGGTCACCATCGTCGTGACGCCGCTGGCGGCGCGGGCGATCGAGTCGATCGGGCTGCGGCCGACCCTGCTCTCGGGCGCGGTCGCGCTCGTGGCCGGCGCGGCCCTGCTCGCGGTCGCCGCGATCACGCCGGCGCCGTGGGCGGTGCTGCTGCTGACCGCAGCGCTCGGCATCCCCTACTGCGTGGTCAGCATCGCGATGAACCAGGCGCTCTACTCGTCGGCGCGACCGGAGGACAGCGGCGTCGCGGCGGGCATCTTCCAGACGTCGAGGTACGTGGGCGCCATCGTGGCGACGACGGTCCTCGGCCTGCTGTTCAGCGGCGGGACGACGGCGTCCAGCTGGCTCACGGCGGTCACCGTGGCGACGGCGCTGGCCGTGGTGCATCTCGCGCTGCTGGTGTTCGTCCGGCCGCGCAGTCCGCGCGCGGAGCAGCCCGCGGCGGCGTGAGTTCAGGCGACGAGCGCCGTCCCGCCCGGCGGCACGGTGCCGCGCCGTCGCGCTGCGCTCGACGTCGATGCCTCGCGGCACAGTGGATTCGTGCAGCCCACCGGGAGCGCCACCACCGTCCACGACCCGCTCGACGTCCGCGCCAGTCTTCGCTCGGCGGAGAGCGGCCACCCGCACTCCGCGCACACCTGTGCGTCCGCGACCATACCGATCAACCCCATCCGTGACCCGTGGCGCCCGCTTCGCCACTTCCATGGTCCGCCCGGCGACCGCCGGAAGCAAGAGCGGGGTTCGTCCGGTGGACCGCCGCCCGCGGTTCGAATCGTGAGAAGGCCATGTAAAGAAACGGTAAGGACGCTGCCGGACGGCCGCGCCGGAGGCACGCGCCCGCCAAGATGGGAACGTGGGCGATGACAGGGGCCTCGTGCTGGTGGTCGAGGACGAGCCGGCGATCGCCGAGCTGGAGCGGATGTATCTGGCCGATGCCGGATTCGGCGTTCATGTCGAGCGCGATGGGTCCCGCGCACTCGAGTCGGTGTCCCGCCTGCGCCCCGCGGCCATCGTGCTCGACATCGGCGTCCCGGGAATGGACGGCGTCGAGGTCTGCCGACGGCTCCGGGCCCGGGGCGACTGGACGCCGGTGGTGTTCGTGACGGCGCGCGATGACGAGGTGGACCGCATCCTGGGCCTGGAGCTGGGCGCCGACGATTACGTGACCAAGCCGTTCTCGCCGCGCGAGCTGGTGGCGCGCATCCGCGGCCTGATCCGTCGTGCGGCCGGCTCCCCTGGCGCCGAGGCCCGCCGGATCGGTCCGGTGAGCCTGGACCCGGCACGCCGGCGCGTGGAGGCCGGGGGCGCGCGGGTGGAGCTGACCGCCACCGAGTTCGATCTGCTGGAGCACCTGATGTCGCAGCCCGGGAGGGTGTTCACCCGCGAGCAGCTGCTCTCCTCGGTCTGGGGCGTCGCCGACTACAGCAGCAGCCGCACCGTGGACGTGCATGTCGCGCAGCTGCGCACCAAGCTCGGCGACGCCTCCTGGATCATCCGCACGGCACGCGGCGTCGGCTACAGCGCCGCCGGGGCCGATGACTGACGCCGCTCGCACGCCGCCGCTCCCCTGCGCCCGGCGCTGGAGCGCCTCCCTCGCCGGCCGGATCATGGTCGGGACCGTCGCGGTCGGGGTGATCGCTGTGCTGGTGACCGCGTTGCTCGCCGTCCAGGTCGTGCAGTCGGTGGCCGAGAGCCAGGCGCGGCAGCAGCTCAAGGCGCAGGCGACGGCCCTCGTCGCCGTCCGGGCGTCCGGCGTGCGGCTCGGTGCAGCGCGGCTGGCGGTGCTCGGCGACCGGTTCGCCGTGGTGGATGCGGACGGCACCCTCTCGGGTCCGGCGCGGGCCGCGGTGCCCGCGAGTGCTGTGCGCGACCTGACACGCGGACGGTCGGTCTCCGGTTCGACGACGCTCGCCGGGCACGACGCCGTCTACGTCGGCATCCCGGCGGCGGACGGTGGAGGCGTCGTCGGCGTGCGGAAAGTGGCCGACATCGCCGCGGCCGATGCGGAGCTGACCCGCTGGCTGCTCCTCGCTCTCGCCGGCGGCCTCGTCGTGGCCGTCGTCAGCGGGGTGCTGCTCGCGCGCCGCCTCGGGCGCCCCCTCACCCGTATCGCGGGGAGCGCGCGAGCCCTCGCCGCAGGCGGCCGGGGCGTGCCGATCCGGGACGAGTCGATCGCCGAGATCGACGACATCGCGCACGCTCTACGCGGGCTGGATGGAGCGCTCACGGTGAGCGAGGAGCGGCAGCGCGAGTTCCTGCTGTCGGTGTCCCACGAGATCCGCACGCCGCTCACCGCGATCCGCGGGTACGCCGAGGCCCTGGGGGACGGCATGGTGGCCCCGGACGATCGGATGCGCGTCGGCCGCACGCTCGCCGAGGAGTCGGAGCGGCTCCGCCGGTTCCTCGACGACCTGCTGGAGCTGGCGCGCCTTGAAGCCGACGACTTCCGCCTCGACCCGCAGCCCGTCGACCCGGGTTCGACGGTGATCGCCGCCGTTGATGCCTGGCAGGGAGCGGCCGGACGCGTCGACGTGCCTCTCCGCGCAGAGCTCGCTCCGGGCATCCCGACCGTGGTGACCGACGGGATGCGCCTGCGGCAAGTGCTCGACGGACTGATCGAGAACGCACTGCGCGCCACCCCCTCCGGGTCCCCGATCGTGGTGGCGGCTTCGCCGGCGCCGGGCGGCGGCGTCCGGCTCTCGGTGCGTGACGGCGGGCCGGGGCTGACCGAGCAGGATGCGGAGGTCGCGTTCGAGCGCGGCGAACTGCGCGATCGGTACCGGGAGGTGCGCTCGGTCGGCACCGGGCTCGGACTGTCGATCGCCCGCCGCCTGGTCGGGCGGCTCGGCGGGACCATCGGGGTGGGCGCGGCGCCCGAGGGCGGCGCCTCCTTCGACGTCTCCTTACCTTCCTCGAACATTCCCCGAGCGGAGCGCTGACACGTCCCTGGGACGCTGGCGTCATGAGCGACAACGACATCCCCACCCCTCTCGCGTCCGACGAGACGCGCCCGTACGACACCGTGAGCGCCCCCGGCGCTGCCGTCCCCTCGGCGCCGCCTGCCCAACCCGCCGCACCCGAACCGTTCGTGCGGCGGCACGCTGTGGCCGTCGCGATCGTCGCCGCGGTGCTCGCGGTCATCGTCGTCGCCGGAGGCACGGCGTGGGGCGTCTCCGCGGCCGTCGCGAGCACGCAGACGGCGAGCGCGCCCATGAAGCCGACCGTCCACGCCGCCGGCACGAAAGCTTCCGCTCGCAAGGCTGCCGCTTCCAAGCACGCGAAGGCGCACGCCGTGCGGGGAACGATCACCGCGATCTCCGGGGACAGCTGGACTGTTCGCAGCGCATCCGGCAAGACGGCGACGGTCAAGCTCGACTCGGCGACCACCTTCGGCACGAAGAAGACCCCTGCCACTCGCGACTCCTTCGCCGTCGGCGACCGCATCGGGGTGCTCGGCACGCGGTCGGGCACGACGGTGACTGCGAAGAAGATCGTCCATCTCCACGCCACCTCGACGGGCACTCCGAGCCCTGCGCCGTCGGCCTGATCCGCCCATGGGCCGCCCGGTTCTCGGTAACGTCGTCGACATGCAGTGCGATGTCCCCACCTCGGTCGGCCCAGGGCGCCTGACGGTGTCCGCCGCCCCGGAGCCCACCGCCGTGCTCTGGCTGGGCCACGGCGCGGGCGGCGGCATCGACGCGCCCGACCTCGCCGTGCTGGCGTCGCGGCTGCCCGACCGCGGCATCACCGTGATCCGCTACGAGCAGCCGTGGCGGGTCGCGGGTAAGCGCGTCGCCGCGCGGCCGGCCACTCTCGACGTGGCGTGGCTCGAGACCGCGCCGGCCGTCCGGGAGCTTGCGCACGGGCTCCCGCTCGTCGTCGGGGGACGCAGCGCGGGTGCGCGCGTCGCCTGTCGCACCGCCGCATCCACCGGTGCCGCCGGCGTGGTCTGCCTCGCGTTCCCGCTGCACCCGCCGGGCCGACAGGACGCGTCACGGCTGGACGAGCTCCGCGAACCGGACGTGCCCGTCCTCGTGCTGCAGGGCGGCCGGGACCCGTTCGGCGGCGCCGAGCAGCTCGTGGCCGAACTCGGCACGCAGACGGGCGTCCGGGTGGTGGAGGTGCCCGGCGCCGATCACGGCATGAAGGTGGCGAAGGCCTCCGCGTTCGGGCCGGCGGACGTGCGCGAACTGCTCACCGCGTCGGTGGAGGGGTTCGTGCGCGAGGTCAGTAGTCGCCCTTGACGACGAAGTAGGACCCGCGGATGGTGCCGGCCAGCTTCGACCGCTGGCGCGCGAACTTGAACGCGGAGAGCTCGTCGGGCTCGTCCATCCCATCGGAGAGCTTGAACCCGACGGCGCGCTTGCCCGCATCCTCCAGCGTCCAGAGCAGGTTCACCGACAGGCCGGACTCGTAGAAGACGTAGGTCCAGTCGATCCCCTCGACTTGGAACCGTGTCGCCTCGAGCGCCGGCGACGCGATCACGATGCCGCGCTCCTCCTCGAGCACCCGGGCGACGCGCGCGACGGCGTCCGCCTCCTCCTCTGCCGTTCCGACGGTGAAGGCGTGGTCGTACTTGTTGCGGAAGTAGCGCGCCTCGTTCGCCCGCAGCCCCGCGAGCGCCTCGGCGACCGGGGACGACTCCAGCCCGACGGTGGACACGTTCTCGAAGTCGACGACGTACGGCATGTTGCCCTCCCGGATCTCGGCGGCGGCTCGCCGCCCGCACCAACCTAGCGCGACGAGTGGATGCGGTGCACGGGCGTGTCCGCTGCGCACGGCCCGGAAGGAGCGCGAGGATCGACGGGTGTCCGACCTGCTGATGCGCATCCAGAGTCCCGAGTTCCAGGCGATGTCCGAGCGCGTGCTCGAGGTGACCGCCCTCACGTCCCGCCTCAACGTGCTGCCCTTCGACGATGAGGCGGGCAAGGCGGAGCTGTTCGAGCGCATCCTCGGCCGTCCGCTGCCGCCGCGCGCCACGATCTACCCGCCGTTCTTCACCGACCACGGGCTCAACCTCGACCTCGCGGACCGCGTCTTCATCAACCAGAACTGCACGTTCCTCGACTATGCGGGCATCCGCCTGGCCGAGCGCGTCATGGTCGCGCCCCAGGCGACCTTCATCACGGTCGGACACCCCGTCGACACCGAGGACCGCCGCATCTGGCTGACCGGAGGCCCGATCGACGTGGAGGAGAACGTGTGGATCGGCGCGGGCGCCACGATCCTACCCGGTGTCACGATCGGCCGAGACTCCGTGATCGCGGCAGGCGCGGTCGTCGCGGAGGACGTGCCGCCGCGGAGTCTCGTAGCGGGCGGGAAGGCGACGGTGCGACGGTCCTGGTGACCGCGGGCTGCCGCGGCCCCGCGCGCCGTCTGGGCGCCCGCCGGGAAGGTGATCCGCCCTGTTCTGCGACACGGCCGGACGTGCTTGGATGAGCGGGTGGGGCGTCCGACGAACGTCTCACCCGGACCGGCACGTCGCAGGAGCGCGAGTATGGAGTTCGACAGACTGAGCGGGGCGGCGACCGACTCCGACCCCCAGATGCTCCTGCTCGAACTCATCGACAGCGTCGTCCGTTCGCTCCCGGCCGACGTCGCATCCCGCGCCCTGCTCGTCGAGCGCACCCGGTCGCTGAGCGACTGGATGGCACAGCGGCCCGGTCCGATCACCCGCCTGCGCCTGTCCGGTCCCACCGAGGCGCTGTCGCTGGAGTGGGAGCCGGGGCCGCGCTGGACCGCCACGGTGGAGCAGCTCCACGGGACGGTCTCGCTGTCGAGCCGCACCGTCCCCGTCAGTCAGTGGCTGACGGCGTTCGCCCAGCTCGTCACCGCCCTCGCGGTGAGCGCCGCGGAAGACGCGGCGGATTCGGAGCGCGCGCTGCAGGCGCTCGGGATCCTGGCGCCCGGATCGGAGGTCCGCGTCGACGACGCCAACCTCTCGCGCGACCTGCTGACCCTCGCCGCGCGCGTCCGGCGACGGGTCCCCGCGGAGGCGGCGGAGGCCGTGGAGCGGATCGGCGCCCTGCTGGCGGACACACTCCCGCGAGTGGCCGGGACCGGCGAGCCCGAGGTGATCGTGCGCGTGGCGGCGACCGTGTACCTCCCCGACACGTTGCGGGCCTACCTCGCGCTGCCCGCCGGGTGGGCGGCCGAGCACACGCTCGCCGGCGGCCTCACCCCGGCTCAGGCGCTGATCGCGCAGCTCGACGCCCTCGAGTCCGCGGCGCGGACGATGAGGGATGCGGCGGTCGAGCGGGACGCCTCGGCCCTGCTGGCCAACGGCCGGTTCCTGGCCGACCGGTTCGCCGGGTCCCGACGCGAGCTCGACCTGCCCTGACGGTCGGCTCCGCTCAGGGGTTGTCCGCGAACTGGTTCGTGAACGACGAATCCCGGCCGAGTGCGAAATCGACGAGCTTCCGGAACCGGTCCGGCTCGACGGCGGCGCTTCTCGCCTGCTCCACGGTGTCGGCCGTCTGGTAGTACAGCTCGTTCCAGTGCCGGGCCTGCGTCTCGCCGCCGTTGGCGTAGAGGATGTTGTTGGCCGTGCGATCCCAGAAGATGCAGATGAACTGGGGCAGCCCGGGCGGAGGTTCCTCGCAGAAGTAGAGCCGCCCGCGTCCCTCCCTCCGGATCGCGCTGGTGCGCGTGGCGGTGGCGCTCGCCGTCGCGGCGATCGCCCGCGCGACGGCGTCGTTGACGATGCGGTTGAGGTCGTCGAGTGAGGCCATGTCGAACTCATCTCCTTGCAGATAGGGCGGCCGGATGTAGCTGAGGATGTACCCGGCCGAGCGGGTGCGGTCGCGCATGTCGTCGCCGGGATTGGAGTTGGTGCCGCGCGAGGTCACGACGGAGCCGCCCGGCGACACGGCCACCACGATCTCGGTGTGGTCGGGGTCGCCGTCCCCGTCCCAGTCGAACGCCAGCACGTCGCCGGGCTGCACGCCCGCCGAGCCGTCGTGCCAGACGCCGCGGTCGCGTCCCCAGTTCTGGATCTGCGAGACGTAGGTGTAGTAGGGATTGCCGAACGAGTTCAGCCCGAACAGGTAGTAGCTGACGCAGGCCGCGCAGTCGTCGTAGTTGCTGTTGCCGCTCGGCCACCACGGGTTCGGCCAGGTGGCGCCGAACGACCGGCCCATCGCGGCGAGCACTTCCCCCGGCGACCGGTTGAGGAGTTCAGGCATCGCGCGGAACCTCCTCGCCGTAACTGGAGCTGATGGCGGGGGGCGCGGCCGGCTTGCCGGCGTTCAGGGGTGGCGGCAGGCCGAGGTCGTCCACTCGATCGTCCGGCGGGAGATCGTCGTCCGGGTTCCCTGTTTCGTCCGTCGTGCCGTCCCCCGTTCCTGGTGCATCGTGGGCGCAGGGTCATGGTACGACCGGGGTGACGGGCGGCGCGAGACAGGATGCGAGGGCCCTCCGGAGGAGCGGCGTAGCAGCCCCGGCGTCAGCAGATCGACAGCGACTCGACCCACGGGCCGAGCGCGTTCGGGCCGCCGATCACGCCGACCTTCGCCGTGCCGGCCGCCGCGAGCGCGTCCTCCGTCATCCGCGGGATGCACCCCGGAGGGGCCAGGTAGAGCGGGGAGCCGGTGCTCGCCGCGAGCGCCGCACCGGAGAGCGCGTCCGCGAACGCGGAGCCGGTGGCGAGGTAGGCGGAGGCGGGGTGGGCGTTCGCGTCCTGGCCGACGAGGAACGACGTCCCGTAGCGGTCGCCGCCGCCGAGGCGGGTCACCGAGCCGAGCGTCGCCAGCTGCTGGGCGATGCCGTCCGACAGCACGTCCGAGCCGCCGACGACGGTGAAGGATGTGGTCCCCAGCGTGCGCAGCAGTTCGAGCGTCGCCGGATCGACGGTCGCGGCCGAGCCGTCCACGAGAATCACCGGCGCTCCGGCGCCGCCCGCGGCGGCCGAGGCGGACAGGGCGTCGGCGAACCCGCGTCCGGTGGCGATGTACGCCTTGGGCACCGGCGCTGTGAAGGCGGACTGCACCAGCGCGCGGTTCGTCGCATACCGGTCGGACCCGGCCGCGCGCGTGACGGGCGCGATCGCGCTGAGCTGGTCGACCACGGCCGGTGCGACCGCGTTGACGCCGCCGACGACGACGATCCGCTTCGGGGCAAGGGCCTTGATCTTGTCGACCGTCCCCGCTGCGAGGAAGCCCGGCGGGGTGAGGATGAGCGGGCCCTTCGCCTTGGCGGCGACGGCCGCGGCGCCCAGGGCATCCGGGAAGTCGGTCCCGGTGGAGACGTACACGACCGGGGCGGTCGCCGGGTAGGCGGCGGAGGCGGCAGCGAGGGAGGTCTGATACCGGTCGGAACCGTAGATGCGCGTCACCGTCGGCGCCCAGCCGACCGAGTCGAGGTCGACGATCCCGAACCCCTGCTCGTCCACGGTCGTGTCGGTGCGGCCGCCGCCCATGACGAACGCGGTGTGCCCGTCGGGGGTGATGGCGATCGGCCCGCCGCCGGCGCCGGGAACCTGCGCGGTGACGGTCCGGGACGCGTCGTCGATGACGGCCAGCTCGCGGTTGTTCTCGCTGACGAGGACGCGGGCGCCTCCGGGCACGAAGCCGATGGAGGTCGCGTCGGTGTGCAGGCTGATGCTCGTCACGGTGCTGTCGGAGACCTGGAGCCGGTCGACAGCTTGTGTCATGCCGACGTACACGGAGGAGCCGTCGGGCGAGATCCCGATCGGGTGGAACAGGTTCTGGGAGCCGGGCAACGAGATCACCGTGGAGGTCCCTGTCGCCAGATCGACCTTCTCGAGCGTGGCGGACGACCTGTCGACGCCGGGGCGGTTCAGGAGGAACAGCGACGCGCCATCCTGGGTGATCACCGCGGCGCGGGGCTGCGTCTGAAGCGGCGCCGTCGAGGTCAGCTGTCCGGACGCGATGTCGATCACGGCAAGCCGCCCCACCGCGCCCGCGGTGTCGAACTCCGGCACGTACACCTTCGACGAGTCGGGAGCGAAAGCGATGTCGGCGCCGATCACCGTGCCCGTGCCCAGGTCGATCGTCGTCGTCACCTTCTGCTGCACGAGGTCGACGCCGACGAGCGTCGAGATCTCCTGCGTCGTGTCAGGGATGGATGTGCTCGTCAGCGCCCAGGCGGTCCGGCCGTCGGGTGCGACCCGGACGGTCAGCGCCTCGCCCCGGACAGGCAGGACCTTGACGACGGAATTGGAGGCAGTCGACACGAGCACGACAGCGCCGGCGGTCCCGAGGCCGGTGTTCCACCGTGTCTGCAGGTCGGCGACGACCAGCATCCGTCCATCCGGGGTGACATCGACGTCGTACGGGTAGACGTCGATCGGCACGGAGGCCAGGGCGCGGTGGCCGACCATGTCCACATGCGAGAGGATGCTCGCCGCTGAGGTGGCATACAGCTGCGACCCGTCCGGCAGCATGGCGAGCTGGCTGCCTCCGCCACCCGGCACGACGAGCTGCCCGGCCGACGGCGTCGACACCGTCGTGGGCGTCGCAACGGCGGTCGTCCCCGTCCACGTGAGCCCGGCCACGAGCAGCGTCACGGCCGCAACGGACGATCGGCGAAGGAGGGACGGGAAGCGCCGGCGCGAGCCGGCCGGGTTGGAGCGCATCAAATCAGCTAAGCATCCCGGGCGGACGATCTGTATTCCCTCGTTCGAGGGGCAGGGCTGGGAATGGAGGAATGGAGGACTGGAGGCGGTGAGCGGTGGTCAGATGCCTCCCCCGGCGGCCCAGAGCTCCTCGGCCTCCAGGGTCAGATCGATCACCTGACGCAGGAGACCCCCCATCGATGTCGACCTCAGCAGGGTGTACCTGTCGTACTCGCCCAGCGGGGCGATCGCCGCCAGCTGCCACACGGCTGCGACCGGATCCTCCGACAGCTCGATCGCTGCATCCGACTCCGGCTCGTCGACGCGGGCGATCACGCGGCGGACGACCGCTTCGGCCTCGGCCCGCAGGGGTTCGAGCGCGTCGGACCACTCCAGATCGGGCAGCATCGAGAGCTCGGCCCGGGGATACGGGTCGTCGTCGAGCCAGGCCTCGACCGTGAACCGCCGGGTCCCGACGCCCACGATGAACAGGTCGTCGGCGTCCGCGGTGGCGCTCACAAGATGCGCGATCGTCCCGACCGAGGCGCGCTGGTCGCCACCTCCGGCTTCGGACCCGCGCTCGATGAGGACGACGCCGAACTCGAACCCCGGTTCGACCTCGTCGAGCAATCGGCCGACCAACGTGAGATAGCGCGGCTCGAAGACACGCAGCGGGATCGCCACGAACGGGAACAGCACGGATCCGAGCGGGAACATCGGTGAGGCGGCCATACCCCAGTGAAGCACCGCGGACGTACAGTGAACAGGTGACCCGACCCCGCCCCGAGATCCCAGGACCGGGTCAGGAGTCCGTGTGGGACTACCCGAGGCCGCCGCGCATCGAGCGCGTGGCCGCGCCCGTCACGATCCGTCTGGGCAGCCAGCTCATCGTCGACACCCGAGACGTCGTCCGGGTGCTCGAGACCAGCCATCCGCCTGTCTACTACCTCCCGATCGCGGACTTCGCGCCCGGCGCGCTGGTCGACGCCGACGGCTCGTCGTTCTGCGAGTTCAAGGGAACCGCACGATACCTCGACGTGCGCGGCGGAGGCGAGGTGCGGTCCGCGAGCGGATGGAACTACCCGCATCCGTCGCCCGGGTACGAGCTGCTCCGGGACCGCGTCGCCGTCTACGCCCAGCAGATGGACGAGTGCACGGTCGACGGCGAGGTCGTCACGCCGCAGCCCGGAGGCTTCTACGGCGGCTGGGTCACGAGGGCTGTGGTCGGGCCGTTCAAGGGGGTGCCTGGGTCATACGGCTGGTGAGCGCCGGGGATACCTGTCGCCAGCTCTACAGCTGAGTGCTTATGGCCCCTCGTGGAAGGTCAAACTGCCGTCCTGGCCGACGAAGGCGAAGAACCATGTCCGATGGTCGTGGGCGCCGCGCTCGAACTTGCGACGCTTCGCACGCGTAGGGACGCCGTTCAGCACCCCGTCAGGCAGCGATACGCCCCGTCCTTCGGTTGCGGCCCGTCCCGATCCTGCGCACCACTCGACATGCCAACGTGTCGTCTCGTCGAGGAACTCGGACACGTCCTCACGCGTCAGCGCTCCGTCGGGCCAGTTATTCATGGCTTAGTCCCTTGCTGAAATGGCTGGACGTCGAACCGGAACTCCACCACGTTACGACACGGTTAGGCATTGCTGGACCGGGTCGAACCGAGCGCGAAGCATTACTTCCAGAGGACGCGAAGATGAAGGCGCGTGTCGGGCTTTGTCAAGCAATCGGGTCGCTTGCTGACGGCAGGTCATCATTGGCCAAGACAAGCGGCCCAAAACCACCCCCACAGAACCATTCGCTTTGACTCCACGCGCGAAGTGCAGCGACGTTCCACGGCTCGAAGCCTCCGGTTGCCCAAGAGCGTTCAAGGTCGAGAAGAGATTGCCTTACGGCGGGCGCGCCGCCAAGCACGAACCTTTTTGTCAGTTCGAGACGGAGACCACCGAGGAAGCGGGACGCCTGTTTCGAGTAGAGCCGCCCGAGTTCGTGACGGCTGAAGTGCGCGCCGACTCGCGCCGATAGGGTCGCGTTCCACCGAGGGGGCGACACGATCGTGTAAGTCAACGCTCCGCTCGTCTCATTTAGGACGGCGACCAGCCAATCGAACTCTCCGAGATCATCAAAATACGGGTGGAGCGGTTGTTCCTCCGCCACCGCGGCCACGAAGGCCTTCTTCTTCTTGTTGCACTTGCTGCATATCGGCACAAGGTTGAGCGGAGTGACAGCGAGATAGTGGAACGTCGACTTAGGCAGGTAATGATCGAGCTCGTCGACCTCGCGTCGGAGACAGTACGGACAGTCAAAATCTCCGACTAGTTCCTTCAGAATCTCGTAGTACATGCGAGCATTGCGGTCTTGGGGTACTAGCCGGTTCGTATATGCCCATTTGACGGCGAGATGCTCGGGAGCACCGATCGTACCGAGCGTCTTTGGAGTGCGGTACAACTCTCCGGCCTGTCCCAGTGTCGCGTAGGTCGCTTCCGCGTCCACCAAGGACTGTTTGCTCGCGACCGCGAGGATCACCTCCGGCGAGGACTCCATAACCGCGAGAACATCCCCCACGCCAAAAGGGGGTTTAGTTAGGGTCCTCACCTCGACTCCACTTCGGCGTACCAGTTCATGAGAACGCTTCGAGCTTCAAACCCCAGTTCGTCGCCAAAGTAGTCGAGTACTTCCTCGTAGGAACTTCGACTGCGTGCCGCATCGATGACCATTTTATGAAAGCCGGAATCCGTTACCTCTAATCCGAACACGCTGCTCGTGAGAGTGCTCACGTTCTCACCGAAGGTCTCCAAGACGGGCCGACGTCCCTGAACGAACGCCCCTGTTCGGCGAATCCTCCAAGCGCATTTTCGTGGAACCTCTTGCAGAACGACGGGCGAGTGCGTCGCAACTATGGCAATCCCACTCTTGTTACGCATCAGGTCCGAAAGCGTCCGTGTGAATGCTGATAGCAGAGGCGGATGAAGATGCCCTTCCGGCTCATCCATCAAAACGAGCGTCTGCTCAGTTACGGTCTCCACCAAGCGCGTCACAGTGAGGAGGACGATCTTGTGTCCCGAACTCAACTTGTTGTAGACCGACATCGCCGACTCACGGAACTCAGCTTCAGTCGTCTCTTCGTCGTATCTGACCGCCAATTCTCTGACCTCAGCCGCCGAGAAGATTGGGTCGGATTCTAGGGTGGCAAGCGCCTCGATCCATGTGCCTTGCGATTTGGAACTGGCGACAAGCCATGCACTGTCCGCAAAGCCAACAGCAAGATCGTTCGGGGTTTGCGTGACGATCTTGCCGTCGTCAGTCCTCCGCTGGAGACCTAGATACGCGTAGGGCACCTTGTACGACTCGCGATCGTCTTCGACTGGCAGCGACGGGTTATCGAAAGCGCTGAACGCAACATAGACGAGATTCGCCGCCTCGAGGGGCGGACCGTCGGTCGGAATATAGCCGTCGCGATCCTTGGGGGTCGACGTGCCCAAGATGTGGCGCCCCAGTGAGAGGAGTGTGCTGGTCTTTCCAGCACCGTTCCGGCCAATCAATACGTGGACGTTGGTCGGCGGCTTGGAATCACCAATTACCTCGAAGTCGAGTTTGAGCGGGGGTGCAATCGGGTTGAGCGATTCACGGACGAACGAGAAATCGAACGACGCCCGCACGTCGCCAAGCTGAAGAAGTCGTGGGTACTGACGGCGAACAGAGTAGGCGGTGACGCTTCTCATGAGCGAATTGATGACACCGGGGGACAAACGAACGTCCTCGAACTCGCTCTGATTTACAGCCAGGTCTCTGAGATCCGACAGAATGTCAGCGCCGCGTTCGGCGCCGAATAGATTGTGAATATTGATGTAAAGGTCCGTGTCTTGGCCGACAGAGACGTACCTCGGCGGCAGCGAATCGAAAAGTTCAGGAATCGGGGTCGACCAAGTTTCTTGCTCGTCCTCGACGTAGTTGTGCTCGCGATCCAGAATTTTGATGAAACCGAGTCGAGTCGACTCGCGCGAATCGAAATAATGCAGCGAGTAAAGAGTGCGGAACTTCCACCAGTCGTTCCATTCAGCGTGTTGCAGCCAGAATGTGCCTGCCTCGGGCTCTGAGGGCTGCCTGTCGCTTACCTGGAACTTCAAAATCGCCACATCCTTGATCGGCTCAAGACTCGATAACGCATACAGTCTGGCAGTCGCTGTGCGGTAACAGGGAAGCGCACGCAGCGAAGATCGTCACCGCATTCATCCACCAAGCGAGGGCCTCCACGCGGTGTTCCGAGTGATGTGAGGCAACAAGGGTGCACAACAACCGAGCGATTGGTCGTCAATCAACCGTGGTCCCCGGCTCAGATCCGTCAGGCCCGGCGGGAGGTCCCTCCGACTGCGCCAACAGCACCACGGGCACACTAAGCGTCCCGCATTCAGCGGGCGTCCGGCGGTCTTACACGTTGAACCGGAACTCCACCACGTCCCCGTCCTGCATCACGTAGTCCTTGCCCTCCATGCGCGCCTTGCCGCGGGAGCGGGCCTCGGCGACGCTTCCGGCCTCCATCAGGGCGTCGAAGGAGATGACCTCCGCCTTGATGAAGCCCTTCTCGAAGTCGGTGTGGATGACGCCGGCCGCCTGCGGGGCCTTCCATCCCTTGTGGATGGTCCAGGCGCGCGACTCCTTCGGGCCCGCGGTCAGGTAGGTCTGCAGGCCGAGGGTGTCGAAGCCGATGCGGGCGAGCTGGTCGAGGCCGGACTCCTCCTGGCCGGTGGAGGCCAGCAGTTCTGCAGCGTCGGCCGCGTCGAGGTCGATCAGCTCCGACTCCAGCTTCGCGTCGAGGAAGACGGCCTGCGCCGGGGCGACCAGGGCTGCCAGCTCGGCGCGGCGGGACTCGTCGGTGAGCACGTCCTCGTCCACGTTGAAGACGTAGATGAACGGCTTCGCGGTGAGGAGCCCGAGCTCGCGCACCGGCTCCAGGTCGATCGAGGACGTCGAGAGCGGCTTGCCGGAGTTGAGGTACTCGATCGCGGCGCGCGCGGTCTCGAGCACGATCGGCTCCAGCTTGCGGCCCTTGACCTCCTTCTCGTAGCGCTGCTCCGCCTTCTCCAGGGTCTGCAGGTCGGCGAGGATGAGCTCGGTGTTGATGGTCTCCATGTCGCCGGCCGGGTCGGTCTTGCCCGCGACGTGCACCACATCCGCGTCGCTGAAGCCGCGCACGACCTGCGCGATGGCGTCGGCCTCGCGGATGTTCGCCAGGAACTTGTTGCCCAGGCCCTCGCCCTCGCTGGCGCCCTTCACGATGCCCGCGATGTCGACGAACGACACCGGCGCCGGAACGATCCGCTCGCTGTGGAACAGCTCCGCCAGGCGGTCGAGCCGCGGGTCGGGGAGGTTCACCACGCCGACGTTCGGCTCGATGGTCGCGAACGGGTAGTTCGCGGCGAGCGCGTCGTTCTTGGTCAGCGCGTTGAACAGGGTGGACTTGCCCACGTTGGGCAGTCCGACGATTCCGATAGTGAGAGCCACGGTCGTCCATTCTACGGGCCGGGGTCAGCCCTCCCGGGCGGCTCGGTACGAGCGGGTGACGTACGGCAGCTCGATGGTGTCGCGGCCGGCGAGGTCGGGATGCTCGCGCAGCAGGCGCCGCAGCGACTGGATGACCGCGGCCTGACCGTCCGCATCCTTCGTGATGAAGTAGCTGCGGGACCGCGCCAGGTCGAGCAGCCCGTCGTGGCTGAGCGCCTGCACCCAGCCTGTCTCGTGCTTCTCCAACCGCCCGAACGGCTCGGTGAGCACCGGGTCGCCCTCGTCGTCGAAGGCGTACGACCCCGCATCCATCAGCTCGCCCAGCTCGCGCACCCAGCCGACGCTCTCGTCGCGCTCGTTCCAGATCAGCCCCAGACGGCCTCCCGGGCGCAGCACGCGGGCCACCTCGGGGATCGCGCGCTCCGCATCCACCCAGTGCCACGCCTGCGCGACCAGCACCAGCCCGAACGCGGAGTCCGGGAAGGGGATGCGCTCGGCGCTGCCCTCGCGCGCGTCCACGTCCGGCAGGCGCTCGCCGAGAACGCGGAGCATCTCGGGCGACGGGTCGACCGCGGACACCTCGAAGCCGCGCGCGACCAGCGCCGCGGTCAGCTTTCCGGTCCCTGCGCCTAAGTCGAGTACCGGACCCTCGATGCCCTCGGTGAGCCAGCTCTCGGCATCCGCCGGGTAGGACGGCCGCGCGGCGTCGTACACGTCGGCGGCCCGGTCGAACGAGGCCGCGTGGAGGTCGCGCTGGTGACGGGATCGCATGCCGCCGATGGTACGCGCCGGCGCTCACGCCGACCTCTTCGGGTTGTGGATGCGGGATGCGGCGGCACGCGGGCGGGATGCCGGGCGGCGTCGGTGGGCCGTGTCAGCATGACGACGTGACCCTGGACTTCACCGCCATCGACTTCGAGACCGCCAACTCCTCCCCCGCCTCCGCGTGCTCGGTCGGGCTGGTGAAAGTGCGGGACGGCAAGGTCGTCGACCGCGCGGGATGGTTCATCCGGCCGCCGCTCGGGCACGACCAGTTCCAGGAGTGGAACATCCGCATCCATGGCATCCAGCCCCACCAGGTGGCGGACGCGGCGAGCTGGGTCGACCAGCTCGCCGACCTCGTCGAGTTCGCCGAGGACGACCACCTCGTCGCCCACAACGCGGGCTTCGACATGGGTGTCATCCGCGCCGCCTGCCAGGCCACACTCGTCGCCTGCCCCGAATACAGCTACCTGTGCAGCCTCCAGGTCGCCCGCCGCACCTACACGCTCGAGTCGTACCGCCTGCCGGTCGCGGCGATGGCGGCGGGATTCGACGGGTTCCAGCACCACGACGCCCTCGCCGACGCGGAGGCCTGCGCGGCCATCGTCATCCACGCGGCGCGGCGCCACGAGGCCGCGACGATCGCGGACCTCTCCGCGCTGACCGGCGCCCGCCTCGGGCGGATCGGCGTCCCCGTCGCCGCCTGACCCTCGCGCCCCGCGCCTCGCGCGCCCCGCTCCGGCGGGCGTCGAGTCGTGAGTAGATGTCGCCACTCGCGGCGGATACGCGCATCCACTCACGACTCGCGGACCCGGCGACCCCCAGTGTCGGCGGCCTCTGACACACTCAGGGCATGGACATCCTCGCCCTGCTCTTCGGCCTCCTGATCGGGCTCATCGCCGGCGCCGTCGGCGCGGGTTTCGCCGTCGCGAAGCTCATGCGCACGCGGTCCGCGGCCGAGCCCGCGACGCCGCTGGTCGACCCGGCCGTGCTGGCCGCGCAGCATCAGGCCGAGCTGGCCGAGCTGCGCGCGACGGAGGCCGCGGTGCAGTCGGAGATCCGCGCCGACCTGGCCGCTGCGCACGGCCGCGTGGACGCCCTGCAGGAGCAGTTGCTCACCGCCCAGCAGCAGTACCGCGAGACGGTGGAGCGGCACCGCGCCGAGGCCGAGGCGCGTTCCGCGCAGGAGCGGGCCGAGAGCAAGGTGCTGCAGGCGCTCGCGCCGGTGCGCGAGAGCCTGAGCGACATGCAGCGCAAGGTTGTGGAACTCGAGACGCAGCGCAACCAGCAGCACGGTCAGCTGACCCAGCAGCTGCGGTCGGCCGCCGAGTCGGAGGAGCGCCTGCGCAGCACGGCGGAGGCCCTGGCGTCCGCGCTGCGGTCGAACAGCACCCGCGGAGTCTGGGGCGAGACCCAGCTGCGGAGCGTGGTGGAGGCTGCGGGCCTGCTAGAGCGCGTGGACTTCGACGTGCAGTCGAGCATCCACTCGGAGTCCGGCGCGGGCCGTCCCGACATGATCGTGCGGCTGCCCGGCGGCAAGAGCATTGCGCTGGACGCCAAGGTGCCGTTCAACGCGTACCTCGAAGCCAGCCAGATCCCCGCGACCGCGACGGGACCGGAAGGTGCTCAGCGCGAGGCCCTGCTCAAGCAGCACGTCAAGGCGGTCCGCGACCACATCACGGCGCTCGGCAGCAAGGCGTACTGGACGGGCCTGGAGTCGTCACCGGAGCTGGTCATCGCGTTCATCCCGAGCGAGTCGCTCGTGTCGTCCGCGCTCGAGGCGGACCCGTCGATCATGGAGTTCGCGTTCGGCAAGCGCGTGGCGCTCGCCTCGCCGGTGACGCTGTGGTCGGTGCTCAAGACCGTGGCGTTCAGCTGGCAGCAGGATGTGCTCACCCAGGAGGCGAAGCAGCTCTTCGACCTGAGCCGCACTCTCTACAGCCGGCTGGCCACGACGGCCGGCCACATCGAGAAGCTCGGACGCTCGCTGGAGCGCACCGTCAAGGACTACAACGGCTTCGTCGGGTCGTTCGAGCGCCAGGTGTTCCCGGCCGCCCGCAAGCTCAACGCGCTCGACGAGACCAAGGTGATCGGGGTGCTCGACGGCATCGAGGAGGCGCCGCGCGAGCTGACCGCGTTCGAACTGGTCAGCGAGCTGGAGCCGCGCGACATGCACGGGATCGACAAGCTGGCGATCGAGGAGCAGGAGCGCGCTCACGCCCTGGAGGCCGAGCGCGACAGCGGCGCGGCGTAAGGCCGGCGGCCGGGCCGGTCAGAGCCGGGCCGGTCGGAGCGGGGGCCTCAGAGCGGGCCGGTCAGAGCTGGTCGGGCTCCAGCCACTTCTCCGCGAGGTGGTCGGCGATCACACGACGAGCCGTGCCGGACTTCGACCGCAGCACGATCGACTCGGTCCGGATGATCGGGCCCTTGCGGCGGACGCCCTCCACAAGGCCGCCGTCGGTGACACCGGTCGCCACGAAGAAGGTGTTGTCGCCCTTCACCAGGTCATCCGCATCGTAGATCTTGTCCATGTCGAGGCCCGCGGCGATCCCGGCCGCGCGCTCCGCGTCGTCCTTCGGCGCGAGCCGGCCCTGCATGAAACCGCCCAGAGCCTTGATCGCGCACGCGGTGGTGATGCCCTCCGGGCTGCCGCCGATGCCCACGCACATGTCGATGCGCGACTCGTACCGGGCCGCGTTGATGCCGCCCGCGACATCGCCGTCGAGCAGCAGGCGGGTCCCCGCGCCGGCCGCACGGATCTCCTCGATCAGCTCCTCGTGCCGCGGCCGGTCCAGCACGGCGACACGGATCTCGCCCACCGGCTTGCCCTTCGCCTTCGCCAGCTCGCGGATGTTGTCCCCGATCGGCCGCGACAGGTCGACGACCCCGCGTCCCTCGGCCCCCGTCACGATCTTCGACATGTAGAAGACGGACGACGCATCCAGCATCGAACCGCGGTCCGACACGGCGATCACGGACAGCGCGTTCTGCCGCCCGGCGGCGGTCAGCGACGTGCCGTCGATCGGGTCCACCGCGATGTCGACGGCCGGTCCGCGGCCGTTGCCGACGTGCTCGCCGTTGAACAGCATGGGCGCGTTGTCCTTCTCGCCCTCGCCGATCACGATGACGCCGTCGAAGTTGACCGTCCCGAGGAACTTGCGCATCGCATCCACCGCCGCACCGTCGGCCGCGTTCTTGTCGCCGCGCCCGATCCACGGGGTCGCCCGGATGGCCGCCGCCTCGGTCGCGCGCACCAACTCCATGGCCAGGTTCCGGTCGGGATGCGTGAAGTGGGGTGCGCTGTCGGTGCTGGTCATGGTGGGTCCTCCCGGACGGATGCGGAACGTCGTCGTCAACGCCGGCGCGGGCGTCGCGGCCGGACGCTGCCAGTGTATCGAGCGGGTCCCGGCCCGTCAGGGGTCGTGCACGGATGTCCAGATCCGTCCACAGGCGGCGGCTTCTCCACAGACTCGGCCCGCCTCCGCGACCCCGGATCGGGCGTCCGACCGCCTCGGTATGATGAGGGCGTTCGACATCCCCATCCCAAGGAGCTGCAATGCCCATCGCCACGCCGGACCAGTACGCAGAGATGCTCGACAAAGCGAAGGCCGGCGGGTTCGCCTACCCCGCGTTCAACGTGTCGTCCTCGCAGACCATCAACGCGGTGCTACAGGGTCTGACCGAGGCGGGCAGCGACGGCATCATCCAGGTCACCACCGGCGGTGCGGACTACTTCGCGGGCCAGACCGTCAAGGCGCGTGCCACCGGTGCGCTGGCGTTCGCGCGGTTCGCCACCGAGGTCGCCAAGAACTACCCCATCACGGTCGCGCTGCACACCGACCACTGCCCGAAGAACGCGCTCGACGACTTCGTGCTCCCCCTCATCGCCGCCTCCGAAGAAGAGGTGAAGGCCGGCCGCAACCCGATCTTCCAGTCGCACATGTGGGACGGCTCGGCCGTGCCGCTGGACGAGAACCTGCAGATCGCGCAGGAGATGCTCAAGCGCACCAAGGCCATCAACGCCATCCTCGAGGTCGAGATCGGCGTCGTCGGCGGCGAGGAGGACGGCGTGCGTCACGAGGGCTCCAACGAGGCCCTCTACACGACCCTCGCCGACGCGGAGAAGGCTGTCGACGCCCTCGGGCTCGGCGAGAAGGGCCGCTACATGGCCGCCCTCACCTTCGGCAACGTCCACGGCGTCTACAAGCCGGGCAACGTGAAGCTGCGCCCGGAGCTGCTCAAGGAGATCCAGGACGGCCTGGCCGCCAAGTACGGCCACGGCCCGAAGCCGCTCGACCTCGTCTTCCACGGCGGCTCGGGCTCGACCGACGAGGAGATCGCCGAGGCGGTCCGCAACGGCGTCGTGAAGATGAACATCGACACCGACACGCAGTACGCGTTCACCCGGTCGATCGCGGGCTACATGTTCCAGAACTACGACGGCGTGCTCAAGATCGACGGCGAAGTGGGCAACAAGAAGGCCTACGACCCGCGGGCATGGGGCAAGGTCGCCGAGACCGCCATGGCCGCACGCGTCGTCGAGGCGACGCAGCAGCTCGGCTCGGCCGGACACTCCGGCAAGTAGCCAGCGCGGCGGCGGAGGCGTCCACGACATCCCGCCGCCACACCACCACCCAGCGAGGAGGCGCCCCGCGATGGCCGAGCAGGAATCGCAGCCGGACGACCGGCCGCGCCCGCAGTACGGCGAGCTGGCGCCTCCCGGCTGGGTGTGGCATCCCCCGGCCGACGCCGACCGGCTGGACACGTCGCGCCCGCTGGAGCGGGAGGGCGACGGCGACGACGCGTACGACCGCGCGGGCGCACCGCCGTCCGGTGCGCGAGTGCCCGGACTGCAGCCGCCCTACGGCCAGCGTCCGGACGGCCACCCGCAGGGAGTCCCCGGAGCGCCCGGCCAGACCGCGGGACCCGGTCAGCCGGCCCCGACCTGGAATCTGACGCTCACCGTCCTGCTCGCCGTCTTCGGGTTCTTCGGGATGTCGTACTCGATCGCCACGCTGCAGGCGATCCCCGCCTCGATGCAGCTGCTGCACAGCACGAACGGCCTCGGCGATTACACGCCTGCCCCCGTCGTCAGCACGCTGGTGCTCGTCGGCTCGATCCTCATGGCGGTCATCTGGGTCGTGTCCGCCGTGATCGCCGCGCTGCTGCTGGTCCGGCGGAGGCTGGCCTTCTGGGTGCCGCTCGTCGCCGGGATCGTGGCGATGGTCGTCCTGCTCATCTTCGCGGGCGCCGTGCTCGCGACGGATCCGGTGCTGCTCGGGTTCTACAGCGGAACGACCGCGCCCGGCACGTCGTCGCCGACGCAGAACCCCTGAGGCCCGGGCGCGGGATCAGCGCCCCCGACCGGAATCAGCGCCCGCGACCGCCGAGCGCCCGCGCGTCCTGCTTGCCCGTGATGTCCTTGCGCAGCTCCTTCGGCAGCGAGAACATGAGGTCCTCCTCCGCCGTCTTGACCTCCTGCACGTCGCGGTACCCCGCGCCCGCCAGGTCGTCGAGCACCTCCTGCACGAGCACCTCCGGCACCGAGGCGCCACTGGTGACACCGATGGATGCCGCCCCGTCCAGCCACTCCTGCTTGATCTCGCTCGCGTAGTCCACCCGGTAGGCGGCCTTCGCGCCGTACTCGAGTGCGACCTCGACGAGCCGGACGGAGTTCGACGAGTTCGCCGAGCCGACGACGATCACGAGGTCGGCCTGCTCGGCCACCTTCTTGATGGCGACCTGGCGGTTCTGGGTGGCGTAGCAGATGTCGTCGCTGGGCGGGTCCTGCAGGTTCGGGAAGCGCTCGCGCAGGCGGCGCACCGTCTCCATCGTCTCGTCGACCGAGAGCGTGGTCTGCGACAGCCACACGACCTTGTCCGGATCCCTCACAACGATCGAGTCGACGTCGTCCGGACCGTTCACCAGGGTGACGTGGTCGGGCGCCTCGCCCGCGGTCCCCTCGACCTCTTCGTGACCGGCGTGGCCGATGAGCAGGATCTGGAAGTCGTCGCGCGAGAACCGCACGGCCTCGCGGTGCACCTTGGTCACCAGCGGGCACGTCGCGTCGATGGCGCGAAGTCCACGCTCGGCGGCGGCGTTGACGACCGCCGGCGAGACGCCGTGTGCCGAGAACACGACGTGCGCGCCCGACGGCACCTCGTCGACCTCGTCGACGAAGATCGCGCCCTGCTGCTCCAGCTCGGAGACGACGTGCACGTTGTGGACGATCTGCTTGCGCACGTAGACCGGCGCGCCGTACAGGTCGAGCGCCTTCTCGACGGCGACGACGGCCCGGTCGACCCCGGCGCAGTAACCGCGGGGCGCTGCCAGCAGCACCCGCTTATGTCCGACGACCGGGTTATCCTGAAGCCGTCGCCTGGCGCCGGGAATGCGCGGCATCGGGAGGCTGATGGTTGCGTCGCTCACCCCTCGATCCTACGTGAGCGCGCTGAACACGGAATGGGAGCACCCGGTGAGCCAAACCTCGACGGCGCCGACCTCCACGGTCGCCATGCAGGCCGCTCCCCCGACGGTCGACGCTCCGTGGCCCGTCGCGCTGCTCAACAGCAAGATCAAGGGATGGATCGACCGCCTGGGCACCGCCTGGGTCGAGGGCGAGATCACGCAGTGGGGCATCTCCGGCGGCAACGTCTACGGCAAGCTCAAAGACCTCAACGAGGACGCGACGATCAGCTTCACGATCTGGTCGTCGGTGAAGGCGCGCATCCCGGCCGACCTGAAGCAGGGCGACCGCGTGGTCGCCGCCATCAAGCCGAACTTCTGGGTCAAGGGCGGCACCCTGACCATGCAGGTCTACGACATGAAGCACGTCGGCCTGGGCGACCTCCTCGAGCGGCTGGAGCGCCTGCGCCAGCAGCTCGCCGCCGAGGGCCTGTTCGCGATCGAGCGCAAGAAGCGCCTCCCCTTCCTCCCGCACACCATCGGGCTGGTGACGGGCAAAGACTCCGACGCCGAGAAGGATGTGCTCCGCAACGCGCAGCTGCGCTGGCCGCAGGTGCGCTTCCGGGTGCTGCACGCGGCCGTGCAGGGCGAGCGGACCGTCACCGAGGTGGTCTCCGCGATCCGCACGCTCGACGCCGACCCCGAGGTCGAGGTGATCATCGTGGCGCGCGGCGGCGGAGACTTCCAGAACCTGCTCGGCTTCAGCGACGAACGCCTGGTGCGGGCCGCCGCGGCGGCCCTGACGCCGATCGTCAGTGCGATCGGTCATGAGGCCGACCGCCCGCTGCTCGACGAGGTCGCCGACCTGCGCGCATCCACGCCGACGGATGCGGCCAAGCGTGTGGTGCCGGACGTCGCCGAAGAGCTCGCCCGGGTGCAGCAGGCACGGGCGCGGCTCGGGATGCGCGTCACGCAGCGCATCGCCCACGAGATCGACCGGATCGGGCACCTGCGCACCCGGCCGGTCCTCGCATCCCCGTCGTGGATCGTCGACTCGCGCGCCGAGGAGCTGACCCGGTTCGTCGCGCGCGGCACAGAGCTCGTGGGTCGGTGCGTCGAGCGCGAGACTACCCGCGTCGCCGAGCTGCGCGGCCAACTCCGCGCCCTCTCCCCCCAGGGGACCCTCGACCGCGGCTACGCGATCGTGCAGACGACTGCCGGCCACGTCGTCACCGACCCGGCGGAGGCGCCGGAGGGCACGGCGCTGCGGCTGACGGTGTCCGGCGGGTCGCTGGGCGCCACCGCCGGCACGGAGTTGCCCTCACCGGCCGGGCATGACGGGTTCTCCACAGGCGAGACCGCGCGGCCAGCGGGCGCACAGCCAGCCAAATAGAATGGATGCCATGCCCACTCCCGAGACGACGTCCCCTGCCGGGGATCCGCTCAGCGCCCTCAGCTACGAGGAGGCGCGCGACGAGCTGATCCGCGTGGTCGGCGAGCTCGAGCAGGGCACCGCCACCCTCGAGGACTCGATCTCCCTCTGGGAGCGCGGCGAGGCGCTCGCGCGGCACTGCGAGGAGTGGCTGATCGGGGCGAAGGCGCGGCTCGACGCCGCACGCGCCGGCTCGGCCGCAGCGTCCGGCGCAGCAGCGCCCTCCGGCGCATCGGCGCCCTCCGGCGCATCAGCGCCCTCCGGCGCATCGGGGGCGTTCGACGGCGAATGAGCCCCCGCAACAAGCCGCCCGTGGTCGTCGCGGAGCTCGGCCGGCCCGAGACGCCCGAGGAGACCGCCGCCCGTAAGGCGCAGAACTCGGCCAATCACCGCAACCGTCAGACGATCAACAACCTCGTCTACTCGCTCCTCGCCACCCTGGCGATCGTCGCGGTGATCGTCCTCATCGTGCCGCGGGGCAACCCGACGGCGACGAAGCCGGCCGTCGACTACACGAGCATCGCCCAGCAGGCGCAGGGCAGCGAGCCCGACCGGCTGCTCGTGCCGAAGCTGCCGTCCACGTGGTCGTCCAACAGCGCCGAGCTGCGCACCAAGACCCCGGACAACGTCGACTCCTGGTACATCGGCCTCATCACGCCCAAGCAGCAGTACATCGGCATCACGCAGGGATTCGGCGCCAACGACAGCTGGGTCGCCGACCAGGTGAACAAGTCGATGATCAAGGGGACGCGCCAGATCGACGGCGTGACCTGGGACGTCTACGACAACCGCACATCCAGCTCGGACAACGGCAACGTGGCGTACGCGCTCGTCAACCGGTCCGGCGACAGCTCGATCATCGTCTTCGGCACCGCCGACGACGGCGAGTTCCGCACGGTGGCGGCGTCGCTCGCCGACCAGATCCGCTCACTCGGAGGAGGACAGTAGTGCCCACGACCCGCCCAGGAAAAGTCTGGACCGCGATGCTCGACGGCAACGCCCGCTTCGTCGCCGGCGAGCCGCAGCATCCCCACCAGGACGTCGCGCGACGGGAGGTCGTCGCGGGTGGCCAGGAGCCGGTCGCCGCGATCTTCGGGTGCGCCGACTCGCGGCTGGCCGCCGAGATCATCTTCGACCTCGGCCTCGGCGACGCATTCGTCGTCCGGAACGCCGGCCAGGTCGTCTCCGACTCGGTCATCGGATCGCTGGAGTACGCGGTCGCGGTGCTGCACGTCCCGCTCATCCTGGTGCTCGGTCACGACAGCTGCGGCGCGGTCGCCGCGGCCATCGGATCGCAGGCCGCGGACGCCGATCCCCTGCCGCCGCACATCGCGCAGCTCATCCAGCCGATCGTCCCCGCCGTGCACCGCGTGGCGGGCGAGGGCGCGGTCGACCCGGCCGCGGTCGACGCGAGCGAGGTCGGCCGCGAGCACCTCCGTGACACCGTGTCCGAGCTGCTCGCGCAGTCCGAGATCATCAGCTCCGCGGTCGCCGAGAACACCCTCGCGATCGTGGGCGCCAACTACCGGCTCGCGGAGGGCCGGGTCGTGCCCGACGTCGTCGTCGGTCTGCGCGACTGACCAGCTCCCGCCAACAGAAAGGAAATACACACCGTGGTGGACACCCAGGCGGACGCCGAATACCGCATCGAACACGACACGATGGGCGAGGTGCGTGTGCCGAAGCACGCCCTGTACAGCGCGCAGACGCAGCGCGCCGTCGAGAACTTCCCCATCTCGGGCTCGGTGCTCGAGCCGGCCCAGATCGCCGCACTGGCCCGCATCAAGAAGTCGGCCGCTTTGGCGAACGCGCGCCTCGGCGTGCTCGACCAGGACGTGGCCGACGCCATCGCGTCCGCCGCCGACGAGGTCGCCGCCGGTGCGCACGACGCGGAGTTCCCGATCGACGTCTACCAGACCGGATCGGGCACGTCGTCGAACATGAACATGAACGAGGTTCTCGCGACGCTCGCGTCGGAGCGTCTCGGCCGTCCGGTGCACCCGAACGACCACGTCAACGCGTCGCAGTCGTCGAACGACGTCTTCCCGACCTCGGTGCACATCGCCGTCACCGGCGCGCTGACCGATGAGCTCATCCCGGCGCTCGACCACCTCGCTGTCGCCCTGGAGGAGAAGGCGGAGCTGTGGGCGGAGGCCGTCAAGAGCGGCCGCACCCACCTGATGGACGCGACGCCGGTCACCCTCGGCCAGGAGTTCGGCGGCTACGCCGCGCAGGTGCGCTACGGCATCGAGCGCATCCGCGCCGCACTCCCCCGCGTCGCCGAGGTGCCGCTCGGCGGGACCGCGGTCGGCACGGGCATCAACACGCCGCTCGGCTTCCCGCAGCTCGTCATCGAGCTGCTGACGCAGGAGACCGAGCTGCCGATCACGGAGGCGCGCAACCACTTCGAGGCGCAGGCGAACCGCGACGCGCTCGTCGAGGCGTCCGGCGCCCTGCGCACGATCGCGGTCTCACTGACCAAGATCTCGAACGACCTCCGCTGGATGGGCTCCGGCCCGAACACCGGACTGGGCGAGCTGCACATCCCGGACCTTCAGCCCGGCTCGTCGATCATGCCCGGCAAGGTCAACCCGGTCATCCCGGAGGCCGTGCTCATGGTCGCCGCGCGGGTCATCGGCAACGACGCGACCATCGCCTGGAGCGGCGCGTCCGGCCTCTTCGAGCTGAACGTGGCCATCCCGGTCATGGGCACAGCGCTGCTGGAGTCCATCCGCCTGCTCACCCAGGCCAGCCGCGTGCTCGCCGACAAGACGATCCGCGGCCTGGAGGCCAACCTCGAGCGGGCGCGCGCGTTCGCCGAGTCGAGCCCGTCCATCGTCACGCCACTCAACCGCGTGATCGGCTACGAGGCGGCCGCCAAGGTCGCCAAGCACGCCGTCGCCAAGGGCATCACGGTGCGCGAGGCCGTCATCGACCTCGGCTTCGTCGACCGCGGCGAGGTCACCCTCGACCAGCTCGACTCGGCCCTCGACGTCCTCTCCATGACCCACCCCGGCTGACCCCTCCTCTCGGGGCTCCGCCCCACCGTGGTCGCTCCACTGTCGAGTACACGAAAACTGCACGCGGAACCCGTTCTCCGCGTGCAGTTTTCGTGTACTCGGGGGCGCTGCCCCACCATCGGTTCCTCAGTTAATCCGGGCGGCGGCGGCGTGTCGGCGGATTAAGTGAGGAAGCGATGACGGGGGGCGGGAGGCGGGCGCAGGCGCTTTAGAGTCGAGGGATGCTGTCGTTTGCGGATGCGCTGCCGAGGCGGCCGCGGCGCGTGCTGGTCGCGGGAGTGGCGGGGAGCGGCAAGACCACGCTCGCGGGGCGGATCGCCCGCTTGACGGGCGGTCCGCACACCGAAATCGACGGTCTCTTCCACGGCCCGGACTGGCAGCCCCGTCCGGAGTTCGTGGCGGATGTGGAGGCGTTCACGGCCGAGGAGGCCTGGACGACCGAGTGGCAGTACTCGAGCGCGCGCGAACTTCTGGCTCAGCGCGCCGACCTCCTCGTCTGGCTCGACCTCCCCTTCCTCCGCGTGACACTGCCTCGGGTGGTGCGCCGCACCGTCGTCCGCCGCATCCGCCGGATCGAGCTGTGGAACGGTAACCGCGAGCCGGGCCTGGCCACGTTCTTCACCGACCGCGAGCACATCGTGCGCTGGTCGATCTCGACCCGCAACACGTATGCGGAGCGCGTCCCGGCCGCTGAGCGCGCGCATCCTCACCTCGTGGTCGTCCGCCTCCGCTCCCCGCACGACGTCGAACGCTGGCTCTCCGGCCCCCTCGCCGCCGCCACCCGCTAGCCGCCCCGCGAACCCGCGCCCCCCACCGTCGAGTACACGAAAACTGCACGCGGAAACCGTTCTCCGCGTGCAGTTTTCGTGTACTCGACGGGGGTTGCCCGGGGGCGGCGCGCCGGGTCAGGCGAGTTCGTTGGCCTCCAGCATTTCGGTGACGAGGGCCGCGATGGCGGAGCGCTCGGAGCGGGTGAGGGTGACGTGGGCGAAGAGCGGGTGGCCCTTCAGGGTCTCGATCACGCTGGCGACACCGTCGTGGCGGCCGACGCGCAGGTTGTCGCGCTGCGCGACGTCGTGCGTCAGCACCACGCGCGAGTTCTGGCCGATCCGGCTGAGCACCGTGAGCAGCACGTTGCGCTCCAGCGATTGCGCCTCGTCCACGATCACGAACGCGTCGTGCAGGGAGCGGCCGCGGATGTGCGTGAGCGGCAGCACCTCCAGGATGCCGCGGTCCTGCACCTCGTCCAGGACGTTCTGCGACACCAGGGCGCCGAGCGTGTCGAACACCGCCTGACCCCACGGGTTCATCTTCTCCCCCGCGTCGCCGGGGAGGTAGCCGAGCTCCTGGCCGCCGACCGCGTACAGCGGGCGGAACACCATGATCTTCTTGTGCTGCCGCCGCTCCAGCACCGCCTCGAGGCCGGCGCAGAGCGCGAGCGCCGATTTGCCGGTGCCGGCGCGGCCGCCGAGCGAGAGGATGCCGACCTCCGGGTCGAGGAGCAGGTCGATGGCGAGCCGCTGCTCCGCCGAGCGGCCGTGCAGCCCGAACACGTCGCGGTCGCCGCGCACCAGCTTCACCTCGCCGTCGGCGACGACCCGGCCGAGCGCCGAGCCTCGGTCCGAGTGGATGACGAGCCCGGTGTTGATCGGGAGGCCCTTCGCCTGGTCGCTCCGCATCCACTCCTCTTCGTAGAGGGACGCCATCTGGTCGCTGCCGAGCGAGATGTCGGCGAGGCCGGTCCAGCCGGAGTCGACGACCTGCTCGTGCCGGTACTCCTCGGCCGCCAGGCCGATGGAGGCCGCCTTGACGCGCAGCGGCAGGTCCTTGGAGACGACGGTCACGTCGAGCCCGTCGTTCGACAGGTTGAGCGCCACGGCGAGGATGCGGGAGTCGTTGTCGCCGAGCTGCATGCCGCTCGGGAGGACGGACATGTTCGAGTGGTTGAGCTCCACCCGCAGGGAGCCGCCGTCGCCGACGGGGATCGGGAAGTCGAGCCGTTCGTGCTCGACCCGCAGGTCGTCGAGGTTGCGCAGCGCCTGCCGCGCGAAGTACCCGAGCTCGGGATCGTTGCGCTTGCCTTCCAGCTCGCTCACGACGACGACCGGGATGACGACAGCGTGCTCCGCGAAACGGAAGATGGCCTTCGGATCGGAGAGGAGGACGGACGTGTCGAGCACGTACGTGCGCTCTGCGGTCTTCGCCTCCCCCGCCGTCGAGCCGTTCGACCGGGTTGCTGCCTGTCGGGTTGCTGATTCCGCCACGACCACTCCCACCCCGCCGCTCCCTCGGGAGCCGGCGGATCTCACTGGCGAGACGGCCGCTGGGTTCCGAGACGAACTTTTGTGGCCGTCTCGATCGGGCGCGGTGCCCGATGGGTCGAACCTACGCCCGGCCGCCGACATCGATCGGCGGACCTGCCGCGTGTCGTGTTACGGCCGGGTGAACAATCGCCCCCAGTTCTGGGAGGTTGCCCGCGGCCCTCAGGCGACGGACGCGTACGAGGTGAAGGCGGCGCGCAGCATGTCGAACGTCTCCTCCGTGGTGCCCGCGTGGACGCTGACCCGCACGTTGGACGCGCGCACCGACGCGGTGACACCGTGGTTGAAGAGGGATGCGCCGAGCGCGGTCAGCTGCTCGGGCTGCGGCTCCAGCACGATGATGCCCGCGCGCTCGTTAGGGCTGCGCGAGGACGACACCGGGACGGCGAACTCGTCGGCCAGCTCCAGCACGCGTTCCACCCCGTCGGAGACGGCGGACGCGATCGCCGCGACGCCGACCTCTGCGACCTCTTCGAGGGCGGCGGCGAACCGCGCCTCCGCGACGAGGTCCGGGTTCGAGACCGAGAAGGCGCGGGCGCCGCGCACCGGTTCGAGCACCTCGTCCCACGGCTGGTCGACGCCGGAGCCCGTCCAGCCGCTGAACACCGGGGTCAGGTGGTCGACGGCGCGCTCGCTGAGGGCGAGGAACCCGGTGCCCCAGCCGGCGCGCATCCACTTCTGGCCGCCCGACACGACGACGTCGGCGACCTCCCACGGCGCGTCGACGACGCCGAAGCCTTGAATCGCGTCGACGATCAGCAGACGGTCGCCGATGACCTGACGGATGCCGTCGATGTCGGCCAGGTAACCGGTTCGCGAGTCCACGAGGCTGACCATGACCGCCGAGGTGGAGTCGGTGAGCTGCTCCCGGATGCGCGCGGGCGTCACGCGGTCGTGGTCGGTCTCGAGCCACACCGGCGTCACGACGCGCAGCGCCTGCGCGGCGCGCTCGGCCGCGTAGGTCACGGACGGGAACTCGGCCGGCGAGACGAGCACGTCGCCGCCGGTCAGCCCGAACGCGGCGTGCAGGAGCCCGCTCGACGCGTTCGGCTGGAACACGATCTGCTCGGAGGGGAACCGGGTCACGACCGCGACAGCATCGCGCACGCGGTCGTCCTCCGCGCGCATCCGCTCGATCGTGCCGAAGCGGGCGCGCGAGAGGATCTCGTACTGGCCGAGGGCCTCGGCGCGCGCGGCCTCCGAGAGCGGTCCGACCCGCCCGTAGTCCAGGTAGCCGGGCTCCTCGCCGAACCCGCGGGCGAACTCCTCGATCGTCGTCACCCTTCGATTCTGCCGGATGGGCGCATCGCCCGACGCCGCATCAGCCGCCGAAGCCCGCCGAAGCCGCGCAGAAGCCCACGCCGGATCAGCCGCCGAAGCGGCGGTTGCGGCGCGAGTAGTCGCGCACCGCGCGCAGGAAGTCGACCTCGCGCAGGTCCGGCCCGAGCGCCTCGACGAAGTAGAACTCGCTGTGCGCGCTCTGCCAGAGCATGAAGTCGCTGAGCCGCTGCTCGCCGGACGTGCGGATGACGAGGTCCGGATCGGGCTGGCCTCCGGTGTACAGGTGCTCGCCGATGAGGTCCGGCGTGAGCAGGTCAGCCAGGGTCTCCAGGCTCCCGCCCTCGGCGTGGTGCGCCGCGACGATGCTGCGCATCGCGTCGGTGATCTCCTTGCGTCCGCCGTAGCCCACCGCCAGGTTGATGTGCATCCCCGGGTTGTCGGCCGTGCGCTTCTCGGCGTCGGCGAGCGCCTCCACCAGGCGGGCCGGCAGGCCGGTCGTCGTCCCGACGTGCTTGACCCGCCAGTCGCGGTAGTGCGAGACGTCCTCGGCCAGCTGCGCGATGATCTCGATCAGGTCGCCCAGCTCGCCGCTCTCGCGGTTGGTCAGGTTGTCGGACGACAGCAGGTAGAGGGTGACGACCTCGATCCCGAGCTCGTCGCACCACTCCAGGAACTCGCGCATCTTCGCCGCGCCGGCTCGGTGCCCGTGCGCGACCGTCGTCAGCCCGGCCTGCCGCGCCCACCGCCGGTTGCCGTCGATGATCATCGCGACGTGCTTCGGCAGCGCGTCGCGGTTGAGGTCGCGGCGGAGGCGCTTCTGGTAGAGACCGTAGAGCAGGCCGCTGGCCCCGGGTGCTGCTCGTCTGCTCACGCTGCTACGTTAGCGCGGTCACCGGGATGCGGCTGCCGTGCGGACCGTGCTTTCAGCATCCCGGCACCCGCCTCCTCTACGCTTGCTCCATGTCGCCCCGCAACAGCCCGAACCCCTCCCGTCCGGATGGTGTCCGCGATGGCGAGGACGTCGCCGAGCTCCTCGCCGAGCCCGCGAGCACGCTCGACGCCTCCGACGCCGCCGTGAAGGCCGACGACCAGGAGGCGCGCGATGGCGGACCGGAACTGCCCAACATCCCGCTGCTGGACGCGTCGCCCGCGAATCCCGGTGACATCAAGCCGACCTGGCGCGGATGGATCCACGCGGGCACCTTCCCGGTCGCGATCGCGGCCGGGATCGTCCTGATCTCCCTGGCGCAGGGCGCCCCCGCCAAGTGGGCGTCCGCGGTGTTCATGCTCACGTCGATGCTCCTGTTCGGCAACTCGGCGCTCTACCACCGCTTCAACTGGCGTCCGCGCACCAAGGTCATCCTGAAGCGCATCGACCACGCGAACATCTTCCTGCTGATCGCGGGCACCTACACGCCGCTCGCGGTGCTGGCGCTGCCGCCGAGCAAGGGCATCCTGCTGCTCTCGCTGGTCTGGGCCGGTGCACTGATCGGGATCGGGTTCCGGGTGTTCTGGATCCACGCCCCGCGCTGGCTCTACGTGCCCATCTACATCGCGCTCGGCTGGGCGGCGATCATGTACATCGTCGACCTGCTGAACGCGAACGTCGCCATGATGGTCCTCGTGATCGTGGGCGGCATCCTGTACACGATCGGCGCCGTCATCTACGGCATGAAGCGACCCAACCCGTTCCCGGGGCGTTTCGGCTTCCACGAGATCTTCCACACGCTGACCGTGCTCGCGTTCCTCTGCCACTGGACGGCCGTCCTCCTGATCGCCATGCACCCCGCCTACAACGGAGGCTGAGCGCGCCGCAGAAATGCAGAACGCCCCGGACGTCAGTCGGGGCGTTCTCTCTGTAGTGCGGGTCGGGCTCACTGACCGGTGTAGGTCTCGACCTTCGTCACCTCGACCGCGATTTGACGGCCGTTGGGAGCGGTGTACTCCGTCTTGTCGCCGACCTTCAGGCCGAGGATGGCCGCGCCGAGCGGGCTCTGCTCGCTGTAGACGGGGAGGTCGGTGCCCGCGGCGATCTCGCGGTTGCCGATGAGGAAGACGCTCTCGTCGCCCGCGATCGTCGCGGTGATGACGGTGCCCGGCTCGACCACGCCGTGGCTCTCCGGGGCGGCGCCGACGGTGGCGCTGCGCAGCAGGTTGGTGAGCTGCACGATGCGGGCCTCGATCTTGCCCTGCTCGTCCTTCGCCGCGTGGTAGCCGCCGTTCTCCTTGAGGTCGCCCTCTTCGCGGGCCGCCTCGATGCGCTTCGCGATCTCGTTACGGCCGTTGACGCTGAGCTCCTCGAGTTCGGCCGAGAGACGGTCGTACGCGTCCTGGGTCAGAAACGTGACCTGAGACTCCTGAGACATGATGAACTCCTTCGCGCCGGTGCGGCGGGGAGCCGCTCGGCAGATGGGGCCGGTTGGGAACCGGTGCTAAAGTCGACGCCCCGGCAAAGCCGGGGCGTATCCGCACAATACTAGGTCAGCCAGCAGCTGTTGATCAAACCCGTGTTGGGCTTCATGATCGTGCGGATGGACTCGGTGTGCGCGGTCACGCGCTGGTCCGATCCGGAGTACTGGACGATGCGCCAGCCGACGATCGCGAAGTCCTCGTTGAGCGCCTGGATCGCGCAGGTCACCGGCGTCCCGACGGGGGCGTTGATGGTGAACGAGATGTCGACATGGTGGTCGTCGGGGATGGTGTACGCGGTGTCGGTGGCCTCGAGGTTCGCCTGGTCGTTGTCCCAGCCGGCCCAGAACACCCAGGCGGTGACGACGGCGACGAGTGCCACGAGACCGCCCACGAGCAGCCAGCGGTCGCGCCGCTTGCGCTGCGGGGTACGGCCGTAGCGGGTGTCGAGGGTCGGGGTCGCCGTCATGCGTGCACCGCCATGCCGTCCAGCTCCGCCTCCCGCTCAGGGGCCCGCCGTCGGGCGACGGTAGGCTGGAACCAGACTAGGAGAGAAAGCTGTGAATGCTGCCGCCCGCCGGCTGATGGCCGTGCACGCGCACCCGGACGACGAGTCCAGCATGGGAGTGGAGACCGAGATGCCCGAGACCGACCTCTTCGCCGGGGTGATGGCCGAGTGATCGCGGACGCCCTGCTGCGCGCCTCCGTCCGCCTGGCGGCGACGCCCGCCCCCACGCCGACGGGATCGCCCTCCGACGACTCGGTGACCCCGGGCGTGCTCGGCTTCGTCGTGACGTTCCTGCTCGCGGTGGCCGTCGTCCTCCTCGTGATCGACATGACCCGCCGCATCCGCCGGGTGCGCTACCGGGCGGAGATCGCGGAGAAGCTGGATGCGGAGCAGGCCGAGCGCGACGCGGACGACCCCCGCGGCAACGGCGCGTGAGGGCGCGGACCGCTCTCGCGATCGGCGGCGGAGCGCTCGTGGTGCTGGGCGTCGCCATGACGACGGCCGTAGTGGCCGCCCCGCACCCCGCGGACCCGACGCACGTGGCGTCCGTCGCGTCCGCAGGTGCGGCGCCCGGGACGACCGCGCCCGCGGCGACGCCCCGGCCGACGGCGTCACTGTCCTCCGCCGACGAGAAGCTCCTGGGCTACGTTCGGACGCTGCCGGGGGTGAACGATGTGACGGCCGACAGCGTCGGCGAGTTCACCGACCTGACCTGCGCCACCCTCCGCTCCCCCAAGATGTCGACGGCGTTCTACAGCCAGGTGCTGACCGTCGAGCAGAAGGGCTACTCGCTCACCGCCGACCAGGCGAACGGCCTGCTCGCGGCGACCGCTCAGGCGGCGTGCCCGGATGCGCGACGCGTCGTGGAGAGCCGCGGCGCCGACGCGGCGACGGCGCCGGTCGGCTGACCGCGGCCGGCCGCAGCGCAGGCGGGAGCGGCCCCGCCGCCCCCGGCGCGGCCGGCCGCGGCTCCGGCGTCAGCAGGTCGTGCCGCGCGAGACCCCGTCGCCGACCACGTTCGGGCCGCCCAGCACGGCCGTCGAGCGCACGCCGAGGCTGAAGAGCTGATCGGCCTCCGGCTTCGTGAGGCAGCCGCCCCGCGCAAGCAGGAGCGGCAGGTGCGCGTGACCGCCCCAAGCGGCGCCCGTGAGTGCATCCGGGAAGTCCAGCCCGGAGGCGATGAGCGCGGTCGGAGCGTCAGGGAAGGCGAAGGCCGTGACCGCGGCGTTGGTCGCGAACCGGTCGAAGCCGGCGAGCCGGGTGACCTGCGCGACCGCGGACAGGGCGTGGTCGAGTGACGACGGGACGACGTTCGCGCCGCCGACCACGGCGATGCGCTTCGGTGCAAGGGCCGCCAGGGTTCCACCGACCGTGACGCCGGTCGTGTCGCTCCCCGGCGTCAGCAGGACCGGCCCGCCCTGGCTGCCGGCGGCGCCGGTGGCCGAGAGCGCGTCGGGGAAGCTCGTGCCGCTCGCCACGTACGCGATGTCCGCCGAGCCCGGCGCGAAGGCGTAGTGGGCGACGATACTGCTCGTGTCGTACCGGTCTCCCCCGGCCAGCCGCACCACGTTCGGCACGATCGCGGCGAGGGAGTCGGTCACCGCCGGCGTGACGGCGTTGACGCCCCCGACCACGACGACCCGCGCCGGGTGCAGCCGGACGATCTCGTCGGCCACGGTTTTCGGCAGCATCCAGGGCGCCGTCAGCAGCAGCGGTCCGCCCTCGTGGGCCGCTGCGGCGCCCGCCGAGAGCGCGTCCGGGTAGTTCGTGCCCGACGCGACGTACACGACGGGAGCGCTGATCGGATAGCCGGCCTGCGAGATGGCGACCGACGTCGCATAGCGGTCGAATCCGCTCACGCGCTGGTCGGGCAGGTGCTGGTGCCGGACGTCGAAGCTCTGCACGCCCATGAACAGCGAGCTCTGGTCCGTGCGGGAGATCACCGGGGTCTCCAGCCAGCCGTAGCTCGCGGCGAACGCTCCGGCCGAGCCGTCCGCCGGGTACGCGGCATCCAGCTCGTCGGCCGGCACGGTGAGGGTGGTGCTCGCTCCGGGGTCGGTGTGGCAGGTGGCGACGGCCTGCAGCCGCAGGGTGAAGTCGCTCTGCCGGAGCGCGTCGTCGACGGCCGCGTGATCCGTGTGGGTGTAGACGAAGCATCCCTTGGCGTCCAGGTTGCTGTAGGCGCCCACGACACCGGCGTCGGGCAGCGAGCCGTCGATGCCGAGCGCCGCCTTCTGCGCGAGCACCGTGCGCATCGCCCAGTCCACCTTGGCCGGGGTCAGGTCGCCGTCGCCGAGGTCGAAGTCCACGAGGGCACCGCGTCCCTGCCGGTCCGTCCAGACCCGGGCTGTGGAGTCGGTGAAGTCGGCGGCGTGGACGCCGTTCGGCCGGTCCGGTTGACGGGCCTCGCGCTTCAGATCCACGCCCCCGGTCGGGAAGGCCGCCGTGGTCACGGAGGGTCCGAAGTCCCCGGGCAGGCTGGTGTCCGACCGCGACATCGTCGTGAAGTAGTTCAGCCACGAGTTCAGGCGCGCCTCTTCGCAGGAGGCGGTCCGCATCCCCTGCGGTGCAGGCGACACCGGGGTGATGCCGTCGAGCACGCTGAGTGCGTAGCCGACCGGGCTGCAGTGGTAGGTGGACTCGCCGCGGGTCATCAGGACGAACACCTTGTAGAGGTCCGGCCGGTTCGCGTAGAACGACGCGGCCTCGAACTCGTCGTCGGGATGCGGGATGGCGATGTAGAGGATGCGCGCCGGCGACGCGGTCGGCGCCGGTGCGGGGGCTGCCGGGTCGGTCGGCGCGGGGGTCGACGTGCTGGGCGCATCGGTCGGATCGGGCGACGGGGTGTTCTCCGGTGCCGTCGGGTCCGCGGGTGTGCCGGTGCTGCCGCCGGACGGGTCGGTCGGGTCAGGGGTGGCGGGTGCGGCCGGATCGGTGGGAGCGGACGGGTCGGATGGATCGACCGGTGCGCCCGTCGCCGACGGATCGCTCGTCGCGCCGGTGGGGTCGCCGGCGTCGCTGGTGGACGCCACCACGCGTGAGCCGGCGGATGCGGGTACCTCGGCGGGCAGGGCGGAGAAGCCGGTGGTGGTCAGGGCGATGAGAGCGAGCGCGGCGAAGGCGCGCGCGCTGGAGGCACGGTGGGGCAAGCGGATCCTCGGGCAGGTCGAGACGGATGCTGGTCCGTCTCCTTCGGGTTTTCGTCGCCGGGGATCACCGGCTTCGCCAGCCTAGAAGCGCGAAGGGATAACGGACGACCGCTCAGTACCCCCAGATCTGGGGAACCGCTGGCCCCACTTCGGGCGGTTCGCTCAGCAGGTCGCGCCGCGCGTGACACCGTCCCCGACAACGTCCGCTCCGCCGAGCATCGTGATGGAGTCGGCTCCGAGCGTGTAGAGCTGGTCGGCCTCGAGCTTCGCGAGGCACCCGCCGCGGGTCAGGAGCAGGGGCACGTGCGCGTGGCCCGCCCAGGCCGCGCCGGTCAGGGCGTCGGGGAAGTTGAGGCCCGAGGCGATCAGCGCCGACGGGGCGGAGTCGTAGGCGAACGCCGTCACCAGCGCATTGGTCGCGAACCGATCGCTTCCCGCTAGTCTCTGCACCGGCGCGACCCCGGTCAGTGCCCGGTCGAGGGAGGCCGGTACGACGGAGGCGCCCCCGACGACGGCGATCCGCTTCGGCGCCAGGCCGGCGAGCGTGGCGCGGACCGTCGCGCCGGTGGTGTCGCCGCCCGGCGTCAGGAGGACGGGAGCGCCCTCGGTTCCCGCCGCGCCCGTCGCCGAGAGCGCGTCGGGGAAGCTGGACCCGCTCGCGATGTAGGCCGTCGCCGCGGAGCCCGGCGCGAAAGCGTACTCGGCCACCCGGCGACTGGTGTCGAACCGGTCTCCGCCCGCGAGCCGGACGACGTCGGGCGCGAGGGCGGCCACGGCGTCGGCGACCGCGGGCGTGACCGCACTGTCGCCTCCGACCACGACGACCCGAGCGGGATGCAGCCGGGTGATCTCGTCCGCCACCGCGCCCGGCAGCATCCACGGCGCCGTGATCAGGAGCGGGCCGCCCTGGTGGGCCGCTGCCGCTCCGGCGGAGAGCGCGTCCGGGAAGTTCGTGCCCGACGCCAGATAGACCACCGGGGCGCCGTCGGGATACGACGCCTGCGAGATCGCGACACTGGTCAGGAAGCGGTCGGCCCCGCTCACCCGGCGCCCCGGCAGGTGCTGGAAACGCACATCCACGCTCTGGACACCCATGAAGAGGGAGCTCTGATCCGCGCGGGAGACGACCGGCGTCTCGAGCCACGAGTAGCTCTGCGCGAAAGCGCCGGCGGAGCCGTCCGCCGGGTAGGCGGCATCGAGGTGGCCCGCGGGGACCGTCGAGGTGCTGGTGGTCCCGGAGTCGTCGCGGCAGGTCGTCGCGCCCTGGAAGCGCAAGCCGAGGTCGGTCTGCCGCAGCGCGTCGCTGATCGCGGTGTGGTCGCGGTGGCTGTAGCGGAAGCAGCCCGGCACGTTCTCGTTGCTGAATGTGCCGACGGCGCCGTAGTCGGGAAGCGTCGTGTCCAGACCGAGCGCCGCCCTGCCGCCGATGACCGTCCGCAGCGCCCACGCAGCCTTCGCCGGCGTCAGCGCGCCGTCGCCGAGGTTGAAGCCGACGAGCGCACCCCGGCCCCGGCGGTCGACCCACACCCGGGCGGTCGAGTCCGTGAAGTCCGGGATCACGGCATTCGAGGGGATCTCCGGCCGGACCCCCGGACGTGACAGCGAGACCCCGCCGGCCGGGAACGCCCCCGACGTCGTCGCCGGGCCGAAGTCGCCGGGCAGCGAGGTGTCGGTCTGCGACATGGCGGAGAAGTAGGACAGCCAGGAGTTCAGCCGCGCCTCCTCGCACGACGCGGTGCGGATCCCACGCGGAGCGGGTGTCACCGGCGGCGCTCCCTCGCTCACGGCGAGTCCGTACACGACCGGGCTGCAGTGCGTCGTCGCCTCCCCGCGCGTCATCAGCACGAAGACCTTGTAGAGGTCCGGCCGGTCGGCGTACATCGCCGCCGCCTGGAACTCGTCGTCGGGATGTGCGACTGCGATGTAGAGCACGCGGGAAGGAGTCGTGGCCGCCGGAGCACTGCGTTCGAGCGCACGCGCCGCGGTCGGCGCCAGGCTGCCGATACTGCCGATGCCGGCGATCACGGCAACGCCGACGGCGAGTGCGCGCAGGAACCTCATCCTCTGTCCTCTCGGGTGGTGTCACCTGAGAGGACGCAGCGATCAGCGGATCATGACGGCGATGGGGCCCATCGCCCCGCCGGCTCAGTGGCCGGGCAGGAGCATCACTCCGCGCTCGATCAGCAGCGCCACGCCGATCGCCGTCATGGCAGCGCCCGACACCTTGGCGACCACCGCGGCGCTCCGCGGCCGCGAGACCAGGACGAAGCGCGCGAGGAGGGCGACGCCCGAGTACACGACGGCGCAGGTCACCACGAACAGTCCTCCGAGCAGCAGCATCTGCGCCGCGGGCGGCCAGCCGGACTCGGGGCTGGTGAACTGCGGCACGAGCGCCACCAGCACCAGGAGTCCCTTGGGGTTGAACCCGGACACACCGGCGCCGCGGAGGAAGCTGGCCCACGGCGATCCCGCACGCGACGTCACCTCGGCCAGCGGCACGGAACGGCGCAGGAGTCCGTTCAACCCGATCCACACGAGGTAGAGCGCACCCCCGACCGTGAGCACGCCGAGGAGGACGGGACTGGCCGCCACGAGGGCTCCCACCCCCACCGCCACGGCGACGACGACGAGCGCATAGCCGCTCAGGATGCCCGCGACCGACGACACCGCGCGTCGCCCGGCCCCCGCGGCGATCGCGTACGCCCAGTCGGCGCCCGGGGTGAGCACCAGGAGCGCTGCCACGCCCCAGAATCCGAGGATCGCCGTGGTCGCCATCCCGCTGCCTCCGTCCCTCACGCGGGCCTTTCCCGCTTCTGGGCGGCAATCTATGTCAATCCGGGCCGAAAGTGCTCCCTGATTCTGCGCAGTGTCCGACGGAATGTGGAAGAATCCACCGCATGGATGCCATCGACCGCGAGATCCTTGCCGTACTCCAGGAGGATGGGCGGATCAGCCTCACCGACCTCGCCGACCGCGTCGGGCTGACGCTCTCCCCGTGCCACCGCCGCGTGCGCGAGCTGGAGCGGTCGGGGGCGATCGAGCACTACCGCGCGGTGGTCTCCCCGTCGGCGGTGGGCCTCGACTTCGAGGCGATCGTCTTCGTGCGCATCGACCGGACCGACCCGGAGACGGTCGGCGCCTTCGAGGCCGGAGTGCTGGCCATCCCGTCGGTGGTGCAGGCCGAGCGCCTGTTCGGCGACCCGGACTACATGCTGCGAGTGCTCACGACCGACCTGACGGCCTACCAGGAGCTGTTCGACGGGCCGCTGGGCGCGCTGCCCGGGGTGCGGAAGCTGTCCTCCACCCTGGTCATGAAGCAAGTGACGGGGCCGCGAGCGCTGCCGACCGGCCTCGCGCGGGCGAAGGGCTGAGGCGAGGGCTACTCGTCGTCGACGACCGGGTCGTAGCCCGCCGCGCGCAGCGCCTCGATGACGTGCCGCCGGTGGTCGGTGCCGCGCGTCTCCACGCTCACGTCGAGTTCGACCTGGCTCAGCTGCATCCCGCGTCCGTGACGCGTGTGCAGCACCTCGACCACGTTGGCGTTCACGCCGGCGAGGATCTCGGCGATGCGAGCGAGCTGGCCGGGGCGGTCGGGCAACTGGATCGTGAGCTTGAGGTACCGGTCGGACGCCGCGAGACCCTGGCTGATCACGCGCTGCATCAGCAGCGGATCGATGTTGCCGCCGGACAGGATGGCCACGGTCGTTCCGTCGGCCGGGATCGCCCCGGCGAGGATGGCTGCGACGCCGGCCGCGCCCGCGGGCTCGACCACGAGCTTGGCGCGCTCCAGCAGCATGACCATGGCGCGGGCGATGTCGTCCTCGGAGACCGTGACCACCTGGTCGACGGCCTCCCGGATGATCTGGAAGTTGAGCGCGCCGGGCCGGCTCACGGCGATGCCGTCCGCGATCGTGGCGACCAGGGAGATGTCGGTCGGCTCCCCCGCGGCCAGGGACGGCGGGTAGGCGGCGGCGTTGGCCGCCTGCACGCCGATCACGCGGACCTCGCGGCCTTCACGCGCCGCGCGCTGCTTGACCGCGCTGGCGACGCCCGAGATCAGCCCGCCGCCGCCGATCGGGACGACGAGCGTGCGCACATCCGGCACCTCGTCGAGGATCTCGAGGCCGAGTGTGCCCTGCCCCGCCACCACGTCCGGGTGGTCGAAGGGCGGGATGAGCACCGCGCCGGTCTCCGCGGCGAAGTCGGCCGCGGCGCGCAGGGTCTCGTCGACGATGCTGCCGCTCAGCACCACATCCGCCCCGTAGGCGCGCGTGGCCTGGAACTTGGGGATGGCGACGCCGACCGGCATGAAGATCGTGGCGTGGATGCCGAGCTCGCGCGCCGCGAAGGCCACGCCCTGCGCGTGGTTGCCCGCCGACGCGGCGACCACGCCCCGCGCGCGCTCCTCGGCCGTGAGCTTCGACATCCGGTTGTAGGCGCCGCGGATCTTGTACGACCCGGTGCGCTGGAGGTTCTCGCACTTGAGCACCACCGGCGCGCCGAGGATGTCGGTGAGGTACCGCGAGGTCTCCATCGGCGTCGGCTGGGCGACGGCGGCGACGGTGGCGCGCGCTGCCTCGAACTCGTCCAGGCTGGGCCCGGCGAACGGGGTGCGCGTGTGATCGGTCGCGGTTGCCACGCGCCCAGCCTAGCGGCGGACGTATGCCGTCGACTGTATGCGGGTGCGACCTACTACCGCGCGGGCGGGCGGCGGACCGGCCGCGGGACGGTCTCCCAGATCGCCCGCTCCGGCGGGGTGTAGTCCGACGTCGGGGTGTTCCGCCAGACGCCGCTGGCGATGTAGTGCACCATCACGTTCAGCACGGCCACGAACGGCACGGCGAACAGCGCGCCCGGGATGCCGGCGAGCAGCGACCCCGCCGCGACGGCCAGCACCACCGCGAGCGGGTGCACCTTCACCGCACTGCCCATGATGAGCGGCTGGAGGATGTGCCCCTCGATCTGCTGCACGAGCAGCACGACGCCGAGCATGATCAGCGCGAACACCCAGCCCTTGAAGACCAGGGCGATGAAGATCGCCAGCGCTCCCGTGACGACCGCGCCGACGACAGGGATGAACGACCCGAGGAACACCAGGACCGAGATCGGGATGACGAGGGGCAGCCCCAGGAAGAATGCTCCGAGGCCGATGCCGAGCGCGTCGATCGAGGCGACTAGCACCTGCACCTTCGCGAAGTTCTTAAGCGTGACCCAGCCGGCCTTGCCCGCTCCGTCGATCGCCGCGCGCGAGCGCTTCGGGAAGACCCGGACGATCCATCCCCAGATGCTCTTGCCGTCGATCAGGATGAAGATCGTGCTGAACAGGACCAGCAGGGCGCCGGCGAAGACATGCCCGAGCGTGGAGCCGACCGACAGCGCACCCGAGAGGAAGACCTGGCTGTCCTGCTGGATCGACTTCCCGATCGAGGCGAACGCGTTGCTGATCTGATCGGGGCTGAGTCCGAGGGGACCGGAGGTGAGCCACGCCTGCAGGTCGTTGAACGAGGCGACCGACTGCTTCTGCAGCTCCCCGCTCTGCCGCGTCACCTGCCAGATCGCGAGGTACAGCAGGCCGCCGACGACCACGATGAGCGTGATCAGCACGACGACGATCGCGAGCCACTTCGGCCAGCGGTGGCGCACCAGGAAGTCCTTGAACGGCACGAGCAGACCGGCGAGCAGCACCGCGATGAGCACGGGGATGACGATGAGCTTCAGCTGGATGATCAGGAAGATGACGACGGCGAGGACCGCGCCGATCAGCAGCAACCGCCACGACCAGGCGCCCGCGATGCGCATCCCCCGCGGAACGGTCTCGTCGGCGGGCTCGATGGGCTCGCCGAGGTCACGGCGGCGGCGCTGGAACCACGCGCGTGCGGGCGCGCGGTTCGCATCCGGGCCGGCGCCGGGTGCGGTCGTGGGCGACGGGACGGGGCGGTCGATGTCGGACATGCCCGTCAGTGTAGGCCGCGGCACTCCCGGTGCAATGGAACCGCGGCCCGGCGGTCGGCCCCTTCCCAGGCGGGTGATCCCGTCGTACGGGTGTGGGCCTCAGAGCGTGATGATCAGCGGCGGGTACTCGATGTCGGTGCGGTACCACTGCCAGGTGGAACCGCCGGTCTGCTGGATGGACGCGTAGGTCACCTGGCCGGGCGCCACGTTGTGGAGCCCGACCACGACGGCCACGTTCCCGTTCACGGTGCGCGCGCCGGCACCCGAGACCGAACCCGCGCCCGCGTATCCGCCGACGGTGAGGGAGACCGGGCCGTTCGCCGTGATGGCGAAGGTCAGCACATAGCTGCCGACCGAGGTCACCCCGTAGGCCGACGGCGTGAAGTGGACGGAGACGCCCGGACCGCCCGACGGGGTCGGCCGGTAGGTGAAGGACGCGTACGGAGTGCCCGTGGTGTCCGTCTGCATGATGTCGGAGGCGATCAGGGTGAGGTTCGTCCTGCCCTTCCCCACGGTGTGGGTGGGGCTGATGGAGTCGATGGGGCGGAACCACGGGAAGGTGATGATCTCGTGCACCGACACCTGGTGCGCGAGGTCCGTGAGGGACAGGGTTCTCTCGAACGTCGTGAGGTCGATCGTCTCAGCGGCTTCCGCTGCGTCGTCCTCCCCCGCGCGCTCCCCCGGAGTTGGAGACTCGCTGGACATGCGCGCACCCTACTCCGGGGCCGGCGCGGCGCGACAGTCAGCGCGGCGCGACGGTGACCGGGGATCCGCTCAGGCCGACGCTCACGCGATCCCCCGGCTCGGGCCGCTCCCGCGCACCGTGCTGCAGCGACAGCTCGCTGCCGTCCTCGAGCCGCACCCGCGTGCGCCGGAGCGCCCCCAGGAAGCTGGTGGTGAGCACGACGCCCGGGATGCCGTCCGCGACGAGCAGGACGTCCTCCGGACGCACATACGCGGTGACCGGCCCGTCGTCCACCGGCGACGCGAGCGGGACCTCCTGGCCGAGAGCCGACAGCCGCCCGGCGGCCACCATGCCCTCGACGCGATTGGTCAGGCCGACGAACTCGGCCACGAACGCCGTCGCGGGACGGTGGTAGAGCTCCTCGGGGCTGCCGATCTGCTCGATCCGGCCCGCGCGCATGACGGCGACGCGGTCGGCGACGGCGAGCGCCTCCTCCTGGTCGTGCGTGACGAAGAACGTGGTGATGCCGAGCTCCGTCTGGATGCGGCGGATCTCGTCCCGCAGCTGCACGCGCACCTTGGCGTCGAGGGCGGAGAGCGGCTCGTCGAGCAGCAGCACGCGCGGCTCGGTGACGAGTGCGCGGGCGAGCGCGACGCGCTGCTGCTGGCCGCCGGACAGCTGGTGCGCGTAGCGGTCGGCGTGGTGGTCGAGGCCCACCAGCTCGAGCGCCTCGGCCGCGCGCCGCCGGCGCTCCGCCGGGGCGACCTTGCGCATCCGGAGACCGAACTCGACGTTCTGGCCGGAGGTGAGGTGCGGGAACAGGGAGTACGACTGGAACACCATCCCGAGGTCGCGCCGGTTGGTCGGCTCGTCGGTGACGTCGCGTCCGTCGATCAGGATGCTGCCGCTGTCCACGCGCTCCAGTCCGGCGAGCGAGCGCAGCGCGGTCGTCTTGCCGCAGCCGCTCGGGCCGAGCAGGGCGATCAGCTCGCCCGGCGCAGCCTGCAGGTCGAAGCCGGCCAGCCCGGCGCCGCCGCCGAAGTCGCGGACGAGGTCGCGCAGTTCGACGGTGGATCCGGTGCGCGCGGAGAGGACGGGGGTCTCGAGGGCGGTCATGTCAGCCTTTCGCGGTGCGCCGTCGCCGCACGCTCACGAGGCGGTCGACGACGACGAGGAGGACGAACGCGAACACCAGCGCGAGGAGCGCGAAGATGACCGCGACGAAGGGGTCGGACTGCGACACCAGCAGCAGCGAGGTCTGCAGGTTGACGCGGGAGAGGAGCGAGGCGATGGTGAACTCGCCCAGCACGACGGCGACCGAGAGCGCGGCGGCGGCAAGGATGCCGCGCCGCAGGTCCGGGACGAGCACGCGCCAGAACACGGTCCACCAGGGGGCGCCGAGCGAACGGGCCGCCTCGCTGAGCGTGATCATGTCGACGGCGGCGACGTTGCTCTGGATGGCGCGGTAGGCGTACGGCAGCACAGTGATCCCGTACGCGAAGGCGAGCGTCCACGCACCGGAGCCGAAGACGTCCGTCACGACGGCGTAGGTCGGCGCGAGGCCCACCACCATCACGATCGCCGGGATCATGATCGGCAGCAGGCAGATCCCCTCGAGCAGCCGGCGCAGCTTCGGGAACCGCAACTCCACCAGCACGATCGTCGGCAGCAGCACCAGCAGCATGATCGCGACGGTCACGACCGCGAGCACGAGCGAGTTGCCGAGCCCCTGGTAAACGCGGTCGTACCGCGTCGTCTCTCCCGAGAAAACGGCCACCCAGCGGTCGATGTTGTACACGCCGGGCTTCGCCGTGCGCAGGGTGAACTCGACCATCGAGAACAACGGGATGAGGAAGAACAGCCCGAGGACCACCCAGATGACCGTGCGGACGGCGGGACCGGGCCCGAGACGCAGCTCCTGCGAGCGCCTGCGGCGGGCCGGCCGGACCTCCGGGGTGCGGGTGTCCACCGCGCGCGTCATCGCTGCCACCTCGCGGTGCGGCGGACCAGCGCCGAGTAGCCGAGCATGACGACGACCATCACCAGCAGCATCCCGAGCGCCATGGCGCCCGCGAGGTTGGCGCGGCCGAGCACGGTCTCGCTGATCAGCGCCTGCCGGATCTGCAGCGAGACGATGTTGTTCGCCTGGCCGACCAGTGCTGCGGCGGTCGCGTACGACGAGAAGGCGTTGGCGAAGAGGAGCAGCAGGCTGCCCAGGAACGACGGGAGCAGGATGGGGCCGCCCACACGCGTCCAATACGTCCAGCGGCTGCCGCCCAGCGTCGCCGTCGCCTCCAGCCACTGCGGACGGAGTCCCTCCAGCGCCGGCATGAAGGTGATGACCATGAGCGGGATCTGGAAATAGAGGTACGGCAGGATGAGGCCGGGCACCGTGTACAGCCACACCCCGTTCTCATAGATGTTGATGTGCGCGACCGTGCGGAGCAGCACGGTGACGAGGCCCTGCGCGCCGATCGTCGCGATGAAGGCGAACGCCAGCATGACGCCGCCGAACTGCGCGAGGACGCTGCTCGCCGAATCGACCAGCGAGCGGGTCACGCCGCCGGGGCGCGAGCGCAGCAGGGCGAAGCACAGCGCCGCGCCGGCGATGGCCCCCACGATCGCGGTGACCGCGGAGAGCCAGAAGGCGCCGAAGAACGAGCCGGCGATGGCCGGCTCCATGAGCCCCGTCAGGTTGGCCCAGGTGAAGCGGCCGTCCGCATCCAGGAAGCCGCTGCCCACGGCGACGACCGTCGGAACGGCCAGGAAGACGATCACGTAGAAGGCGAACGGCGTCAGCCCCAGCACGGCGGCAGCGCTCTTCCGGCGCCGCCGCCCGGCCCTGACGCCTGCGGGCCGGGCCGACGACGGCTGCCGCCGGGTCTCCGTCGCGGAGACGCCGGCGGCAGCACGATCGACCGCAGGCGCCGCGGCGCCCGTCACGGTCTCGGTCATCAGCCGACCGCGTTCGCCCACTTGGCGTTGAGCAGCGTGCCGGCGTCGGTCGCCTGCTTGTCGCTCATCACGGCCACTTTGTCGAGCTTGCCCGGGAACTCGTCCTTGTCGAGCGTGCCGGCCTTCTCCATGGCGTCGACGCGCGCCGGGTAGGCGCCGCCCTTCAGCCACGCGTTCTGGGCGGCATCGCTGTAGAGGTACTCCTCCCAGAGGCGCGCGGCCGCGGGGTGCGGGGCATCCTTGTTGATGGCCTGGTTGTAGTAGCCGACGTAGGCGGTGCCCGGGAGCACGACGTACTTCCAGTTCACGCCGCCGCCCTTGATGGTGTCGGAGGTGGCGTAGCCTTTCTGGTTGAACGACCAGTCGAGCAGCACCGGGGTCTCACCGGAGGCGATGGTGTTGGGCTTGCCGTCGGCGGCGTTCCAGTTGCCCGCCTTCTTGAGCTTCGAGAACCAGTCGATGCCCGGGGTCAGGTCGTCGAGCGTCCCGCCGTTCTGCAGGGTGGCGTACGCGACCGCGCCGGCCGCGGCGGCCGCCTGGGTCGGGTTGCCGTTGAGCGCGACCGCACCCTTGAACTCGGGCTTCAGGAGGTCGTCGAACGACTTCGGGGCGGTCTTGATCTTGTTGGCGTCGTAGCCGACCGCCATGACGCCGTAGTAACCGACCTTCCAGAGGCCGTCCTTCTCCTTCTGGCCCTCGGGGATGTCGTCCCAGCCGGTCGGCTTGTAGGCGGCGAAGTACTGGGTGTTCGCCAGAGCGACCGAGGAGCCGATGTCGAAGGTGTCGGGAGCGGTGTCCTGGCCCTTGAGCTTCTTCGCGGCGTCGATCTCCTCCTGGCTGGAGGCGCTGTCCTGGCTCGGGTTGATCGTGATGCCGTACTTCTTGGTGAAGCCGTCGAAGATCTCCTGGTAGTTCGCCCAGTCGCCCGGGGTCGCGATGATGTTGAGGCTGCCCTCCTTCTTCGCGGCGGCGACCAGCGCATCCATCCCGCCGGCCGACGCGACGTCGGTGGCGGTGCCGATCTTCGCGGTGTCGGCGGTGCTGGCGTTCGCGCCGCCGGAGCAGGCGGAGAGCGAGAGTGCGACGACGGCGGCCGCGGCCGCGAGGCCGGCGACACGTGCGCGCTTGTTGATCACGGGTTTCCTCCAGTGCAAGGTGTCGACCGGGCGGTGCGCCCGGACGTGGTCACCGTAGGAAGGCCAGGCGTCCGGGCGCCTTCGCGCCGGTGACACCGCGGTGAACGTCCGGTGTCCGGGGTTGTCGCTATGGTCGTTCCGTGGTCGAACAGATCTCCCCCGCACTCGCACGTCGCATCGCGCTCGCCGCACAGGGGTTCGGCAGGCCGCATCCCGACGCGGTGGGCGCCCGCCAGCTCAACGGCCTGATGGACCGCCTGCGCCTGCTGCAGATCGACTCGGTCAACGTCTTCGAGCGCAGCCACTACCTCCCCGCGTTCGCCCGCCTCGGCGCCTACGACCGCGGCCTGCTCGACCGGCTGACGTTCGACGCCCGCGGCCCGTACACCGAGTACTGGCCGCACGAGGCGGCGTTCATGCGCACGGAGGACTGGCCGCTGTTCGCCTGGCGGATGCGCGAGTACCGCGAGCGGTACGGCGGCCCAGGCAGCTGGTACGAGGTCAACCAGAGCACGGTGGAGTGGCTGCGCGGGGAGCTCGCCGCGAACGGACCGCTGGTGGCCGGCGACATCGAGCACGACGCCAACTACCGCACCGGACCGTGGTGGGGATGGTCGGAGGTCAAGCGCGCCCTGGAGCGGATGTTCCTGTTCGGCGAGGTCGCGATCGCGGGGCGAACGCGCTTCCAGCGCCGGTACGGGCTCGCCGCCGACGTGCTGCCCGCGAGCGTGCTGGAACCGACGGTGAGCGACGAGGACGCCATCCGCGAGCTCCTGGGGCGCGCGGCGGTGGCGCACGGGATCGGGACGGCGCGCGACTTCGCCGACTACTACCGCATCAAGGGCCCGCGCGTCGGCGTGGCGCTGCAGGAGCTGGAGGATGCGGGCGAGCTCGTCCCGGTCGAGGTGGCCGGGTGGGAGAGCGCCGGGCGGCCGCTCCGCGCCTGGATGCACCGCGACGCTCGCAAGCCCCGGCGGGTGGAGGCGGCGGCGCTGCTGTCGCCGTTCGACCCGGTGGTCTGGTACCGCGACCGGGCGCTGCGCGTGTTCGGGTTCCACTACCGCATCGAGATCTACACGCCGGCACCGCAGCGGGTCTACGGCTACTACTCGCTGCCCATCCTGATCGACGACGCCCTGGTCGGGCGCATCGACCTGAAGAGCGACCGGCAGGCGGGCGTGCTGAGGGTGCAGTCGGCCTGGACGGAACCGGAGATGCCCGCCGTGCCGCTCGACCGCCTCCTTCCGCTGCTGGCTGAGACGGCCGCGTGGCAGGGGCTCGACCGGGTGGAGGTCGCGGAGGGCGCCCGGGGCGACCTCGCCCCGATCCTCGCGGCGGCGCTGCGCCCGGGGGTAGGGTTCGGGGCATGACGTCACCGCTGGACTACCTGGATCAGGACGGGGCCGACGAGGCCGACTACGAGTCGCCGATGCGCGAGCTGTACGCCTATCACGACGGCGACACCTGGCTCGACGGCATCGTCACGGGCGTGAGACCGCACGGAGCGTCGGACGGGGGCACGCTCGTCCAGTTCGACGAGCGCCTGTGGGTGCCGGCGCGCGAGGTCCGCAGCTCCGACCACTACATCGCGGTGCTACTCAACCCCGACTCGGAGGTCTATGCCGAGGTGATCCAGTCGCTCGTCGACGGGAAGCCGAAGGAGGTCATCCGCGACGTCTCGATCGTGGGCGACGACAACGTCGGCACCGAGTGGCGCCTGCTGGACGAGCCCCCGACGGGCACCCGCGTCCGCTACCGCTACACGGGCACCGCCGAGCTGCAGGTGCCCGACGGCGACCACGTGCCCGACGGGCGCGCGAGCGCGTAGCGCGTACTGCGCTGCGCCGGCCGTTCCGCGCCGTCGGCCGGCCGCGCCGCGCCCGCCTCAGGCGGTGCGCCGCTGCAGCGTGAGCGCCCCGAGCACGACCGCCGCCACCGCGAACGACCCGATGATGAGCAGCTGGCCGCCGACGTAGGCGGCGTCGTGGCTGTCCGCCGCCACCGCGTTGAGCGCATCCACCGCGTGCGACAGCGGCAGCCAGTCGCTGATCTCCTTCAGACCCGCCGGCAGCTCGTCGCGCGGCAGGAAGATCCCGCCCAGCAGGATCTGCGGGAACACCAGCAGCGGCATGAACTGCACCACCTGGAACTCGGTGCGCGCGAACGCGCTCGCGAACAGCCCGAGGGTGCTGCCGAGCACCGCATCCGTCACGGCGACCGCGACCAGGAGCCAGGGGTCGCCTTTCACGTCCAGCCCGCACACCCACAGCGCGTAGCCCGACGCCAGCAGCGCCTGCACGATCGCCAGCAGCCCGAACGCGATCGTGTAGCCGAGGATGAAGTCGCCGCGCCCGAGAGGCATCGACAGCAGGCGCTCCAGCGTCCCGGTGCGGCGCTCCCGCAGCGTGGTGATGGAGGTGACCAGGAACATCACGATGAACGGGAACAGCGCCAGGATGGCCGGCCCGATCGTCTGGAACACCGGCGTGTCCGTGAAGATCCACGCCACCAGCCCGATCAGGAGGCTGGGCACGATCAGCAGCAGCACCACGGTGCGGGGATCGTGGCGGATCTGGGTGAGCACCCGGCCCGTGGTCGCCAGCGTTCTGGTGGGGTTCATCGCACGTCCTCCCCGAGGTCCGCCGCGTCCTCGTCCGTCCCGGGCAGCGCGTGGCGCGCGTGCCGGCGCCGGAGCAGCGCGAGGAACGCACCCTCCGCATCCGCCGCCCCGGTCTCGGCGAGCAGCTCGTCGGGCGTCGCGTCGGCGAGCACGGCGCCGTCGCGCATGAGGATCAGCCGGTCGCAACGGGTCGCCTCGTCCATCACGTGGCTGGAGATGAGGAGGCTGGTGCCCGAGTCGGCGAGGCGGTGGAACAGGCCCCACAGCTCCACCCGGAGCAGCGGATCGAGCCCGACCGTGGGCTCGTCGAGCACCAGCAGGTCGGGCGAGCCGAGCAGGGCGGCGGCGAGCGAGACGCGGCTGCGCTGGCCGCCGGAGAGCGCCGACACCAGCCGGCCGGCGTGCTCCTCCAGGTCGGTCGCGGCGATCGCGCGCTCCACATCCGCCCGCCCGGCGCCGAGGACGCGCCGGAAGTAGGCGAGGTTCTGCCGGATGGTGAGGTCGTCGTAGACGCTCGCCGCCTGCGTGACGTAGCCGACACGGTGTCGCAGGGGCGCCGAACCGGCGGGCTGACCGAGCACGGTCACCGTGCCGCCCTTGACGCGCTGCACGCCGACGATCGAGCGCATGAGGGTCGTCTTCCCGCATCCACTCGGCCCGAGCAGGCCGACGACCTGCCCGCGCGGGATGCGGAGGTCGAGGCCGTGCAGGATGTCGGCGCGGCCACGACGCACCCGGAGGCCCTCGATGGCGACGGCGGGCTCCACCGCATCCGGCGAATTCATCATGTGCTGAATTATTCGCTCCGGCGGACGCCGCGTCAAGACACCACTCGCGGCGCGGTCGCGTCAGGAGACAGGCGCGTCGGGGTCGCCGAACAGGTGCCACTGGAGCACCGGCCCGACCCGGCGCGCGAGATCCTCCGCGGGCGTGCTCGCGATCGGCTCGACCTGCAGCGCGTAACGGGTCATCATGATCCCGACCAGCTGGGCGGCGGCGAGCTCCCCGCGCAGGGATGCGTCGGGCGCGTCGCTCAGGGAGGCGAGCTTCGACAGCACCTCCCGCTGCAGGAACTCCCGCACCATCCGCGTGCCCGGCCCGCTGCCCAGCACGGTGCGCAGCACCACGACCATCCGCCGGGCGGACTTCTCGTCGTCGAGGCGCTCCAGGATGTAGCGCACCAGCGACTCCCCCACCCGGTCGCGGGGGCCCGCCAGCACCACGTCGAGCACGCGGTCGGGCCGCAGCGGCACCTCGAGCGTCGCGGCGAACAGGTCCGCCTTGCCGTCGAAGTAGTGGTGGACGAGCGCGGAGTCGACGCCAGCGCGGCGCGCGACCGCACGGAGCGAGGCTGCCTCGTAGCCGCGCTCGGCGAACTCGTCGGCCGCCGCGCGCAGGATCGCCGAGCGCGCGGACGCCGCGCCGCGCTCCTTGCGCGGCCGCCCGGGTCGGCGACGTTCGGCCAGCTCGCTCACGGAGCCATTGTGCACCCGGACGTCCACTGTCCGCCTCTGAGGTGGTTGCTTCGAGTGTGATGGGAACGCGGTCGGCGCCGCCTCCGCCGAAGCTAGGATGTGACCTGCGCAATCACTCGACCCGGCGCCTGTACACAAGGAGTTCAGCGAACATGGAATGGCTCATTCCGGTCATCATCGTCGTCGTGATCGTGGCGATCATCGGGATCTATCTGTGGGCCACCTACAACTCCCTCGTGACGCTGAAAGTCCGTGTGGACGAGGCGTGGAGCGACATCACGGTGCAGCTGAAGCGCCGTGCCGACCTCATCCCGAACCTGATCGAGACGGTCAAGGGATACGCCGCGCACGAACGCGGGGTGTTCGAGTCGGTGACGCAGGCGCGCGCCGAGACGCTGTCCGCGCAGACGCCCGGTGAGGCGTCGGTCGCCGAGAACCACATGCAGACCGCGCTGAAGAGCATCTTCGCCGTGGCCGAGGCGTACCCGCAGCTGCAGGCGAGCCAGAACTTCCTGCGTCTGCAGGCCGACCTGGTCGACACCGAGGACAAGATCCAGGCGTCGCGCCGGTTCTACAACGGCGGCGTCCGCGAGTTCAACACCAAGATCAAGGTCTTCCCGAACAACCTGTTCGCCCGACGCCTTGGCTTCACCGAGCGCGAGTTCTTCGAGGTCGACAACCTCGCCGCGATCGCCGAGCCTCCGCGCGTCCAGTTCTAGGGCGTCGATGTACAGGGCGATCGCCAGGAACAAGCGCAACACCGTCTTCATCATCCTGCTGTTCCTGGTACTCATCGGTGCGCTCGGATGGCTGGCCTCGGTCATCTACCAGAGCTACACGATCCTCGTGGTCGTGCTCATCGGGGCGATCCTCTACGCGCTGTTCCAGTACTACCTGGCGAGCAGTCAGGCGCTGAGCATGTCGGGGGCCATCCCCATCCAGAAGGCGGACAACCCGCGCCTCTGGAACATCGTCGAGAACCTGTCGATCACGACGGGGACGCCCATGCCGGCGGTCTACATCGTCAACGACCCGGCGCCGAACGCGTTCGCGACCGGGCGCGACCCGCAGCACGCGTCGGTCGCCGCCACGACGGGGCTGCTCGACATCATGACGGATGCGGAGCTCGAGGGCGTCATGGCGCACGAGCTCGGGCACGTGCGCAACTACGACATCCGGCTCGGGATGATCGTGTTCGGCCTCACCGTCGCGATCGGCTTCATCGCCGACATCTTCCTGCGGATGGCGTTCTTCGGCGGCAACCGGAACAACAACAACGGCGGCGGCAACCCGGTCGTGCTGGTGTTCGGGCTGATCGCCGCGATCGTGGCGCCGCTGGTCGCGACGCTGGTGCAGCTGGCCGTCTCGCGGCAGCGTGAGTACCTGGCCGACGCGACGGGTGCGCTGACGACGCGGCACCCGGACGCCCTGGCGAGCGCGCTGCTCAAGCTGGAGGCGTACGGCCGCCCGATGCGCAAGCAGAACTCCTCCATGGCGCACCTGTGGATCAACGACCCGCTGAAGCCGGGCCTCGTAGCGCGCCTGTTCTCGACGCACCCGCCGATCCCCGAGCGCGTCGAGCGCCTGGAGTCGATGGGCGGCAGCTTCTAGCCCGCTGACTGCCGCGGTTCGGAACGTCTGCGCCCGCGCGCGCGGGCGCAGACGTTCCGAGACGCAGCAGACATCGGCGCGAAGGCCGGCGCGGCGCGCGGGTCAGGGCCCGAGCACGCGGCGCAGGTAGACGTTCTCGAAGCGGCGGTCCGGGTCGAGCCGGTCGCGCACCGCGAGGAAGTCGTCGAACCGCGGGTAGACCGCACGCAGCGCGTCCGCATCCCGGCTGTGCAGCTTGCCCCAGTGCGGCCGGCCCTCGTGCGCGACCATGATCTCCTCGACCGCCGAGAAGTACGCGCGCTGGTCCTCCCGGTAGTACCGGTGCACCGCGATGTAGCCGCTCTCGCGCCCGTAGGCGGTGGAGAGCCAGTTGTCGTCGGCCGCCGCGCTGCGCACCTCGATCGGGAAGGAGATGCGCCAGCCGCGCCGCTCGATCAGCGCCTTCACTTCGGCGAGCGCCGCGGGCACCGCCTCCCGGGGCAGGGCGTACTCCATCTCGCGGAACCGGACGGTGCGGTTGGTGACGAAGACGCGCGGCGCGTGGTCCGTGAAGTCGCGGTTGCCAGTGAGCCGTTGCGCCAGGCGGCTGAACGGCGGGATGACGCCGGGTGCGACGGCGCCGAGCGCGCAGACGCCGCGGTAGACGCCGTTGGCGAGCAGTTCGTCGTCGACCCAGCGCCCGGCACGTGACAGCGGCTTGCGCTCGGCCGTGAGCGGCAGCCGGGTGTTCGTCTTGGTGAGCGCCGTCTCCGTGTGCGGGAACCAGTAGAACTCGAAATGGTCCTCCGCGGCGGACCGCTCGAGGTACGACTCCATCGTCGCCTGCAGCGGTTCCGGCCGCTCGACGGCCTGGAGCAGGTACGCCGGGACGCACTGCAGCGTGACGTCGACGATCACGCCGAGCGCCCCCAGCCCGAGCCGGGCGGCCGGGAGCAGCTCCGCGTTCTGCGTCTCGTCGATGCGCAGCAGCTCCCCCAGTCCGGTCACCAGGGTGAGGCCGACGATCTGCGTCGCGAGGCCGCCGAACGATCCGCCCGTCCCGTGCGTGCCGGTGGAGGTGGCGCCCGCGATGGTCTGGCGGTCGATGTCGCCCATGTTCTCCAGCGCCAGCCCGTGGGGCCGGAGCAACCGCGGCAGCTGATGCAGGTGCGTGCCCGCCGCGAGCGTGACCCGTCCGCGTTCGAGGTCCACATCCAGGATGCCGTTCAGATCCTCGAGGTCGAGCTGCACGCCGGGTGCGACAGCGATGCCCGTGAAGCTGTGGCCCGCGCCGACGGGTTTGACGCGCATCCCGGTGCGGATGGCCGCCTGCACCGCGCGCTGCACCGCCTCGGCGGACGCGGGACGCTCGACGCGCTGCGGGCGCACCGCCTCGGTCCGCCCCCAGTTGCGCCAGAGTCCGCCGACCGCCGTCACAGGAAGACCTTGCCGTCGCCGCGATACGTGGCCGCCTCGCCGACCACGCGCGCCCGGCCGTCCACCGTGTCCACCAGGTGGAAGGCGTCGACGTGCTCGCTGAGCTCGCCCGACTTCGTGTGCCGCAGCCAGACGCGGTCGCCGATGCGCATGACGCTCGCGGCGGCCCCGGTCAGCGGTGTCTGCACCTCGCCGGCCATCTCGCGCGTCACCATCGACAGGCCGGTCGGCCACTCCACCGACGGCATCCGGTCGGGCCCGGGCGGGCCGGAGGCGATCCAGCCGCCGCCGAGCAGCGTCGCCGTGCCCGCATCCGGGCGGCGCACGACCGAGAGGGCGAAGGATGCGGCCGGCGCCGGACGGAACGACCGGTACGTGTCGAACAGGTGCCCGCCGAAGAGCCCGCTGCCCGCGGCGATCTCGGTCACCGCGTCGTCGGAGGCGGTGAACTCCAGCGACCCGGTTCCGCCGCCGTTCACGAACTCCAGGTCGGCGATCGCACGCACCGCGGCGACCGCCTCGCCACGTCGCCCGAGCAGCTCCTCGCGGGAGTTCTTCTGCATCCAGCGCAGTGTCGCGCCCCACGCCGGCTTCCCGGGGGGATTGTCGCCCTGGCCGGCGATCTGCGCCTCGTAGCCCATCATCCCGACGAGGGCGAAGCCGGGGCGGCGGACGATCGCCGCCGCCAGCTCGCGAGCGGCCGCGGCCGAGTGCACCGGCGACCGGTAGACCCCGACGTGGCCGAGCACCGGCGCGAGCCAGGAGGAGTCGAGTTCGAGGCACAACCGGATGGTCTCGCGCGAGCCTGGAGGCACGATGGCGTCGATGAGGTCGAGGTGCGCGATCGAGTCGACCATCAGCGTCACCCGGGACGCGAGCTCGGGCGACGCCGCGAGCCGCCGGATCGCGCCCCGGTCGGCGGTCGGGTATCCGACCACGACATCCTCGACGGGCGGATGCTCGGCGTCACCCTCGGCGAGCCACAGCGCCTCGGGCAGCGTGTACGCGAGCACGCCCGCGTACCCGGGCAGCGCGAGCACCGCATCCAGCACCGACCGGACGCGCACCGACTTGGACGCGACCCGGATGCTCTTCGCCGCGCGCCCCGACGGCACGGTCGCGCGCCGCAGCATGTCGTGCGCGTTGTGGCGGAGGGCGGGCAGGTGCAGCACGGCGAGCGGCGGGTCCAGCTGCGCGGTCGCGGCGGAGAGCGACGGCCAGAACACGTCGGGCGTCGTCCAGGTGCGCTCGGCGGCGACCGGCGGGGTGGCGAGGTTCAGGTCGGTCATCAGCGCACCGCTTTCACTCGGGCGACCGCGAACGCACCCGCGAACGCGAACAGGGCGGACAGGACGAACAGGCCGGCGAAGCCGCCGAGGGCGGCGACGATCATCGCGCCGAAGAGCGGGGCGACGGCCTGCGGAACGGCGAGGGCGATGTTCATGATCCCCAGGTCTTTGCCGCGGGTCTCCGGGTCGGGCAGCACTTGCGTCGCGAGCGCCTGGTCGACGCTGAGGAAGCAGCCGTACCCGACGCCCAGCAGCGCGGCCGCGATGAACGCGACCGACAGATCCGGCACGAAGGCGAGCAGCAGCGCCGCGACCCCCTGCACCGCCGAGGACGCGAACACGAACGCCTTGCGGCGCCCCAGCCGGTCGGAGAGCCGCCCGAGCACGAGCGACGCGACGATGACGAACACCATGTAGATGAGGATGAGGACGAGCAGGTCGTCGTCCGCGTTCGGGTCGCGCAGGCCGAACTCCAGGAAGTACAGCAGCAGCGACGTCCCGAACGCGTTGCCGAAGTTGACGAGCACACGGCTGAGCAGCGTCCAGCCGAAGTCGGGGTGAGCGCGCGGGCTGATCCACAGCCCCTCGATGACTCCGCGCACCGACATCCGTTCGCGCAGCTCCGGCGGGAGCACGGCATCCGGGAGCAGCAGGAACGGCAGCGCGAGGATGAGCAGCAGCACCGCCATCGCGGTGTACCCGACGAAGGCGCCGACGAAGACGTAGGTGACCAGGGCGACGCCGAGGATGATCCCGATCGCCTGCGGGGCGCTGATCCAGCCGCTCACGTAGCCGCGCTGGTCGACCGGCACCTGGTCGCTGATGGTCGCCGTGAGCGCCGCGGTGAGGATGCAGAACCCCGTGAGCGCCAGCGACCAGAACACGCCCATCCCGACGATGCTCGTCTGCAGCCCGAGCAGGACGAGGGACACCGCGAAGACCAGGGCGCCCGCCGCGATCCACGGGCGGCGGCGGCCGAACCGGCTCGTGGTCCGGTCGGAGAGCGCACCCGTCAGCGGGTAGGCGACGATCGCGCAGACGCCCGAGATGCCCGAGATCACGCCGAACGCCACGACGTTGTCGACCCACGACGTGGTGTGCAGCTCGGTCTGCACCTGGTCGGGCAGGAGCTTCTGGATGGGCGCGAGCTGCGCCATCCACACCCCCAGCCAGGCGACGGCGAAGGCGGCGATCCACCGGCCCGGCACCTTGCGGACGGGCTCGGCGAAGACCGCCGGCGTGGAGGTGTTCGTCATCGGCGGCCTGCTTTCGGGTCGGAGGTGCGGGAGACGGAGGTGCGGGATGCGGCGGTGCTGGATGCGGCGGGCGTGTGGCTGCGGGATGCGGCGGGCGCCGTCAGGGCGGCGAGCGCGTCGGCGGCGACGTCCATGGTGGCGGCGGCCGCCCGGTCGTCCCGCGTCACCAGCCAGGCGAGCGTCAGACCGTCGGTGAACGACACGAGGATGCGGGCCACCTCGTCGATCGGCCGCAGCCAGACGCTGCCCGTCAACCGTGCGGCGTCGGCGGCCGCCTGTGCGGCGACGGCGTGGTAGCGCGCGTACTGGCGCTGCGCGAGCGGCTCGAACCCGGGCTCGCGGAGCGCCCACTGGGTCAGCTCGAGCATCGCCTTCTCGCGGTCGGGGTCGGCGCGGACGCCGTCGAAGTAGTGCTGAAGCCCGGCGCGGACCGCTTCGCGCATCCCGACACCGTGCCCGCCGTCGCAGCCCGCCAGCACCGGCGCGAAGTCGCGCTGCTCGCTCTCGACGGCCGCCTCGATGAGCTCGGCCATCAGCTCGTCCCGCGATGCGAACACGTAGTGGAAGGAGGCCAGGGGCATGTCCGCCTCGGCGACGATCCGCCGGGTGGTGGCCGCGGCGACGCCGTCGCGCGCGATCAGCCGGAGCGCAGCCTGGACCAGCGCCGTGCGCCGGTCCGCCACCGGGATACGCGTCATCCGGACTCCTGAGGCTCTGCCGCGCCCCATCGCGCGGGAGAAAGTGGGACAGTCGTCCCAGATGTCAGTATGCCGCAAATTGTGTCGATGAGTTTGACACGCCCGGGCCGTACCCCCTGGAATGGGGTGGAATGCGGGGATTTACGAGCGACGTGTCACCACCAGTCCGGCCACGGGGGTCGAGCGGACTGGTGTCGTTCGCGACCGTCGCCGCGCTGGCGGCTCTGCTGTTCAGCGCCGCCGGACTGATCGGGGACGCGCCTCCCGCGACCGCGACTCCCGCCCCTCACACACCCCTCGCACCGCAGCACCTCGCGTCACCGTACGCCGCAGCACACGAAGCACCCGCCTCGGCGGCACCGCAGCCGCCCGCCGCAGCTCCCGCGGATACCCAACCGCCGTCGAGCACCCCCTCCCCGCCGCCCACACCGCAGCCGCTGAGGATGGACTCCCTCCCGACCGGGCTCGTCACCTCCTTCCCGCTCCCCGTCTCGGGCACCGCCACGCCCGGCGACGTGGTCGCGGTGTCCGCCGGCTCGACGCCGGGCGCCTCGGAGAGCTGCCAGGCGACCGTCGGAGACGACGGACGCTGGTCGTGTGGGCTCGCCTCGCTGCCGGACGGCGGCGGGGTGGCCGTGCGGGCCGAGGCGCGGTCGACCGGCGAGTCCACCGGTGACCGGGTGGATGTGCTGCACCCGCCGACGATCAGCGGCAGCGGGGTCGTCTCCACGTCCGGCGCCGTCCGCGGCACCGCCTTCCCCGGCGCGCGGGTAACCGTGACCGCCGAGACGGGTGCGAGCTGCACCTTCCCGGCGGACTCCAACGGCGCGTGGGGATGCGTGCTGAGCGGTTCCCTGCCCGACGGGCGGCACACCGTGTCGGCCACACAGGTCGCCGGCTTCTCCACCCAGCGCTCCGGCCGCAGCGCCGCCGTCCCGCTCGCCGTGGACCGCACCCCGCCCGGCGCCCCGAGCATCACCACTCCCGCGCCCGGCTCCTCCGCCGCTGCCGGCACGCCGGTCTCCTTCGGCGGGTCCGGCGAGTCCGGAGCACGCGTCACGCTCTACGCGCAGACACCCGGCGGCACCACCGTCGTCTGCAGCGCGCAGGTGGTGAGCGGCGCGTGGTCGTGCGCGGGCGTCCTCGACGGCGGCGCGTACACGGTGTCGGCCCTGCAACGTGACGCCGCGGGGAACGTCAGCCCGGGCAGCAACCCGGTCACCCTGACCGTCGCGGCCGCGGCCGGCGCTGCGGCCGCGCCGACGCCGTCTCCCACACGTACCCCGGCGCCGACCCCCACGCCGTCGGCTCCGGCGCCCGCCGCTCCGGGTGCCGCGCCGCCCACCGGCCCGGCCAGTCCCGGCACCCAGGAACGGTTCGACGCGCCGTTCACCACCGCGAGCGCACCCGTGGTGTCCGCGGCGGCACTGCCCGGGTGGATGCGGTCGGCCGGTCTCGCCGTCGCCGCCCTGCTGCTCCTCGTGCTGCCCGCGAGGCTGCTGGCCGCGGCCCTGGCCCGCGGCCGCGCCCAGCGCGAACGCCACGGCGCGCACCGCGGCGCGCTGTTCGGCCGCAACCGGCCGCGCTCGGACGTGTCGGAGGCATCCGCCCTGTTCGGTGAGGCCGGCGCGGCGCGAGCCGCCGAGAGCGACACCCCTGCTGTCTCGCGGTCGCAGCGCTTCTGGTCGATCGCGGCCACGGGGCTTGCGACGGTGCTGCTGGTGACCCTCTCCACGCCGGTCCCCGACGCGGGCACGTACCCGAGCGTCCTGGTCGCCGTCGCCCTCGCCGTCGCGGCCGTGAACGCCGTGTGGGTGCTCGCGGGTCGCGGTCTCGCGCCGCACTTACATCTCCATGTGCCGCACCTGGTGCTGCGGCCGGGCCTGCTCCTGGTGGTCGCGGTCGCGGCGATCGGATCGCGCGTCCTGGGCCTCTCCCCCGCGCTGCTGTTCGCCCTGGTCCTCGGGCTCGCCCTCGGACCGCACGCCGGACGGGTGCGGCGCGGACGCATCGCCGCCGTCCAGGTGTCCGCCGTCGCCGCGCTAGGCGTGCTCGCGTGGCTCGCAGTCGGTCTGCTGGGAGTCCCGTCCGACCCGGCGAGCGCGTTCGTCGTCGAACTCGTCAACGCCCTCGCCCTGACCGGCATCGGCTCGGCGGCAGTGATGCTGCTGCCGATCGGCGGCCTGGCCGGACGTGCGATCGCGCAGTGGTCGCGCTGGCTGTGGGCGGGGCTCAGCCTGGTGGTCTACACCGTGCTGTTCGCGCTGCTGCTGCCCGTGGCATCCCTCGTCGAGCGCGGGGTGGGCATCCTGGTCATCGTCGCGGTGGCCGTCGGCTTCGCGGCGACCAGCGTCGCGGTGTGGCTGTGGGAGCGGTACGTCGCGCCCGCGCTCGACCGCAGCGTGCCCTAGGCCCGGCGGTCGGCCGTGACCGCGTCCACGTAGAACCAGTCGCGGCCCTCGCGGACGAAGCGCGAGACCTCGTGGAGGCTCCCCCGCTCGGCGCCCTTGTAGTGCGCGACGAACTCGACCACACCGTCGGTGTCGAACGGTCCGCCGCGCTCCGTGCGCTCGATGTCGAGCCGGTACCAGCGGACGTCCGCGTCGAGCGTGAGCTCGGCGGGACGCGTCGAGGGATGCCAGCTGCGCAGCAGGTAGCCGGCGTCGCCGAGGGCGAACGCGCTGAACCGCGACCGCATCAGCCGCTCCGCGGTGGGAGCGGGCTCGCCGCGGTGCAGCGGGCCGCAGCACGCGTCGTAAGTCTCGCCGCTCAGGCAAGGACAGCGGGTGGTCACCCACCGAGCCTAGCCGCGCGTCGCGCCCGCTCAGGCCCCGGCTCCGGCCCCGGACATGGAGACCCGGCCGACGCCCACGTCGGGGGGATCCTGGGCGCCGGCCGGGTCGGGGACACCTCACCAGAAAGGGTGTCGGCCATCATTGTGGTCCCCGAAGGTGAGCGGGTTCTTCGGACGTCCTGAAGGTCTTCGCAGACGCGGGGGAATCGGGCGACGGTGTAGCGTTGAGCCCATGGAAGGTCTGCTCATCGGATTCATCTGGCTCGTCGTCGTGGTCGGAGGCGGCATCGCTGCTGCGGCGATCGTGCAGATGATCAGGTCCCCGTACCGCGACCGGTAGAGCACCTCCGCATCCGTCGCCCGACGCGGCCGCGGGCCACGCCCCCATAGCCCAATCGGTAGAGGCAGGCGACTTAAACTCGCCCGAGTGTGGGTTCGAGTCCCACTGGGGGTACTCCTTGGGGGCTTCGGCCGTGCTTCCGTCGGAAAAGACCCTCGAAATCTCCGACGCAGCGCTCTGCCGCGGGACTTTCGCGGCGCTTCCGGCCGGATCTCCGACGGACGATCGCAGATCTCCGACGATCGGTCGTGCCGCGACGGCACGAACCTGCCGCAGACGCACGAAGGCCCGGCCCCCTGAGGGGCCGGGCCTTCGACGCGGTCGGTGCGTTACTTCGCGGTGACCTCAGCGGGCTGCTTGGTCGCCGGCTCCGCCTTCTTGCGGGCGGGGGCCTTCTTCGCCGGCTCGGCCGGAGCGGCCTCGACGGCCGGCTTCGGGCGGGCGGCGAACTCCTCGAAGTTCGCGCGCGGGTTCTGGACGGCCTGCAGCGACACGATGTCGCGGTCGAGCCACAGGTTGTTCCACCAGCCCCAGATCACGCGGAACTTGCGCTCCCACGACGGCATCGCGAGGCCGTGGTAGCCACGGTGGGCCAGCCAGCCGAGAACGCCCTTGACGGCGATCTTGCCCGACTGGAGCACGCCGACGCCGACGCCGAGGCCGGCCACCGCGCCGAGGCTCTTGTGGTAGTACTGGCGCGGCAGCTCGCCGCGCAGCGAGGCGACGATGTTCTTCGCGAGCAGCTTGCCCTGACGCACCGCGTGCTGGGCGTTCGGCACGCAGTAGCCGCCCACGCCGCCGCCGGTCAGATCGGGGACGGCGGACACGTCGCCCGCGCCCCAGGCGTCCTCGATGATCTCGTCGTCCGTCCCGACGCGGAGGTCGGCGCGCACGCGCAGGCGGCCGCGCTCCTCGATCGGGAGGTCGGTGTGACGCACGATCTCCGGGTTCGCCATGACGCCGGCGGTCCAGACGATGAGGTCGGACTCGAAGCTCTCACCGGTGGACAGCTGGATGACGCCGTCGACCGCGCTCGAGAGCTGCGTGTCGAGGTGGATCTGCGCACCGCGCTCCGCCAGGTTCTTGATCACCCAGTGGCTGGTCGGGAGCGACACCTCCGGCATGATCCGGCCCATGGCCTCGATCAGGTGGAAGTGCGTGTCCTCGAAGGAGATCTCCGGGTAGCGCTTCAGCAGGGCGCTCGCGAAGGAGCGGAGCTCGGCGAAGATCTCGATGCCCGCGAAGCCGCCGCCGACGACGACGAAGGTGAGCAGACGGTCGCGCTCCGGGCCGGCCGGCATGCCCGCCGCCTTGTCGAAGTTGGTGAGAAGCCGGTCGCGGATGTACACGGCCTCCTCGATGTTCTTGAGGCCGACGGCCTGGTCGGCGACGCCCGGGATCGGGAACGTGCGCGACACGGCGCCGGCCGTGACCACGACGATGTCGTACTCGAACTCGTAGGATTCGCCCACCGGCGGCTGGATCGTGGCGACCTTGCGCGCGTGGTCGACGTAGGTGACCTTCGCGGTGATGATGTTGGTCGTCTTGAGGTGGCGGCGGTGCGCGACCACCGCGTGACGCGGCTCGATGGAGCCCGCCGCGACCTCCGGGAGGAACGGCTGGTACGTCATGTAGGGCAGGGGGTCGACCATGGTGACCTCGGCCTCGCCCGGGCGGAGCTGCTTCTCGAGCTTCCACGCGGTGTAGAAGCCGGCGTATCCGCCGCCGACGATCAGGATTTTGGGCACAGTGATGCGTCTCCTCAACACGAAAGTTTGGGCCTACATTACTCCCTGCTGCGCATCCGCCTGAAATGCAGCCACGCGCCGGTGCCGCCGAGGGCGACGAGGACGAGGAAGCCGGCGATCAAGGCGAATGGCAGCCAGAAAGCGGTGAGGACGCTCCATTGCGGCCAGAACATCTGACTCCATGGTACCGCGCGCTCGGGGGTCAGTTTCGCGGGCACCGGCGCAGCGCGAACATCCCCGCCCGCTGCCGGCGGCGCGGTGGCGGACGGCGACTGCGCCCGGCGGTGGATGCGGATCCAGTCCGCGAGGTCGCCCATCGGGTTCGCCGTGACGTGCGGGACCGTGGCGGTGACCGCCGCCGCCGCATCCAGCAGCCCGTAGCCGTAGATGGGGCTGGGCACCGCGCCGCCTGCGGGCCGAGCGGTGCGGATGATGCGCTCGATCACATCCGCCGCCTTCAGCTCGGGATGCGCGGCCCGCACCAGCGCGACCGCCCCGGCGACCAGAGGTGCCGCGCCGCTGGTGCCCGCCCACTGCACGTAGCCCCCGCCCGGGTTCGCCCCGACGAGCTGCTCGCTCGGCGCCGAGACGCCGATCGTGATGCCTTGCGCTGACGCATCGAAGCTCGCCCGCCCCGCGCGGTCGACGCCCGCGACGGTCAGCACGCCCGGGATGGTCGCGGGCGCGCCGACCTCGCTGGTGCCGCTCCCCCGGTTGCCCGCGGCGGCCACGATCACGACGTCGTGGGCGAAGGCGTACTGGAAGGCCTCGTCCCAGCTGGGCGGCCAGTCCAGGGTGTTGCGGGTCAGCGACATGTTGATGACCTTCGCGCCGTTGTCGACCGCCCAGTGGACGGCCTGAGCGATCTGCTCGTCGCTGCCCACCGGTCCCAGCGCCTTGCCGAGCGCGACGGACACCGCCAGCACGCCGGCCTCGGGCGCGGCGCCGAGCACACCGCTGTCCGGCCCGGTGCCGCGGCCGGCGAGCAGCGAGGCGACCCACGTGCCGTGGTTCGCGCTCTCCGCATCCCCCAGCGGCTTCTCGCCGTTCGCCGAGCCGACGCCCGACACGTCCGTGCCGCCGACGATCGCACCGGCGAGGTCGGGGACGGACCCGTCGACGCCCGTGTCGATGACGGCGACGGTCACCCCGGCGCCGCGCGTGGTGGCCCAGGCCTGCGAGAAGCCGTAGTCGTTCAGCCAGTACTCGAGGTCGCGGACCTGGTCGGCGTGCGCGGCGGTCGCGGGGACGACCGCACCTGCGAGGGCGACCGCGACGACGGCGACGGATGCGGTGAGCCGCGCCAGGCGCGCGCCGGACGTGCGCCGCGCGCCGGCAGCACGTCGCACACCGACGAGGCGTCGCAGACGCTCCGCACCGCGGTCGCGCATCCCCCCGCGGACCGCCGCCCCACCCCTGCGCGCCATGCGGAACCTACCCCGCGACGTCGATGCGGCACTCGCACACCGCGGGCGACCATCCGCCGCGGGCGAGCGCGAGGTCGCCGATCGGGTTGACGCCGGGTCCGGCGGCCAGCGCGTGGGCCGCGAGCGCGTGCAGGCACTTGACGCGGGACGGCATCCCGCCGGCGGAGATGCCGGAGATCTCGTCGACGACGGCGATCGACTCGCGGTCGGCGAGGTACTGCTCGTGCGCCTCCCGGTACTGCGCGGCGACCTCCTCGTCGTCCGCGAGCAGGTCGTTGTACTCGTTCATCACCTGGGTCGCCTCGAGCGCCGACATCGCGGCGGTCGCGGCCGGATGCGTCAGGTAGTAGAAGGTCGGGAACGGCGTCCCGTCGTCGAGCCGCGGGGCCGTCGAGACGACGGTCGGGCGGCCGCACACGCAGCGCGCGGCGATGCCGACGACGTTGCGGGCCGGGCGGCCGAGCTGCTCGGAGACCACGGCGATGTCGTCGTCGGTCACGGGATCGAAGGGCGGTCGGGTCATGCGGGTCACTTCTTCGGTGCGGGGGTGGGAGTCGGGGTGGGCGACGTGGGCGCTCCGCCCAGCTGCTGCGGGGTCGCCTCGGTGAGGCCGGCGCCCATGAACGAGCCGAACAGCGAGCTCACCCAGTCGGTGCGCGTCTTCTGCAGCCGCGAGCTGACGGGGGTCGCGTCCTGCTTCGCCGCCGGCGGCCGGTCGTCGATGACCAGGTAGCTGACCTCGCCGGGCATCACGTAGTAGAGCCGGTCGCGAGCCTGAGCGCGCAGGTAGCTGGGGTCGTTCCAGCGGGCGCGCTGGTCCTTCAGCGTGTTCACCTGGGTGGCGAGCTGGTCGACCGCGTGCTGCTGGTCGGAGATCTGCTGGCGCTGGGCGAGGAACGCCTGCACGGTGGGCGCGAGGATGACGACGGCCAGCACGAGCACGCCCATCATGACGAGCGAGAACGCCGAGAAGTGCAGCTGGCGGAGCCACCGTCCGGTGCCGGTGGGCCGGGACATGCGCACCGGGACGCGGCGCGTGCGCGGCTTCGGCATGGGCCCTCCCGGTCTCGGATCGCGGCGTCGGACGGAGCCGGTCGGCCCCCTCCCATCGTAGGCGACGGATCCTCCCGCGGCGGCGGCGCGTCGGGGTGTCGGGATGCGCTCAGCCGCCGCCCAGCAGGGCGACCAGCCGCACGACGCCCAGCGCGAGCAGCACCGCCGCACCGACGGCGAACACGGCCCCGAGAGTGCGGGCATCGCGCGCCCGGAAGCGCGTGCGCGCATCCTGATCGGCGAAGAACGCCGCCGCCCGCCCGGGCCGCATCAGCAGGAACACCCCCAGCACGGCGAACAGCCCCGCGAGCGCGAGGAACAGCACCAGGGGGACGACCTCGGACTCCGTCCTCATGCGAGCACCGCGCCCGCTACGTCCTCGATCTCCGGCACCTCAGCACCATACCGCCCGCGTGCCGTCGGTCGGCGAGTCGTGAGTGGATGTCCGAATTCCCCGCGAATGGTGAGTACATGTCGCAACTCGGCACGCGACGGCATCCCCGAGACGCGGAACGGCCCCCGGGGGAACCCGGGGGCCGTTCGCGGCGCGCGGGGTGCGTTACGCGGTGAAGCGCGGGAAGGCGCTGCGGCCGGCGTAGACGGCGGCGTCGCCCAGCTCCTCCTCGATGCGGAGCAGCTGGTTGTACTTGGCGACGCGCTCCGAGCGGGCGGGGGCGCCCGTCTTGATCTGGCCGGCGTTGGTGGCGACCGCCAGGTCGGCGATCGTGGTGTCCTCGGTCTCGCCGGAGCGGTGCGACAGCACGGCGGTCATGCCGCTGCGCTGGGCGAGGGACACGGCGTCGAGCGTCTCGGTGAGGGTGCCGATCTGGTTCACCTTGACCAGGATGCTGTTGCCGGCGTGGCGGGCGATGCCGTCGGCGAGGCGCTTCGGGTTGGTGACGAACAGGTCGTCGCCGACCAGCTGCAGCTTGGTGCCGAGCTCGGCGGTGAGGTGCGTCCAGCCCTCCCAGTCGTCCTCGGCCAGCGGGTCCTCGATGGAGACCAGCGGGTAGTTGGCGGCGAGCTCCTGGTAGTAGGCGCTCATCTCGGCGGAGCTGCGGTCCTGGCCCTCGAAGCGGTACACGCCGTTCTCGAAGAACTCGGTGCTCGCGACGTCGAGGCCGAGGGCGATGTCGCGGCCGACGGTGAAGCCGGCCTGCTCGATCGCCTCGGAGATCAGGTCGAGCGCGGCGCGGTTGTGCTCGAGCTCGGGGGCGAAGCCGCCCTCGTCGCCCAGGCCGGTGTTGAGGCCCTTCGACTTCAGCAGCGACTTGAGCGAGTGGTAGGTCTCGACGCCCCAGCGGAGGCCCTCGGAGTACGTCTCGGCGCCCAGCGGCAGCACCATGAACTCCTGGATGTCGACGCCGGTGTCGGCGTGCGCGCCGCCGTTGATGATGTTCATCATCGGGACCGGGAGGATGTGCGCGTTCGGGCCGCCGACGTAGCGGAACAGCGGCAGGTCGGCCGAGTCGGCCGCCGCCTTCGCGACCGCGAGGCTGACGCCGAGGATGGCGTTCGCGCCGACGCGCTTCTTGTTCTCGGTGCCGTCGAGGTCGATGAGGGCCTCGTCGACCAGGCGCTGCTCGGAGGCCTCGAAGCCCTCGATCGCAGGTCCGAGCTCGTCGAGCACCGCATCCACGGCCTTGAGCACGCCCTTGCCCTGGTAGCGCCCCTTGTCGCCGTCTCGCAGCTCGTAGGCCTCGAACGCCCCGGTGGACGCGCCGGACGGGACGGCGGCACGGCTGACCGTGCCGTCCTCGAGGAGCACCTCGACCTCGACGGTCGGGTTCCCGCGCGAGTCCAAGATCTCGCGAGCGCCTACAGCTTCGATTGCAGCCACAACTGTCTCCTTGCGTGGTTTTTGTGGGATTCCGAGGTCAGTCTAGTGAGGCCGGGTGGCGCGCTACGCCAGCGGCTTGAGCTCGAGCGCCGAGGCGTCCGCGGTGTCCGGGTTCACGAACGCGAAGGAGCGGAAGCCGGAGGCGGCCGCGCGGTCGAGCACGCCCTTGAGGTTCTTCGCGCGCCGGTCGAGGCGGACGCGGCTCCCCCGGGCGACCAGTTCGGACTTGATCGCGACCAGGCGATCGAGCGGGACGGCGGGGTCGTAGACGAGCACGACGGACTCCGACGAGGCGTCCTCGGGAAGCTCGATGAGGTCGACGACCCGCTCGAAGCCGATCGAGAACCCGGCGGCCGGGACATCGGTGCCGAGGAAGCGGCCGATCATGCCGTCGTAGCGTCCGCCGCCGCCGACCGAGCTGCCCGAGCCGGGGTGCGAGATCTCGAAGATGGTCCCGGTGTAGTAGCCCATCCCGCGGACGAGCGTCGGGTCGAACCGCAGGCTGACGCCCGGCGGCAGGGTGTCGAGCGCGTGGGCGAGCGCCTCCAGGTCGGCCACCGCATCCGTGTCGAGCCCCTCGGGCAGGATGCCGGTGATCGCCTCGACCGTGAGCTCCACACCCCCGTCGGCCAGGTGCGGCTCGAGCTTGGCGAGCAGCCCGCCGAGCACGGCCGCGGCGTCGGCGCCGCCCTCCGCGAGCTCGGCGACCACGCCCTCCGCGCCGATCTTGTCGAGTTTGTCGATCGAGATCAGCACCTGGGGCCAGCGAGCCTCGTCGAAGCCGCAGTACTCCAGCAGCCCGTTCAGGATGCGGCGGTCGTTGATCCGGATCGTGCAGTCGCTGAGGCCCAGCGCCTCCAGGGCGGCCGCCGTCGCGGTGATGAGCTCGACCTCGGCCAGCTGCGAGCCCTCGCCGATGATGTCGATGTCGCACTGCACGAACTGGCGGTAGCGGCCTTTCTGCGGTCGCTCCGCGCGCCAGACGGGGGCGATCTGGATGCTGCGGAACACCGGCGGCAGCTCCGCACGGTGCGAGGCGTAGAACCGCGCGAGCGGGACGGTGAGGTCGAACCGCAGGCCCAGGTCGGACAGGCTGAGCAGGTCGCCCGACTCCATCGCCGCCGAGAGGTCGTCGCCGTCGAGGCCGCGCTTCAGGATGCTGAACGACAGCTTCTCGTTGTCGCCGCCGAGCCCCGAGTGGAGGCGCTCCACGTCCTCCACGACGGGCGTCTCGATCTCGTCGAAGCCGTGGGCGGCGAAGCTGCGGCGGATCACCCCGAGGGCATGCTCGCGGCGGGCCTTCTCGGCGGGGAGGAAGTCGCGCATGCCGCGGGGCGGGGTGATCGGTAAGGCCATGCTCTGATTCTTCCATGTCGGCTCCCTGCACACCTCCCGGGGGGATCGCGGTGGCTCGGCCGACGCGCGTAAACTGCGGGCGTTGCCACCCTGATGCCGCTCCGCGCGCGCGGCTCGGTGGTGTCCTCCACGGGGAGGACCTGGCATGAGTCGCATCCGTCCGACCACGGCGCCTGCTCGCTGCCAGACAGTAGAGGCCGACAACGCGTCCGTCGGGACCAGGAGCGCGCCGCCACCCGGCGTCTCACCCGAATGGCGAATGGACACCCCCACCGCGGACGCGCTGCCGGCCCCGCCCCCCGCCCTCGGCGCTGCCCACTCGGCGCTCCGGATCGGCATGTTGACCGATCGGCGTATTAGGTTAGGCTTGCCTAAGACGGGCGCCCCTCCCCGAGGCGGCCGCCCGCATCCTCCCCCACCCTCCGAACCGAGGAGAGCCATGCTCCCAGCACGCCCTGCCCGCGCCCGACGGTCCCGTCTCGTCACCATCGCCTCTGCCCTCGTCGCCTCCGCGGCGCTCGTGCTCACCGGCTGCAGCGCCGGCGGCTCCGGCGCTGAGAGCACGGCCGGCGGCGGCGACGGCGCCTTCCCGGTGACGGTGAAGAGCGCCCTCGGGTCCGCGACCATCGACGCGAAGCCGAAGCGGATCGCGACCTGGGGCTGGGGTGCGCAGGACATCGTGCTCGCGCTGGGCATCGTCCCGGTCGCCATGCCGAGCTTCAGCTACGGCGGCGACGCGGACGGCGTGCTCCCCTGGGACGCGGACCGCATCAAGGAGCTCGGCGGGAAGACCCCGCAGATCCTCGACGCCGACACCGGCGAGGTGCCGTTCGAGCAGTTCGTCACGGCGAAGCCGGACGTCATCCTGGCGCCGTACTCCGGTCTCACCGAGACCGAGTACGACACCCTGAGCAAGATCGCCCCGGTCGTCGCCTACCCGGAGAAGCCGTGGGCGACCAGCTGGCGTGACCAGACGGCCATCGTCGGCAAGGCGCTCGGGATGACGAAGCAGGCGGACGCGCTGGTCGCCAAGACCGAGGACTCGGTCTCCGCCCTGGCCGCGAAGTACCCCGTGCTGAAGGACAAGACGTTCTTCTACGCCGCGGCCAACGAGCCCGGCAAGCTCAACGTGTACCGCGCGGAGGACCCGCGGGTGCAGCTGCTGAACGACCTCGGGCTGAAGAACTCCCCGAGCATCGCGTCCCTCGACGCGTCGAAGGGCGACGGCAGCTTCTTCTACCAGCTCAGCAACGAGAACCTGTCGAAGATCGACACCGACCTCCTGGTGATGTACTTCGACAAGCAGTCCTCGGTGGACGCGTTCACCTCCGACCCGCTCGTCGCCGCGATGCCCGCCATCAAGGAGAGACGCTTCGCCCCGATCGTCGGCGAGTCGTTCGTCGCCGCCACGAGCGCGCCGAGCGTGCTCAGCATCCCGTGGATGCTCGACCGCTACGTGCCCCAGCTGGCCGCCGCCGCGGACAAGGTGAAGTAAGGCACGATGCCGTCGAGCACCGTCGCCCCGGACGCCGGGCGCATCGGGGAGGGCCGCACGGCCGCCCCGATCGCCCGGCGCCGCCGGCGTCTGCTGCTGGGGTTCGCGGGCGCCGCCCTGCTGCTCGTCGTCCTCTCGGTGCTGAGCCTGATGGTCGGCGCACGCACGATCGCACCCGCCGACGTCCTGCACGCTCTGACCCACTACTCCCGGTCGGACCCGAACGCGCTGGTCGTCGTCGACAGCCGGCTGCCCCGCACGCTGCTCGGCATCGCCGCCGGCCTCGGGCTGGGACTCGCGGGCACCGTCATGCAGGGACTGTCGCGCAACCCGCTCGCCGACCCCGGCATCCTGGGCGTCAACTTCGGGGCGTCGCTGGCGGTCGTCGTGGCGATCGCGTTCCTCGGCGTGACCGCTCCCTCCGGTTACATCTGGTTCGCCTTCGCGGGGGCGGCCCTCGCGTCCGCCCTCGTCTACGCCGTGTCGTCGCTCGGGCGCGAGGGGGCGACGCCGGTGAAGCTGGCGCTCGCTGGCGCCGCCGTCTCCGCGGCCCTCGGGTCCCTGATCACCGCGGTGGAGCTGACCAGCCGCGTCTCCCTGGACGCGATGCGGTTCTGGCAGGTCGGCTCGCTCGCGGGACGGGGGTTCGGTGTCCTGCTGCAGGTGCTCCCCACGCTGGCTCTCGGCGCGGTGATCGCCCTCGCCCTGGGGCGTCTGCTCAACGGACTCGCGCTCGGCGACGACGTCGCGCGCGGGCTCGGCCAGCGGGTCGGCGTCAGCCGCGGCCTGAGCGGCGTCGCCGTCGTGCTGCTCTGCGGGTCCGCGACGGCGGCGGTCGGGCCGATCGCCTTCGCCGGGCTGATCGTGCCGCACATCGCGCGCCGGGTCGTCGGCGCCGACTACCGCTGGATCCTCGCCTACTCCGCGTTGCTCGCGCCGTCACTGCTGCTCGGCTGCGACATCATCGGTCGCGTCGTCGCGCCTCCCGGCGAGCTGCAGGTGGGCGTCGTGCTGGCCTTCGTCGGCGCACCCGTCTTCATCGCGCTGGTCCGCCGTCGCCGGACGGTGGCCCTGTGACCGGCGGCCGCTCCTCCGTGATCGCGGGGAGCGCCCGCCCGCTCGTCGCGGCCGTGCGCGCCGACCGTCGCGCGGGCCGGTCACGAATCGTGCGGGTCTCGGTGGTGCTCGCGGTCGCCGTGGTGGTCGTCGCAGCGGTGTCGCTGACGCTCGGCGCGGCCTCCGTCGCACCGCTCGACGTGCTGGCGGCCCTGGTCGGGCGAGCCGACCGCCTGACGTCCTTCGTCATCCTGGACCTTCGGCTGCCACGGCTGGTGGCCGGTGCGCTGGTCGGCGCCTGCCTCGGCCTGTCCGGGGCGCTCATCCAGTCGGTGGCGCGCAACCCGCTGGCGAGCCCGGACATCATCGGCATCACCGCCGGGGCGAGCGCGACCGGCTCGATCGCGCTGATCTGGTTCGGGCTGACCGGACTGGCACTCTCCGGCATCGTGCTCGCGGGAACGCTGGCCGCGGCCGCCGTGATCTATGCGCTCGCCTGGCGCCGCGGGGTCAGCGGCTACCGCTTCGTGCTGATCGGGATCGGCATCGCCGCGTTCTGCGGCGGCATCGTCTCGTACGTGCTCACCCGCGGGGACATCTCCGATGTGCAGCAGGCGCTGGTGTGGATCACCGGCAGCCTGAACTCGGTCGATCCGTCCGCGCTGCTCGTGCTCGCCGTCGGCACCGTCGTGCTCGTCCCGTGCGCGCTGGCCGTCGGGCGTCCGCTCGGGGCGCTCTCGCTGGGCGACGACCTCGCGGCCGGGCTCGGGGTGCGCCCCGAGCCCACCCGGCTCGCCGTCGTCGCGGTGGCCGTCGCGCTGGCGGCGATCGCCGTCGCGGTGGCCGGCCCGGTCTCGTTCGTCGCGTTCCTCGCGGCGCCGATCGCCCGGCGGCTCGTCGGGCGCGGGTCGCTCGCGCTGGTGCCGTCGGCGCTGCTCGGTGCGCTCATCCTCGTCGTGTCCGACATCGCGGCCCAGTTCGCGATCCCGGGCGTGGTGCTGCCGGTCGGTGTCGTCACCGGCATCGTCGGGGCGCCGTATCTTCTCTGGCTGCTCGCCAGGACCAACAGTGTGGGCCGGGGAGGCTGACCATGACATCCCAAACACCGAGATCGCCGTCACCGACATCGCCGTCACCGACGTCGCCGACGCCGGAGCTGGCCGCCCGCGGGCTCACGCTCGCCTACGACGGCCGGGTCATCGTGGACGGCCTGGACCTGGAGGTGCCGGCCGGTCGGGTGACCGCCATCGTCGGCCCGAACGCCTGCGGCAAGTCGACCCTGCTCCGGGGCCTGTCACGCCTGCTGGCGCCCACCGGCGGCACCGTCCTCCTGGACGGCTCCGACATCCAGGCGCTGCCGACCAAGCGCGTCGCTCAGCGGCTCGGGCTGCTGCCGCAGACGCCCAGCGCGCCGGACGGCATCACCGTCGCGGACCTCGTCTCCCGCGGCCGCTACCCGCATCAGGGCTGGTTCCGCCGCTGGACGGCGGAGGACGACGAGGCGGTCGCCGAGGCGATGACGGCGACCGGCGTGGCCGAGCTGGCCGAACGTCCGGTCGACGAGCTCTCCGGCGGCCAGCGGCAGCGGGTGTGGATCGCGATGGCGCTGGCCCAGCGGACGGACATCCTGCTGCTGGACGAGCCGACCACGTTCCTCGACCTCAGCCACCAGCTGGAGGTGCTCGACCTGCTGCTCGACCTCAACGCGGCGCGCGGCACGACCGTGGTGATGGTGCTGCACGACCTCAACCTGGCCGCCCGCTACGCCGGGCACCTGGTCGCGATGCGCCAGGGCGAGATCGTCGCCGCGGGCGACCCGGCCGCGGTCGTCACGGCCGACCTCGTCCGCGACGTGTTCGGCGTGGAGGCGGTGGTCGCCGACGACCCCGTCACCGGGACGCCGCTGGTGGTCCCGCTGGGGCGGCACCACCGGTAGGCGGGGATTCCTACCGCGCTCGTGCTCTCTCCCTCGGCGTGGAGGCATCCGCAAGCGCTGCGAGCCCTGCCACGAAGGTGCTCTCGAAGCGGCTGATCTCGGACCGGTGAATACCGTTCCGGGTGGCGACGTCCTGCCACCCGGCAAGAACACTCGCCGCGCGCGCGATGTCTTCGGCGGCCTGTGCATCGGAGAGCCGGCAGGCTCGTGCGAGCTCCCGTAACCCGTCCGCCTCGTCGGACACGTCGCCCGCGCCCGCGATCGTCGTCTGCCGGAGATCAGGATCCGGGTTCGGATTGACGTCGAAGGCAGGCGACAGCGTCCACCCCGCGCGATCGCGGAGGAAGCCGTGATTCCGCAGATGGTCGTCGGTGTTGTGCAGACCGACGCTGACCGCGACGCGGCGGAAGAGCTGCCGGGCGTCGTCCTTCGGCCGGGCACTGACCTCTTCCAGACGCTCGGCGATGTCGACGTAGTCCGCCGAATCGCCGTCGTGATGCTCGAGAAGGGTCATCGCGCTGATGTAGCCGATCCTGCCCGGCGCAGCTTTCCCTGTTCCGCCGGCCCGGTCGAACCGGTCGAGCAGGAGGACGTGACGGCCCTCCACGCGGATCAGCCGGTGAGACGCGGTGCGGACGCCTGACTGCTCGGCGAGGTCGAGCGCTGTCGCTTCCCAGGCCATCGCATCCCACTCGTCCGACTGGTGCGGGAACTTGGCGATCAGTTGACGCCCATCGTCTCCGAGGACCACGGCCTTCGGGCGCGCCCCGCCGAGCGAGCCGGTTCCCGCGTCCAGCAGCTCCTTGACCGCCGCGAAGTCGTCGTCGCGCGCGGCGGCATCCGCGGCACGCAGCAGTTCAGGGAGGCGGACGAGTCTGGGAACGGTGTGGCCGGGGTCGAGGAAGGGCGCCGTCGCGTCGGCACGAAAGCGCAGTGCGCCCTGCCGGGAGACGTCGCTGACGCCGGTCAGGAAGTCGACATCATCGAGCTCCCGCGGTCGTCGGGCCTCACGCAGAGCCAGTGCACGCTCGCGCTTCGCCATGAGGTTGCGGCCCCAGCGGTCGGGGGCGGAGTCGGCGAACGCTCCGGGCAGGCCGGAGACGTGCTGCGTGCCGGAGACCAGCTCGAACGCAGGATCGATCGCGTAGGCATCCGGATGTGCTAGATAGTCCACCTCGTACTGGAAGGTCGTCGCCGTCAGGGTGCCGCGACCGCGGTGAAACTGCGCCCTTCCGACAGCGACGGTGGTCCCTCCCAGTTCCAGGTGCACCTGCAGTGCGTCGTATCGATTCACCGCACACGCTGCCGATCGATCAGCGCTGCGCGGGCACGACCCAGGTCGGTGTTCAGCGGGTCGAGGGCGTTCGTCAGAGTCTCCAGGATCCCGAGAGCACGCGCCACGCGGAGCACGACGTGGAAGCCGACTGTCGGATCGCCGTGCTCGAGCTTTCGGAGAGAGTCACGGGAGATATCGGCGCGCTCGGCCACCTGCTGGGTGGTGAGCCCGAGAATCTTGCGCCAGGCCGCCAGGTCGTCACCGATCTCTCCGGCAGCGCGAATAACCTTCGCCGGCAGTTCCCCCGACATGTCCCACCCCCTTTATGACGAGCATGTCCGTCAGTATAGGGGTTAGTGACGATTATGTTCGCCTTTAAAGGTACGCTCACGCGCTCTCGCGCGTCGCGGCCTCCTGGTCGCGGATCTCGCCCTGCAGGTCGCGGAGGGTCGAGCGGAGGGCGCGCTCCGCATCCAGCCCCTGCGCCTTGGCCGAGGCGACGATCGCGAGGAGCAGCGGGCCGAGCTCGTCCTCGCTGCCGACCTGGACGCCGCCCTGCTCCTGCAGGTCGAGCAGACCGACCTTCTCGGCGCGGCCGAGCAGCTTGTCGGCGAGGGCGAGCGAGGGCATGCCCTGGGGGATCCCGTCGAGCACGCTCGTGCGGCCGGGCTTCTCCTGCTTCTTCAGCTCGTCCCAGAAGCCGACCACGTCGTCGGCGGTCTCGGCCGTTCGCGCGTCGGCGGCGGCGCGGTCGCCGAAGACGTGCGGGTGGCGGCCGACCATCTTCGCCGTCATGTGCGCCGCCACATCCTGGATGTCGAAGTCCTCGCCCGGCGTGTGCGCGGCGATGTCCGCGTGGAACAGCACCTGGTAGAGCACGTCCCCGAGCTCTTCGAGGAGCTCGTCGCGGTCGCCGGTCTCGATGGCGTCGATGAGCTCGTACGTCTCCTCGATCAGGTACTGCACCAGCGACTCGTGGGTCTGGTCGGCGTCCCACGGGCATCCACCCGGGGCTCGCAGCCGGGCCATCACCGCGACCAGCTCATCGAGCTTCGTCGCGGCCTCGGGGACCACTGTCTCGCCCATCCGGATCTCCTCGCTCTACGATGCATCCATCCTGCCACCGGCTAGACTCGTCTGCGGTGTGCCGGGAAGTCTGGTCGGCGTCGAGTCCGTGACCCCAGATTGGTGATTCCATGAGCATCATCCGCTCCGAGCGCACCGCCGCCGGCCTCCTGCTGGGCGCCGCCGCCCTCGGTCTCCTCCTCGCCAACACGCCGGTCGGGCCGACGCTGGTCGACATCCAGCACGCGTACCTCGGCGGCGGCTTCCTCAAGATCAGCGTGGGCCACGCGATCAGCGACGGACTGCTCGCGATCTTCTTCTTCATCGTCGCGGTCGAGCTCAAGCACGAGCTGGTCGCGGGCGAGCTGAACAGCGTGCAGAAGGCCATCCATCCGGCCATCGCGGCGGTCGCGGGCGTCATCGTGCCGGCCGGTCTGTACCTCGCACTCACCGTCGGCTCCGGCGTGCAGCAGGGCTGGCCGATCCCGACCGCCACCGACATCGCCTTCGCGCTGGGCGTGCTGGCCGTGTTCGGGCGCGGGCTGCCGAACCGGCTGCGGGTCTTCCTGCTCGCCCTCGCCGTGCTCGACGACCTGATCGCCATCCTGATCATCGCGGTGTTCTTCACCACCGACCCGAACCTGTGGGAGCTCGCGCTCGCGGCGGTCACCGTCGTCCTGTTCGGGGCCCTCAGCCGGATGCTGCGCGGACGGCTGCGCTGGCCGCTCGGTGTCCTCATGGTGCTGCTCGCGGCCCTCACGTGGTGGCTGGTGTACGACTCGGGCGTACACGCCACGATCGCGGGCGTCGCACTGGGGCTCGCGATGGCGCGGCAGCCCGCGGGACGCGTCACGCACGCGCTCGAGCCGTGGTCGAACGGGGTTATCTTGCCGCTGTTCGCGTTCTCGGCGGCGCTCGTCGTCATCCCGCAGGTGTCGCCCTCGCAGCTCTCCCCCGCGTTCTGGGCGATCCTCATCGCCCTGCCGGTCGGCAAGGTGGTCGGCATCACGCTCGGTGGATGGCTCGGGTCGTTCACGAAGAAGGGGCCCGAGCGCGGTCGCATCTCGGTGTTCGGGCTGCTGACGATCTCGGCGCTCGGCGGCATCGGGTTCACGGTGTCTCTGCTCATGAACGAGCTCGCCTTCGCCGGCGCCGAGGAGGTGCGCGCCGAGGGGACCCTCGCCGTGCTCCTCGGATCGGCGGTGTCGATCGTGCTGGCGGCCATCCTGGTCAGCCTGCTCGCCCGGCGCAACCGGCGGCTGCACCCGCACCCCCACCCGACCGGCCACGGCACGGCCGCCGCGGAGGTCGGCGCGGCCGGACACTGAGCGCGTTCCCGCGTCCGAAGGTGCCCGATCGGGTGCGCCTGTGACCGCAATCAGACGGCGGCACGCGCGATTCCGTACCCTCCACCCATGTCTGAATTCACGATCCTCCCCGACGTCGGCCGCGCCGGCACCTTCGACTACCGCGTGGACTACCGCCCCGCCTTCTCGATGGCGACCCTCGACCTCGCGCCCGGACAGACCGTGGCGACGCAAGCGGGCGCCATGGTGTCCATGTCGCCGTCCGTCGAGCTCTCGTCGCAACTCGAAGGCGGCGTCCTCGGCGCCGTGAAGCGCTCGGTCGCAGGGCGCTCGGCGTTCGTCTCCCGCTTCACGGCGACTGCCGGCGCGGGCGAGCTGACCCTGGCGCCGTCCGCGCCGGGCGACCTGGTGCCGCTCCACCTCGAGAACGGCACCTACAACATCGCGGCCGCCAGCTACCTCGCAAGCGAGCCGTCGCTGGAGATCGACACCAAGTGGGGCGGCCTGAGCGGCTTCTTCGGCAGCGACAGCCTGTTCATCATGCGCGTCTCCGGACAGGGCGTGCTGCTGCTCACCGCCTTCGGCTCCCTCCACGAGAAGGTGCTGCAGCCGGGCGAGCGGTACATCATCGACACGGGACACGTCGTGGCCTGGGACTCGAGCATGGATGTGCGCATCCAGAAGGCGACGAAGAGCCTGTTCCGGTCGTTCACGTCGGGCGAGATGCTGGTCGCCGAGTTCACCGGTCCGGGCACCGTGCTCATGCAGACCCGCAACCTCCAGGCCTTCGTCGGCGCGATGGGGCCGTTCATGAACGCCGGCGCCGGAGCCGGAGGAGGCGCGGCCGGAGTCGTCGGCGCGGGCGTTGCGGGCGGCCTGATCGGCGGCCTGCTCTCCTGACCGATCGGCGCGGCCCGGCTGGGCGGACGCTCGTCCGCTCAGCCGGCGCGCTGCTCCGCGGCGGGCTCCTTCTCCGGGAACAGGGCGCCGAGCAGGTCCGCCACCCAGCCGATGAGGTCGGCGTCGTCCAGAGCCTCGCCGTTCACCCTCGGCAGCGGAACCGTCGCGACCTTCGGCGCCGCGTGGTACTTCGAGCCCGGGTACATGCGCTGGAGGCGCACCTGCAGGGAGTCCGGCAGCACGGCCGGCGCCAGGCGGAGGTTGGAGCCCATCGCAACGACCTCTCCGAGGCCCGCCTTCTGCGCCGCCCGGCGCAGCCGCGACACGGCGATCAGGTTGGTGACCGGCTCCGGCGGAGCGCCGTAGCGGTCGGTCAGCTCCTCGAGCACGAGGTCGATCTGGCCGTCCTTCGCGTTGGGCGAGCTCGCCGTCGACAGCTTCTGGTAGGCCTCCAGCCGCAGGCGCTCGCTGTCCACGTACTCCTCCGGGATGTGCGCATCCACCGGCAGCTCCAGGCGCAGCTCGGTCTGGCCCTCGGCGACCTCGCCGCGGAAGGTGGAGACGGCCTCGCCGATCATCCGCAGGTACAGGTCGAAGCCGACGCCGGCGATGTGGCCGGACTGCTCCCCGCCGAGCAGGTTGCCCGCGCCGCGGATCTCGAGGTCTTTGAGCGCGACCTGCATACCGCTGCCGAGGTCGTTGTTCGCCGCGATCGTGGACAGGCGGTCGTGCGCGGTCTCGCTCAGCGGCTTGTCCTCGTCCCAGAGGAAGTACGCGTACGCGCGCTCGCGGCCACGGCCGACGCGGCCGCGCAGCTGGTGCAGTTGGCTGAGGCCGTACTTGTCGGCGCGGTCGATGATGATCGTGTTCGCGTTCGAGATGTCGAGGCCGGTCTCGATGATCGTGGTCGAGACCAGCACGTCGAACCGCCGCTCCCAGAAGTCGACGACCACCTGCTCCAGGGCGTGCTCGTTCATCTTGCCGTGGGCGACCCCGATGCGGGCCTCGGGCACGAGCTCGGCCAGCTTCGCCGCCATGCTCGTGATCGAGCCGACGCGATTGTGCACGAAGAACACCTGGCCCTCGCGCAGCAGCTCGCGCCGGATCGCCGCGGCGACCTGCTTGTCGGAGTACGGCCCCACGAAGGTGAGGATCGGGTGCCGGTCCTCGGGCGGGGTGGCGAGCGTCGACATCTCCCTGATGCCGGTGACCGCCATCTCCAGCGTCCGCGGGATCGGCGTGGCGCTCATGGCGAGGATGTCGACGTTGGTCTTGAGCTTCTTCAGCGCCTCCTTGTGCTCGACGCCGAACCGCTGCTCCTCGTCGATGATCACAAGGCCGAGGTCTTTGAAGGTGATGCCGTCGGCGAGGATGCGGTGGGTGCCGATCACCACATCCACCGTGCCGTCCGCCAGGCCGCGCAGCGTCTCGCGCGCCTCCTTGTCGGTCTGGAACCGGCTGAGCTGGCGGAGGTGGATGGGGAACCCGGCGAAGCGCTCCTGGAACGTCTCGGCGTGCTGCTTCACCAGCAGCGTCGTGGGCACGAGCATGGCGACCTGCTTGCCGTCCTGCACGGCCTTGAACGCCGCACGGATGGCGATCTCGGTCTTGCCGAAGCCGACGTCGCCCGAGATCAGACGGTCCATCGGGATGGGCCGCTCCATGTCGGCCTTCACCTCGTCGATGGTCTGGAGCTGGTCGTGCGTCTCGGCGAAGGGGAAGGCCTCCTCCAGCTCGCGCTGCCACGGGGTGTCCGGACCGAACGCGTGGCCCTTGCTCGCCATGCGCGCCGAGTAGAGCTTGACGAGCTCCACGGCGATGTCGCGGACCGCGCGACGCGCTCGTCCCTTCGCCGCCGCCCAGTCGCTGCCGCCCATCTTGGACAGCTGCGGCGCCTCCCCGCCCACGTAGCGGGTGAGCAGGTCGAGCTGGTCGGTGGGCACGTAGAGCTTGTCGCCGGGGTAGCCGCGCTTCGAGGGCGCGTACTCCAGCACCAGGTACTCGCGCTTCGACTTGACCGCGTTGCGTCCGCCGCTCGACACCTCGCGCTGGGTGAGCTCGACGAACTTGCCGATGCCGTGCGTCTCGTGCACGACGTAGTCGCCGGGCTTCAGCTGCAGCGGGTCGACCACGTTCTTGCGCCGCGTAGCCAGCTTCTTCACCTGGCGCGAGTCGTAGCCGATGGTGCGGCCGTAGAACTCGGCCTCGCTGATCAGGGCGAGCTTGATGTCCGGCATCTCGAACCCGTGCTCGGCAGTCGCCTTGATCAGGTACGCGATGCCGGGCTCGGGATCGGCCGGGAACTCGTCCACCGGACGGGCCGGCAGCTCGGCCTCGGCGAGCACGTCGGCGGCCCTCTCCACCAGTCCGTTGCCGGCGGCGACGATCGCGACCTGCCAGCCGTCGCGGAGGCGTCCGCGCACGTGCTCGACCGCGCCGGAGACGTTCCCCTGGAAGCTCGGGACGGCCTCGGCCTGGATGCGCACCTGCAGGTGCTCCTCCAGCTCCAGCTCTTCGGGCAGCACGTCGTTGGCCTGGAAGCCGCTCATCGTCCACCAGGGATGGTCGGGACTGGGCGCTCCCGGGCGGCTGAACTTCACCGAGTCCCTCAGCTGCTGCAGCGTCATGAAGTCGCCGGCCGCGAGGTCGATCGGCGCGGCGGCCCCCACGGTGGCGGCGCTCCAGGCGGCCGACAGGAACTCGCGGTTGGTCTCGGCGAGGCTCACCGCGCGCGAGGCGACCCGCTCGGGCGACAGCACCGCGACAGCGGCACCCCCGGGCAGGTAGTGGGTCAGAGGCACCAGCCGGTCGACGAGCGCGGGAGCCAGCGACTCCATCCCCTCGACCGGGATGCCCTCGCCGATCTTGGCGAGCATGGCCGACAGGCTCGGGAACTCGTGCTCCATCTCGCGCGCCCGCTGCCGCACCGACTCGCTGAGCAGCAGCTCACGGCTCGGCGGCAGAGCGACCGACGAGATCGGGTCCGGAAGGGACCGCTGGTCGGCCACCGAGAAGGCGCGGATCTGATCCACCTCGTCGCCGAAGAAGTCGACGCGGAACGGGTGGTCGGCCGTCGGCGGGAAGACGTCGAGGATGCCGCCGCGCACGGCGAACTCGCCGCGCCGGGTCACCATGTCGACGCGCGCGTAGGCGAGGTCGACCAGCTGGGCGGACAGACCGCCGAGGTCGAAGCCGCGGCCGCCGGTGGCCAGCTCGACGGTCGAGTAGTCGGTGAGGTTGTCGGCGAGCGGCTGCAGCGCCGCACGCACGGAGGCCACGAGGATGAACGGCGTGCGCTGGTCGCCGTCCGCCCAGTCGGTCAGCTTCCGCAGGGCGAGCAGCCGCTTGCCGACGATCTCCGCGCTCGGGCTCAGGCGCTCATGCGGCAGGGTCTCCCACGCCGGGAACTCGACGATCTCGGCCTCCGGCAGCAGGCAGGGCAGCGCGCCGCGGATGGACTCGGACTCGCGTCCCGTCGCCGTGATGAGCAGCACCGCCTGGGAGGCGCCCTGCTCGGCGCGGTGGCGCAGCAGCCCGGCGAGGAGCGGAGCGCGCAGGCCGTCGGTCAGCGAGAAGTCGGCGTCGCGCGCCGCATGGGCGAGCGCGTCGCTGAACGAGGACTCGCGCGCAAGCGCGCCGACCAGACCCTGGAGTATCACTCGGTCGATTCTACGTGGGGCCGCCGACAGTTCCAGGGGCAGCGGACGTTCGGGAGGATCAGATCCAGCCGTCCAGCGCCCTCATGAAGCCGTCGTGGTCGTCGCGGTTGATCACGTGGCCGGAACCGGGCACGATCCGGACCTCGTAGCCCTCCCCGCGGAGGCGCTGCGCGAGCTCGGGCTTCACCAGCTGCGAGTTGTCGGCGAGCATCACGAGCGAGGGAACGGTCATCACCTCGGGAGCGCGCATCGCGGACGGGGTCACCACGACGGGCAGGACCGCGCGATCGAAGGCCCGGAAGGTCTCCACCTCGATGGCGACGTCGGCCGGATCCCAGCGGGGGTTGCGCTTGGCGATGCGGGCGGCGGACTGGCGTGCGAGGGTGCGGAGGAACGCGGGCGCGAGCAGCTGCTGGAACCGGTTCGTGGCCGGGCACGAGAAGGCCGGGTCGACGTAGATCACGCGCTCCGGGTCGAGGCGCTCGATCGCGAGGCTCACGGTGAGGCCACCGAGGGAGTGGCCCATGACGAGCTCGGGACGGTCCGGGACGGTGTCGACGATGTCCTGCGCCATCAGCTCGGCCGAGTACTCGTCGGTGCGGGGGCTGTGGCCGTGCCCGCGGAGGTCGACGGCGATCACGTGGTAGCCGCGATCTGCGAGCACCGGGCCGACGCGGCGCCAGTTGCGCGAGTCCGACATCACTCCGTGGACGAGGACGGCGTAGCGGTCACCGGTGCCCCACTCGCGCGAGAACAACTTCATGCCGGTCACGGTACGCGCGCCGCCTGGCGCGAGGCAGGGCGCCGCCTCCGCTCCCGCTGAGCGTTCGTCGTGAATCCCCGCCGCGCACGTCCCCTCCGGCGAGTACACGAAAAGTGCACGGGACACGCCGAGATCGCGTGCACTTTTCGTGTACTCGATGGCGGGGGATGCGCGTCAGCGGGCGTGGAAGCGGTTCTGCGCCGGGGTGAGTCCCTCGGCGGCGACCTGCTCGACCGCATCCGCCGCGTCTGCGACGAGGATGGGCAGGTTCTTGCGCTCGGTCGCGGAGAAGGCCTTGAGCACGTGGTCGGCGGCGCCCGCCGAACCCGGGGGACGGCCGACGCCGACGCGCACGCGCGTGAAGTCGCCCGTTCCGATCGCCGCGATCACGTCGCGGACGCCGTTGTGGCCTCCGTGGCCGCCTCCGTGCTTGAGGCGGACGGTGTCGAACGGGATGTCCAGCTCGTCGTGCACCACGATCAGGTGCGACGGGTCGAGCGAGTAGAAGCGCAGCAGCTGCGACACCGGCCCGCCGGACACGTTCATGTACGTGTTCGGCTTGGCGAGGACGAACCGCGGGCCGCCGGGGGTCAGCCGACCCTCGGCGACCGTCGCGTTCGTCTTGTGCGTCTTGAAGGTGAGACGGCCGCGCGAGGCGAGCTCGTCGAGCACCATCTGACCCACGTTGTGACGGGTGGCGGCGTAGCCGGGCCCGGGGTTACCGAGCCCGACCACGAGCCACGGCCCGTCCGACGGTCCCGGGGCGGGCGCCTGACGGGGTGATTCCATGAGAGGTGCTTACTCGGCGCTCTCGCCGGCCTCGGCCTCCGCGGCGGCCTCGGCCGCGGCGGTCTCCTCGTCCTCGGCACGGGCGGACGCCGGCACCGCGATGTTGACGATGAGGAGCTCCTCGTCCTCCGCCAGGGTCGAGCCCTGCGGGAGGGCGAAGTCCTTGGCCAGGTACTGGGTGCCCTCGGGAGCGTCGGTGACGTCGATGACGATGCGCTCCGGGATGTGGGTGGCCTCGGTCTCGAGGCGGATGGTGCTCACCTCGAGCATGGCGATAGTGCCGGAGTACGGCTCGCCCTCGATGTGCACGGGCACCTCGACGGTGACCTTCTCACCGCGGCGGATGAGGATGAGGTCGAGGTGCTCGATGATCTGCGACACCGGGTCCTTCTGCACGTCCTTGACCAGGGCGAGCTCGGCCTTGCCGGCGATGTCGAGGTCGAGGACCGCGTTCGCCTTGCGCAGCAGCAGGCCGACCTGGTGGGCCGGGACGGTGATGTGGACGGGGTCGGTGCCGTGACCGTAGATGACGGCGGGGATCTTGCCGGCCGCGCGGATCTTGCGCGCCGCGCCCTTGCCGAAGCTCTCGCGCAGCTCGGCTGCGACCTTGTTGGACTCGTCTGCCATGGTGTCTCCTCGCCGGACGGGGGTCCGGCTGTCGGGCGAGCCGAGAGGCCCGCAGTGTGGTTGTTGTTCGACTCGAACGCATCGAAGTGCGCGAGGAAAGACTGCGTAGCCTGCTCCACCGCGTCGATCACGGATGCTGTGGGCAGCATCCCTCGCCGAAGTTCAGTTGCCGAGTCTACCCGATGACGATACGATAAGCGCGCTTATTAGTTTCGGATCGGAGATCACCATGTGGACCACCCAGCACAGCGCCGGAACCGGCGCCCCCGCCTCCGTCGTCTGGTCGGCGTTGCGCGACCTGCACAGCGGCACCCCGCTCGGCCCGGCCAGCGACCGCTTCGAGCTGCACGGACCCTTCGCCGTCGGCACCACGGTCACGGTGACGCCGCAGGGCCAGGACTCGATGACGTCCGAGATCGTCGAGCTGGAGCCGGAGCGCGTCTACGCCGACCGCACCGCCTTCGGCGGGCTGACGCTCACGTTCCGGCACACGCTGGCCCCCCACTCCGACGGCGGCACGGACGTGACGCACACCCTGGAGATCGACGGCGAGGACGCGGACGCGGTCGGCCCGGAGCTGGGGCCGCAGATCGCCGGGGACTTCCCGGTCGCGATGGCGGAGCTGCTGCGGGCGGCGGAGGTGCGGGTCGCGGAGGCGCGGGCGGAGGCGGAGGCGGCCGAATCGCAGGCGGACCGTGGCTGAGGCGGGCGAAGTCGGCGCCGGCGGTAGCAGCGGCCGCGCACAGGCGGGCCTGGGGAGCCGGTTCCCGGTCGCGGCGCAGAGCCCGGGGCTGCTGCTGTGGCGGGTTACGAACCGCTGGCAGGCGAGGATGCGCGCGGCGCTCGCCCCGCACGAGCTGACGCACGTGCAGTACGTGCTGCTCGCATCCCTCACCTGGCTGGCCGACCGCGAGCCCGAGCGGCTCGTGACGCAGGTCGACCTGGCGGCGTTCGCGGACACCGACCCGATGATGACGTCCCAGGTGGTACGGGCACTGGAGCGCGGCGGCCTCGTGGAGCGGCTGCCGCATCCCACCGACGGCCGCGCCCGCGTACTGCGCCCCACCCGCGAGGGCGCTGCGGCGGCCCGCCGCGCGACGGCCGACGTGGAGGCCGCCGACGCCGCCTTCTTCGCCGCGGTGGATGCGCCGGCCTTCGCGACGCAGCTCGCCGCGCTCGCGGCTCCCCCGCCCGCCGGCTAGCCGCGCGCAACGGGGGGCGCAACACGCCGGTATCCGGCGCGCATAACGGCGTGTTGCGACCCCTCGACGGTTGGGGTGCGGGATGCCTACCGTCGGAGATTCGCGAGCGTATGTCGGACATTCAGGCGGATTCGAGCCCGATCTCCTTCGGGAAAGCCTTGCGTCGGAGATTTGAACGTTTCACACCTACGATCGTGAGCTGGCGCGGCCGCGCGGCCGGGGCACGCCCCGCCGGCCACGGCGGGCGCCCCGGAGTGCACGCCGTCAGGCGCGCGGCGGCAGCGCCGCGGCGACCGCGTCGGCCAGCGCCCGCGGCGGGCGGCCGACGTCGAGGCGGAGGCCCGCCTCGTCGGACTGCAGCGGCTCGAGGGTGGCCAGCTGCGAGTCGAGCAGGGAGACCGGCATGAAGTGCCCGGGCCGCTCGCTCATGCGGGCGGCGAGCAGCTCGCGCGTTCCGTCGAGCTCGGCGAACACCGCCGCGGGCGCCTCCGCCCGGATGAGGTCGCGGTAGGCGCGCTTCAGGGCGGAGCAGGCGACCACGACGCCGTCCGGACCGGTCGACGCGAGGGTGCGGCCGACCTCCTGCAGCCAGGGGATGCGGTCCTCGTCCGTGAGCGGCGTGCCGGAGGCCATCTTGGCGACGTTCGCCGGCGGGTGCAGGGCGTCGCCGTCGACGAACGGCACGCCGAGACGCTCCGCGAGCAGCTCTCCGACCGTGGTCTTGCCCGACCCGGACACGCCCATCACCACAACCTGGACCGGCTCCACCCGCGTTCCTCCCTGACTCTCCGACTCACGCAACCGCGACGACACCGACGACTCCCGCGACCCCGCCGCTCACCAGTCGTGCATCGAACCGTCCAGCAGACGGTTCACCGGCAAGTATGCCGCCTGATACGGGAAGGACTCGGCCAGCACCTCGTCGTAGTCGACGCCCAGGCCGGGCTCCTCGCCCGGGATCAGCAGCCCGTCGGCGAACGAGTAGCCGGGCCGGAACAGCTCGTCCGTCTCGGGGCTGTGCTTCATGTACTCCTGGATGCCGAAGTTCGGGATGGCGACCCCGAGGTGGATGGCCGCCGCCAGTCCCACGGGCGACACGTCGGTCGGGCCGTGCACGCCCGACTTGATCTGGTAGACGGCGGCGTAGTCGAAGATCCGCCGGAGGCCGGTGATGCCGCCGGCGTGCGTGACTGGCGAGCGCACGTAGTCGATCAGCTGCTCCTCGAACAGCTCCCGGTAGTCCCAGATCGTGTTGAACACCTCGCCGATCGCCAGCGGCGTCGTGGTGTGCTCGCGCACGCGGCGCAGCACGGCTTGGTTCTCGGCGGGGGTGACATCCTCCAGCCAGAACAGGTCGTACGGCTCCAGCGACTTGCCGAGCTTGGCGGCCTGGATGGGCGTGAGCCGGTGGTGCGCGTCGTGCAGCAGCGGCAGCTCGGGCCCGAACTCGTTCCGCACCGCCTCGAACACGCCCGGGATGTGGCGCAGGTAGGCGCGCGTGTCCCACTGCTCCTCGACCGGCACCGCACTGCGGCGGGCCGGCTCGTGGTCGTAGCGCGTCGTGGTGCCGCCGGCACCGGCCGTCGCGTTCGCCGAGGACGCGACGCCGTACACCGAGCCGAGCCCGGGCACGCCGGTCTGGATGCGGATGGCGCGGTAGCCCTGCTCCAGGTGCGCGCGCACCGAGTCGAACAGCTCGGGCAGCTCCGCCCCCGACGCGTGACCGTAGGTGAGGCATCCCCGCCGGCTGCGTCCGCCGAGCAGCTGGTAGAGCGGCAGGCCGGCGACCTTGGCCTTGATGTCCCACAGCGCCGTGTCCACCGCGGCGATCGACGCCATCGTCACCGGGCCGCGCCGCCAGTACGCGCCGCGGTACAGGTACTGCCAGGTGTCCTCGATCTGGTGCGCGTCCCGTCCGATCAGCAGCGGGACGACGTGCTCGCTGAGGTAGGCCGCCACGGCGAGCTCGCGCCCGTTCAGCGTGGCGTCGCCGAGGCCGGTCACGCCGTCCTCGGTCGTGATGCGGAGGGTGACGAAGTTGCGGCCGGGGCTGGTGATCAGGACGTCGGCGGCGGTGATTCTCATGCGTGTGCTCCTTGCAGGGATGCGATGCGGTCGGCGATCAGCGCGACCAGGTCGGTGCGTTCGGTGAGGTCGGGGGCGAGGGCGGCCACGACGAGCGCCGCGCGGTCGGAGGGGGTGCGGGCGTCCCGCAGCCGGGCGGGCAGGTCGCCGGCCCCGGCATCGCGCACAGACCCCGGCTCCGTCGTCGCGAGATGCAGCGCCCAGGCGCCCAGCACTCCGGCCTGAGCGCTGCCGGGCGGGCGGCCTTCGGCGAAGCGGGCGCGCAGCGGATCCAGGATGCGCGGACCGAGCTTCTGCGAGCCGTCGGTCGCGATCTGGGCGAGCCGGTGCTCGATGCGCGCGTTGGCGAAGCGGTCCCGCAGGGCGGCGAGCGCCTCCTCCACCGCGGCATCGTCGAACGGGAGGCCGACCCGCTGCTCCGCCCACAGCCGCTCCAGCTCGTCGCGCAGGGCCGGGTCGGCGACGGCCTCGGCGACCGTCGTCCGCCCGCGGAGGAGGCCGTGGTAGGCGAGCAGGGAGTGCCCGGCGTTGAGCAGCCACAGCTTGCGCCGCTCGAACGGCTCGATGTCGGCGACGAAGCGCGCTCCCCCGGCCTCCCAATCGGGACGCCCGGCGGGGAAGGTCCCAGCCAGCACCCACTCGGTGAACGGCTCGGTGATGACCGGCGCGGCGTCGTCCCACCCGGTGAGGCGGCGCACTTCGGCGCGGTCCACGTCCGTCGTGGCCGGGGTGATGCGGTCGACCATCGTCGAGACGAAGGCGACCTCCGTCCGGATCCACGTAGCCAGCGCAGCGTCGGGCGCGGCGAGCGCGAGCACGGCATCCCGGATCACGTCGCCGTTGCGCGGCAGGTTGTCGCAGCTGACCACCGCGATGCCGCCCGCGCCGGCCGCGTGCCTTGCGGCGAGACCGTCGAGCACTCGGGCGGCCGCCGAGGCGCCCGGGCGATACCCGGCCTCCGTCACGGTCAACGTGAGCACGCCGACCTGCGGGTCGGCGATGGTCGCCCGCCAGGCGGCGCGGCCGGCGCCGTCGTGCACCCGGCTCAGCGCCTCGATCGTGCGCGGGGCGTCGCCGTCGGCGCTGCGCTCGACCAGCGTGTAGAGCGCATCCTGGGCCGAGAGCACCCGGGCGGCCTCGGGGCTCCGGCCGGTGAAGGCGGCGATGCCCCAGTCTCCACCAGCGTCGTTCGCGAGTTGCGTGTACCAGGCCTGGTGCGCACGGTGGAACGCGCCGAGGCCCAGGTGCGCGACCCGGACCGGGTGACGCGCGGAGCGCCGGGGCGGCGTCACGCCGCGTCCGCGGTGCGCGTGCGGGCCTCGACGGCACGCAGGTAGGCGAGATCGTCCCGGGTGCGCTCCTCGAGGGGCACCTCCGTCGAGAAGTCCTCGCAGGTCACCCACCCGTCGTAGCCGAAGTCGTGCAGGGCGCGGAAGTACGCATCCACATCCCCCGCGCCGGTCCGGAGCGGCGCCCACTCGTGGTGCCAGCGGACGGTGCCGTCCTCCTCCGGCTCCCCCGCGACCCACGCCGCGTTCTTCACGTGAACGTGCGCGAGGTACGGTCCGAGCAGCTGGAGGCTCGCCAGCGTCTCCTCGCGGCCCTCGATGACGAGATTGCCGAGATCGTGGATGACGCCGACGTGCTCCGGGTCGAGCCCGTCGAGGAGGCGGAAGGCCGCCGAGGCGGACGGCGTGATCGTCTCGTGGTGCAGCTCCACCAACGCCTTCACGCCGTGATGCGCCGCGCGCGAGGCGGCCCACTCGACGTCGCGCCGCGCCGCGGCGAACAGCGTGCGGTAGTCGCCGGAGTCGGTGCGCGGCATGGTGACGCGCACCTGCCCGGCGCCGAGCCGCGCCGTCGCCGCGAGCATCCGCTCGACGTCGTCGTGCTGCTCGCAGCGGGCGTAGCCGCCGATGCCGGAGAAGGCGAGACCGGATTCGCGCGTGATGCGGGCGATCTCGTCGAGGTGGTCCTCCAGCCCGGTCAGCGGCCAGGTCGCGCGGTTGCCCGCCCAGAAGCCCGGCTCGGCCGTCTGCTGCTGGTCGGTGATGCGCCACTCGATGCCGTCCCAGCCCTGTGCGGCGAGGATGCGCGCGGCCTCCTCGGGCGTCCATTCGGGGGTGGATGCGGTGAAGACGGAGAACCTCATGCCGGCACCCCCGTCGTGACGGTGACGCCGTCCAGGTCGCCGGCGACCACCTCCTCGAAGCGGACCGGGCGGCCCAGCGTCGCGGACAGGTAGACGGAGCGGACGACGCAGAGTGAGACGAAGGCGTCCTCCACTCCGACGCCGGGCGCGCGGCGGTCGTCGATGGCGTCGACGATGTCCTCGTACTGCCGCAGGTGGCCGGTCACGAAGACGTCCGGGCCCCGGTCTCCCCCGCGCACCTCCGCGGCCGGCACCACATCGGAAGCGCGGTCTGCAGTGTCGCCGTCGGCGAAGAACGATTCGAGCTGGTCGTCGTGCACGACCGCCGAGCCGCGGTCGCCGTGCACCTGCAATCGCACCGCGAGGCCCGGGAAGGCCGCCGTCGTGGCATGCAGCACGGCGAGCGCGCCGGACTCGAAGCGGATGGTGGCGACGGCTATGTCCTCCACCTCGACGCGCTCGTGCGCCAGCAGGGCGGTGTGCGCCGTGATCTCGACCGGACGGCCGAGGAACCAGACGAGCAGGTCGACGGTGTGGACGCCCTGGTTCATCACCGCGCCCCCGCCGTCGAGGTCCCAGGTGCCCCGCCACTGCCCGGAGTCGTAGTACTCCTGGCTGCGCCACCACGCGACCGACGCGACCCCGCTGGTCACCCGGCCGAAGCGGCCGCTGTGGGCGGCCTCCGCGACCGCGCGCGAGGCGGGGTCGAAGCGGTGCTGGCTGATCACCGAGACGACCAGGCCGTCGCGCTCGGCGGCACGGGACAGCTCCAGGATCTCGCGGGCGCGCCCCATGTCGGTGTCGAGCGGCTTCTCGATCACCACGTGCTTTCCGGCGGCGATCGCCTCGCGCGCCACGTCCACGTGCAGGCCGCTCGGCGTGCAGATGACGACGACGTCGATCGGCGCGGCGCCGAGGGCCTCGGTCAGCGCGGCGGACTCGGCGGGCCGGGCGCCCGACTCGGCCTCGACGGTGTCCGCGAGCGTGTGCGCGGCCGCGGGGACCGCATCCACCAGCGCGGTGATCGTCAGCCGGGGATGCCGCAGGATGGCGCGCGCGTGGTTGAGGCCGATGATGCCGCAGCCGACGATGGCGACGTTCAGCGGCGAAGCGCCGGAGGTGATGGGGTCTGTCATGCGAGGGTCACTCCGATCCGGTCGGTGAGGAGGCGGAACGCGCGTCCGGCACGGCCGAAGGCCGCGGGGCCCGAGAAGCCGCCGAGCGCGCTCACGTCGGTGAGGTGGGGTTCGAGGGAGGCGAAGCCCGCGTAGCCGTCGTCGCGGAGCGCGGTGAGCGTCTCCAGCACCTGGCCGTCGCCCTCCCCCGCCGGGACGACCTCGCCGGTGTCGGCGAGCGCGTCCTTCACCTGCAGGTACTCCAGGTGCGGGCGCAGCAGGGCGTAGCCGTCGTCGAAGGGATGCGCGACGCCGACCTGCACGAAGTTGGCGCTGTCCCAGGCCAGGCGCAGCGCCGGCGAGCCGACCGTCTCGACGATGTCGAGGCAGCGCTCGGGGGTGTCGCCGTAGATGTCCTTCTCGTTCTCGTGCAGCAGGACCACGCCGGCGGCCTCGGCGCGGTCGGCGAGCGCGCGCATCCGCACCATCACGTCGTCGCGGATGCTCTCCACGGTCACGCCCTCGGCGCGGAAGAACGAAAACAGCCGGATGTAGCGCGTGCCGAGCCGGTCGGCGGCCGCGATCGCGCGGTCGAGCCGCTCGACCTCGTGCTCGACGGGCAGCGCCACATCCACCTTGCCGACGGGCGACGCGATGGCGGAGACGCCCATCCCCCGCTCCTCGAGCACGGCCGCCAGGCGGTTCAGCTGCTCGCCGTCGAGGTCGACGATGTTGACGCCCCAGGCGCTGCGCACCTCGATGCAGCTCGCACCGAGCGCCTGCAGCACCGCCACCTGGACGACGGGATCCTGGTCGATCTCGTCGCCGAACCCCGACAGGGTCCACGTCGCTGCGTTCATTCCTCCACTGGTCACTTCACTCCTCCGGATGTCAATCCGCCCACCAGGTACCGCTGGAAGACGAGGTACAGCACCACCACCGGCAGTGCGCAGATCAGGGATGCGGCCATCATCTGGCCGTAGAGCGGCACCGCGCCGCCCTCCTGCGTCGCGCCGAACACCTGCAGCGCCACGGCCGCCGTCCGGGTCTCCGGGTTGGTCAGCACCGACGCGAACAGCACGTCGTTCCAGCCGAGCAGGAAGGCGAAGATGCCCGATACGACGATGCCGGGCCAGCTGAGCGGCACGACGATGCCGGTGAGGATGCGCCACGACGACGCGCCGTCGATGCGGGCCGCCTCCTCCAGCGCCTTCGGCAGCCCGCGCAGGTAGGTCACCATCACCCAGGTCGAGAACGGCAGCGCGAAGGTCAGGTAGGTGATGAACACGGCCCACCGGGTGCCGATGATCTGCACGCCGAGCAATGACGCGGTGGACGAGAACAGCACGAACACCGGCAGCAGCATGAGCGTGCCCGGGATGGACTGCAGCCCGAGCAGCCCGCGCAGGAACGACAGCCGCCCGCGGAACTCGTAGCGCACCAGCACGTAGGCGGTCGCCACCGCGAGGAAGGCGCAGACGATCGCGACGGCGCCGCAGATCAGGACGCTGTTGGCGAGCCCGGTGCCGAGGTCGACGGTGGTCCACACCTTGAGGTAGTTGTCGAGGTGCAGCTCCGTCGGCAGGAACGCGCCGGCCGCCACGGAGACGTCCGAGTTGACCGACGAGAACAGCATGTAGAGCACGGGCCCGAGCACGATCACGAGCAGCACGGCGATGATCGTGACGATCAGCCAGCGCGGCAGCAGGCGGTGGACGTCTGCACTGGAGCGGACGACGGTCATCGCTGCGCCTCCTCTCCGGAGTCGAGCTTCACGGCCCGCAGGTAGACGAACAGCGGGATGGCGATGAGCACGAGCGAGCAGATCGCCATCGCGGCGCTCAGCCCGAACCGGAAGCTCTGGAAGCTCGTGGTGTAGGTGAGCACCGGCAGCACGTCCACGTCCTGGGGCGCCGGGATGCCGAACAGCACGAACGGCAGGGTGAACGCGTTGATGTTGTGCAGGAACGCGATGATCAGCGCCAGGAAGATGGAGCCGCGCAGGTACGGCAGGATGACGTACCGCAGCTTGATCCACCAGGTCGCCCCGTCGATCGCGGCCGCCTCGTGCACCTCCGGGTCGACGCTCTGGAGTCCTGCGACGACGAGCAGGTAGAAGAACGGCCACGAGGTCCACAGCTGCACCAGGATGAGCGACCAGTAGCTGAGCGGCCCGTTGAGCCACAGTCCCGGGTGGACGCCGATCGAGCCGAGCAGGCTGTCCACCACACCGCCGGGCTGCAGCATCGTGCGCCACAGCGTCCCGACGACGAACGCCGGGAGCACGTACGGGATGAGGAACAGCGAGCGCACCAGCGCACGGCCGCGGAAGCGGTTCTGCGTGGCGAGCGCCGCGGCGACGCCGATCGGGAGCGTGATGACCGCCGCGATGACCGCGAACGAGACGCTGATGCCGATCGAGCGCAGCAGCGGCGACGCCACGACGGCCTCGACGTAGTTGCCGAGCCCGATGAACGGCGCCTGCAACCAGCTCTGCAGCGTGTACTGATCGAGGTCGAGCGTGGACATCACCACGGCGACGATCAGCGGCACCACGATGATGATCAGCATCAGGATGCCGCCGGGCAGCAGCATCCACAGCGGACGGTTGCGCCGCTCCAGGCCGCGGCGGCGCGGGCTGCGCGCCCCGGCCGGACGGTCCGTCCGGCCGGGGCGGCCGTGGCGGCCGCCCGCGGGAGCGCGTCCCGCGGGCGAGCCGTCGGCCGGGGCCGTGCCCTGCGGCGCGGCGAGTGTGGGATTCGACATGACGGTCCCGGCTACTTCGCCTTGCTCAGGGAGGCCTGCGCGGTGGCCTGCGCGGTCTTCAGCCGGGCCTCCAGGTCGGAGGACGACACGCCTCCCGACGAGAGCGCCGGGATGGACTGCACCACCACGTTCACGAGCGCCAGCTGGGTGTCGCCCCAGGCTCCGGAGAACGGCGTCCCGTACGCCTTCGTGCCGGCGTCGAGGATCGGGCCGAGGAGCTCGTTGCCGTCCTCGATCTTCTTCGCGGCCGCGGCGTTGGTGGGCAGGTCGCCGAAGGTCTTCGTGTACGCGATCTGGTTGTCCTCGCTCGTGAGCATCTTGATCAGCGCGAAGGCGAGGTCCTGGTTCTTGGAGTACTTGGCGACCACCATGTTGTCGCCGGAGATGATCGTGGCCGCGGCCTTGCCGTCGGACGGCAGCTTCGACGCCCCCGGCGGGATGGTCGGCATCACCGCGTAGGCGTACTTGCCGGCCATGGCCGACGCGTCCAGCGACACCTGGGACGACGAGGACACCATCGGCAGGAACGCCGCCTTGCCGGAGGCGAAGGCCGCGACCGCCTGCGCGTTCTTCCAGCCGATCGCGGCCGGGTCGACCACCTTGTCCTTGGTGAGCCAGCCGAAGTAGGTCTGGTAGGCCTTCTTCACGGCGTCGTCGTCGATGGTCGCCTTCTTGGTCTTCAGGTCGAGCAGCGTGTTGCCCTGCTGCATCGACATCGCCCAGACGAACTTCCAGGGGTCGAAGCTGTCGGCGTAGGCGATGGCCATCCCGTGCACGTCGCCGCTGGTGAGCTTCTTCGCCTGCGCGGCGAGTCCATCCCAGGTGTCGGCGGGCTTGTCGATGCCCGCGGCCTTCAGCAGGTCCTTGTTGTAGGCCATCACGAACGGGCGGCTGAGGAACGGGATGCCGACCTGGTCGGACTGGCTCGGCCCGGAGATGCCGAGGGTGGCCGGGACGAAGCGGTCGCGGCCGCCGATCTTGGCCCAGTCGGCGGCGGTGAGCTTCACGAAGGCGCCGGTGGAGTACGCCGTGGGGGTGAACGTGGTGCCGAGGTCGTAGATGTCCGGGCCCTGGCCGCTCAGCACCGAGGTCTGGATCTTGGTGAGCTCGTCGTTCGCCGAGGCGAACGTCTCGAACTTCACCGTGGCGCCGGTCTCCTTCTGGAACTGGGCCGACACATCCTGGAACCACTTCTGCTGCTGGGTCGGGTAGAGGGTGTTGGCGGCGATCATGACGTCGAGGGTCTTCCCGGCGCCGTCGACCTTCCCTCCCGCGGATGCCGTGGAGGTGGAGCCGGAGCCGGAGCATCCGGTGAGCGCGAGCCCGGCGGCCGCGAGGGCCGCCACCGCGCCGAGCGCAAGACGTGATCTCATTCGTACTCTCCTTCGAGCAGGGATCTGGTGGGCCTCGACCCGGCCGTGCCGGGGAGGTTGGTGGCGACTCTAGGAGGGGTGCAAATCGGACTGCAATCGTTTGCCAGAATTTGCCATCGTGTGCTCTGATAGCCGCATGAGCCCTCTCACCGGTGCGGGGAACGATCGCCCCGCGACCCTCGCGGACGTCGCCGCGCTCAGCGGCGTCGCGACCTCCACGGTGTCCCGTGCGCTCTCCAACCCGGGCCGGGTGAACGCCCGCACCCGCGAGCGCATCGAGCGCGCGGCACGCGAACTCGACTACGTCCCGAACTCGCAGGCCCGCGCGCTGACCAGCGGCCGGACCCGGGCGATCGCGGTGCTCGTCTCGGACGTCACGAACCCGTTCTACTTCGGCATCATCCGGGGCACGCAGCAGCAGCTGAAGGCGGCCGGCTACACCCAGCTGCTGGTCGACACCGAGGAGTCGGACGAGCTGGAGGACGGGACGCTGCACAAGCTGCGGCGGTCGTTCGACGGCGCCATCCTCGCCGCATCCCGGCTCACCGACCGCCGGCTGAGCGCGCTCGCCCAGGAGATCCCGCTGGTCGCCGTCAACCGGCAGACCCGCGGCGTGCCGAGCGTCTTCATCGACACGCCGAGCGCGATCGAGCAGGCCGTCGGCCACCTCGTCTCGCTGGGTCACCGCCGCGTCGCCTACGTCTCGGGGCCGGCAACCTCGTGGCCGAACGAAGGACGCTGGCGCGCCCTCGTCCGCGCCGGCGAGCGCTACGGCGTCGATGCGGTGCGTCTCGGTCCGTTCGCTCCGCGGCAGTACGCGGGCGCCGCCGCCGCGGACGCGGTGCTGCACTCCGGCGTCACCGCGTGCATCGCGTTCAACGACCTGCTCGCGATCGGGATGCTGCCGCGCTTCCGCGAACGCGGCGTGCGCATCCCGGACGACCTCAGCATCGTCGGCTGCGACGACATCTTCGGCGCCGACTTCTGCAACCCGCCGCTGACGACCCTGACGGCGCCGATCGAGCAGGCAGGACGGACGGCCGTCGCCATGCTGCTGTCGCGCCTCGACGGCGGACTCGCCCCCGTGGTGCGCCAGGCCGTCACCCTGCCGACCCACCTCACGGTCCGGGACTCCACCGGACCGGCGCCCCACGCCGCACCGACCACGAACGGAGCATCGCCCGCATGACCGCCCTGGCACCGCATCCCGACCGACTGCTCCCCGCCGACCCTGGCGTCCGCGACCTCGCGCGGCGGCTGCACGCCCAGGTGGCGGACGCGCCGATCCTCTCGCCGCACGGTCACGTGGATGCGCGGATGCTCGCCGACGACGAGCCCTTCCCCGACCCGGCCGCGCTGCTCATCACGCCCGACCACTACGTCACGCGGATGCTGCACGCGGCGGGGGTGCCGCTCGACGACCTCGGCCTGGCGCGGAACGGCCACCCCTCCCCGGCCACGGGTCGCTCGATCTGGCGGACCCTGTGCGAGCACTGGGACGTCTTCCTCGGCACGCCGGTGCGGCTGTGGTTCGAGGCGGAGTTCAGCGAGGTGTTCGGCCTGACCGAGCAGCCTTCGGCGCAGAATGCCGACCGCCTGTACGACCAGCTCGCCGAGACCCTCGCCGACCCGGCGTTCCGCCCGCGGGCGCTGTTCGAGCGGTTCCGGATCGAGGTGCTGGCGACCACGGACGACCCGGCGGACGACCTGGCGGCGCACGCCCGGCTGGCGGCGGATCCGGACTTCCGCGGCCGGGTGATCCCCACCTTCCGCGCCGACCGGTACATGCACCCCGACGAGGACGGCTGGGCCGCCCGGCTGGAGCGGCTGGCCGCGGCCGCCGACACCGACACGACCACGTACCCGGGACTGCTGGAGGCGCTGCGGCGCCGCCGCGTTGCTTTCAAGGAAGCGGGCGGCACGGCCACCGACACCGGCGTGCTCGACGCGGGCTGCGATCCGCTCGACGAGGCCGAGGCGTCGCGCATCCACCGGGCCGCCCTCGACGGCACCGTGACCGCGGCGGAGGCCGTCGCCTACCGGCGCAACATGCTCTACCGGCTCGCCGAGCTGTCGGCGGAGGACGGCCTGGTCATGCAGCTGCACCCCGGCGTGCTGCGCAACCACCACCGGCCCACCTTCGACGCGTACGGCCCGGACACCGGGCACGACCTGCCCGCGGTCGGCGCCTTCACCGCGCCGCTCACGCCCATCCTGCGCGACTTCGGCACGGACCCCGTGTTCCGGCTGGTGCTGTTCACCGTGGACGAGACGACGTTCTCGCGCGAGATCGGCCCGCTCGCCGGGTTCTACCCGTCGGTGTACGCGGGGGCGCCGTGGTGGTTCATCGACACGCCCGACGCCATCCTGCGCTACCGCCGGGCGGTCACCGACAGCGCCGGCTTCACCAAGACCAGCGGGTTCATCGACGACACGCGCGCGTTCTGCAGCATCCCGGCGCGCCACGACATGTCCCGGCGCGTGGACGCCTCCTACCTCGCCGGCCTGGTCGCCGAGCACCGGCTGGACGAGGAGGACGCGTTCACCCTCGCCCGGCGCCTGGTCGACGACATCCCCCGCGCGACCTTCCGCCTCGGTTGACCGAGCCGCGCGCTACGCTGAAGGGACTGCTCGATTCTTGCCACCCGCGGGAGAGCTGACCCCCGACTACATCCCGTCGTGGCGGACGGCCCTCGTCCGTCGCGGCTTCACGAAGGAGCACTACGTGTCACAGGAAGCAACCGCCAACATCGGAGTCGTCGGTCTGGCGGTGATGGGCTCGAACCTGGCCCGCAACCTCGCCTCCCGCGAGGGCAACAAGGTCGCCGTGTTCAACCGCACGTACGCCCGCACCGAGGAGCTGGTGAACGCGCACCCGGAGGCCGGGTTCGTGTCGGCCGAGCAGATGGACGACTTCGTCGCCTCGCTGTCCAAGCCGCGCACCGCGATCATCATGGTGCAGGCCGGCAAGGGAACCGACGCCGTGATCGACCAGCTGGTGGAGCGGTTCGAGCCGGGCGACATCATCGTCGACGGCGGCAACGCGAACTTCCACGACACCATCGAGCGGGAGAAGCGGATCGCGCCCACGGGCATCCACTTCGTCGGCGCCGGCATCTCCGGCGGCGAGGAGGGTGCGCTGAACGGCCCGTCGATCATGCCCGGCGGTTCGGTGGAGTCGTACAAGACGCTGGGCCCCATCCTGGAGTCGATCGCCGCGGTCGCCGAGGGCGAGCCGTGCGTGACGCACGTCGGCACCGACGGCGCCGGCCACTTCGTCAAGATGATCCACAACGGCATCGAGTACGCCGACATGCAGCTCATCGCCGAGGCGTACGACCTGCTGCGCACCATCGGCGGCCTCGAGCCCGCGCAGATCGCGGACGTGTTCGCCGAGTGGAACAAGGGCTACCTCGAGTCGTACCTGATCGAGATCACCGCCGAGGTGCTGCGCCAGGTGGATGCGGAGACCGGCAAGCCGTTCATCGACATCGTCCTCGACCAGGCGGGCTCCAAGGGCACCGGCGTCTGGACCGTGCAGAACGCGCTCGACCTGGGCGTGCCGGTCGGCGGCATCGCGGAGGCCGTGTTCGCCCGCGCCGTGTCGTCGAAGCCGGCGCAGCGCGCGGCCGTGCAGGCGACCATCCAGTCGCGGCCCGACGTGCAGAAGGCCGACGACGTGCAGGCGTTCGCCGACGACGTGTCGAAGGCGCTCTACGCCTCGAAGGTCGTCGCCTACGCGCAGGGCTTCGACGCGATCATCGCGGGCGCCGAGAAGTACGGCTGGGACATCCACAAGGACAAGATCGCGAAGATCTGGCGCGGCGGCTGCATCATCCGTGCCCAGTTCCTGAACCGCATCGCCGACGCGTACGACGAGAACCCGGACATCGCGACGCTGCTCGAGGCGCCGTACTTCGCCGACGCCGTCCGCGAGGGCGAGGCCGCCTGGCGCCGCATCGTCGCCACCGCCGCCCTCTCCGGCGTGCCGGTGCCCGGCTTCGGCTCGGCGCTCTCGTACTACGACTCGCTCGCCTCGAAGCGCCTCCCCGCCGCCCTCGTGCAGGGCCAGCGCGACTTCTTCGGCGCGCACACCTACAAGCGCGTCGACAAGGACGGCGTCTTCCACACCCTGTGGTCCGGCGACCGCACCGAGATCGAGACCGAGCCCTCCACCCACTGACCCCTCGGGGCACGCCCCACCGTCGAGTACACGAAAACTGCACGCGGATCCTGCGATCTGCGTGCAGTTTTTGTGTACTCGACGGCGGGGAGGAGGGAGGATGGGAGGGTGACGTACGAGGACCACCCGGAGCTCGCGGAGTACGAGCCCCTCGGGGAGCGACCGCTCCGCGGGCGGACGATGACGGTCGCCAGCCGCGTCTTCGTGGTCGTCGCGCTCAGCGCACTGCTGCTGCCGGGCATCCTGCTCACCATCAGCATCCAGACGCAGACGGCCGACTACACGTGCTCCGTCTACGCGCGGCAGTACCAGCCGGACGCGCTCAGCTCATCCGCACGGTTCGAACTGACCGGTCCGGTCGGGCCGGGATGGCAGTGCTACGCGCTCAACACCGAAGGGGACGCCACCTGGGTGGCGCCGCTGGGGCTCATCCCGTCGGCACCGCACCAGTTGCCGTAAAGCGGTCAGGCGGCCCCGTCGAACATCGACGTCACCGAACCGTCGGTGAACACCTCGCGGATCGCGTTCGCCAGCAGCGGCGCGATCGGCAGGACCGTCAGGCCCTCCCAGCGCTTGTGCTCGGGCAGCGGGAGGGTGTCGGTCACCACGACCGAGTCGATCGCGTCGCTCTGCAGCAGCTCGACGGCCGGGTCGCTGAACACCGCGTGCGTCGCGGCGACGACGACGCCGGTGGCCCCGGCGGCCTTGAGCGCCTCGGCAGCCTTGACGATGGTGCGGCCGGTGTCGATCAGGTCGTCCACGAGCAGGCAGACGCGGCCGTCGACCTCGCCGACGATCTCGTGCACCGACACCTGGTTCGGGACGAGCGGATCCCGTCGCTTGTGGATGATCGCCAGCGGCGCGCCCAGCTTGTCGCTCCAGATGTCGGCGACGCGCACGCGGCCCATGTCGGGCGACACGACGGTCAGCGTCGAGGGGTCCAGCTCACGGCGCATGTGGTCGAGCAGCACGGGCATCGCGAACAGGTGGTCGACCGGGCCGTCGAAGAAGCCCTGGATCTGCGCGGCGTGCAGGTCGACCGACATGATGCGGTCGGCGCCCGCGGCCTTGAAGAGATCGGCGACGAGGCGCGCCGAGATCGGCTCGCGGCCGCGGCCCTTCTTGTCCTGGCGGGCGTACGGGTAGAAGGGGGCGACGACCGTGATGCGCTTCGCGGAGGCGCGCTTGAGCGCATCCACCATGATGAGCTGCTCCATGAGCCACTCGTTGATCGGGGAGGTGTGCGACTGGATGACGAACGCATCCGAGCCGCGGACGCTCTCGTCGAAGCGGGCGTAGATCTCGCCGTTGGCGAAGGTGCGTGCGTCGGTCGGGATCAGTTCGCTCCCGAGGCACTCGGCGATCTCCTGGGCGAGCTGAGGATGCGCGCGACCGGAGATGAGGACGAGTCTTTTCTGGCCGGTCGCGGTGATCCCTGACACTTACGCTCCGCTCTCTTCCGACGCGTCGCTTTCGCGAGCCGCTCTGTCGGCGTCCGTGCCCGGCCGCTTCTCCGCGACCCAGCCTTCGATATTGCGTTGAGGAGCGACGGTGATCGCGAGGGCTCCGGCGGGGACGTCCTTGCGGACGACCGTGCCCGCCCCCGTGTACGCTCCGTCCCCCATCCTAACGGGCGCGACGAGCACGGTGTTCGTGCTGATGCGGACGTGGGAGCCGATCACCGTGCGGTGCTTGTTCACCCCGTCGTAGTTCGCCGTGATGACGCCGGCGCCCAGGTTGCCCTTCTCCCCCACCTCGGCGTCGCCGACGTAGTTGAAGTGGGCGAGCTTGGTGCCCTCGCCGATGACCGCGTTCTTCGTCTCGGTGAACGTGCCGATCTTGCCGCGCGCGCCGAGCACGGTGCCGGGCCGCAGGTAGGCGAACGGTCCCACCGTCGCGCCGGCGCCGATCACGGCGAGCGTCGCGTCGGTGCGGGTGACGGTCGCGCCCTCGCCGACCTCGGTGTCGGTGAGCGTGGTGTCCGGGCCGATGGTCGCGCCGGTCTCGACGACCGTCGCGCCGCGCAGCTGGGTGCCCGGGAGGACGGTGACGTCGGGCGCGAGCTTCGCCTTCACGTCGATCCACGTCGTCGCCGGGTCCTGCACGGTCACGCCGGCGACCTGCCAGGTGCGGACGATGAGCGCGTTCAGCTTCGCCGCGGCGTCGCTCAACTGGGCGCGGTCGTTGATGCCCTCGACCAGCCACGACTCGGCGACCGGGAGCGCATCCACGTCGAATCCGGCCTCGCGGAGCAGGCCGATCACATCCGTCAGGTACTTCTCGCCCTGCGCGTTGTCCGTTGACACGAGGGCCAGCTTGTCGCGCAGCGCGGCCAGACCGAACAGGTAGATGCCCGCGTTGATCTCGCCGATCGCGCGCTCCTCCGCGGTGGCGTCCTTGTGCTCGACGATGCGGTCGAGGTGGCCCTCCGGGGTGCGTACGATGCGGCCGTAGCCGGTGGCGTCGGCCGGGAACGACGACAGGATGGTCGCCGCGGCCTCGCCGGAGCGGTGGCGCTCCACGAGCTCGCGCAGCGTGCCCGCGTCGAGCAGCGGGACGTCGCCGTTGACCACCAGCACGTCTCCGGTGAAGCCGTCGGGGAGCGCCGCGACGGCCTGCTCGACCGCACGGCCGGTGCCGGGGACCTCGTCCTGGTCGACGATGACGGCCTCCGGCATGTCGGCGCCGATGACCTCGGCCAGCCGGTCGCGCTCGTGACGCACGACCGCGATCACGTGCGCAGCATCCAGCTCGCGCGCGGTCGCCAGCACGTGGGACACGATCGGGATGCCGCCCAGCGGGTGGAGCAGCTTGGGGGTCGCGGACTTCATCCGCGTGCCCTGCCCCGCCGCGAGGACGACGATGGCGAGATTCTGGTCGGTCATGTCCCTCCAGGGATCGTGCAGTTCGTACGCTCCGCCTCCAGGACTCGAACCTGGACCTAACAGCTCCAAAGGCTGTCGTGCTGCCATTACACCAAGGCGGAACACGCGCGTCGCGCAGATGACAGTCTGCCAGACGCGCTCCGGCCATCCCCCAATAGCATGGGGGGATGGCCGACGCACGCGACGAGGTGGACCGCATCGTGGACGCCTGGCTGCGCGAGCGTCCCGACCTCGACTTCGCCCCGCTGCAGGTGCTTTCGCGGGTCGACCGCCTCTCCCGGCACCTCGACCGCGCCCGGCGCGGCGCGTTCGACCGGTCCGACCTGGAGTCGTGGGAGTTCGACGTACTGGCCGCATTGCGCCGGGCGGGCACGCCGTACCAGCTCAGCCCCAAGTCGCTGCTGCAGCAGACCCTCGTCTCCTCCGGCACGATGACGAACCGCATCGACCGGCTGGTCGCCCGCGGCCTGGTCGAGCGCCGCACCGACCCCAACGACGGCCGCGGCATCCTGGTGCAGATGACGGCGCAGGGACTGACCCGGGTGGATGCGGCGATCACCCGCCTCGTGGACGCCGAGGCCGAGCTGCTCGACGGCCTCTCCGCCGCCGACGCCGAGCGCCTCGCCGGCCTGCTGCGCAAGCTGAGCCTGGGGTTCGACGCGGAGGGTTGAGGGCGGGCGTTCGCGAACCGCATACCGCGCTCCCAGGTGGCCGTTATGCCGCTCTCATAAAATCGAGGGCGATGAGACTCTCCCGACTGAAGCGACTGCCGTCCCGGGCCAAGCGTGCCGCGCGTTACGAGATCCACGCGCACTGGCGGCGGCAGCCGATCGTGCGGGGCGCCGTGCTGTACGAGTCGTTCTCGGGCAACGGCATGCTGGACAACCCGGAGGCGGTCTTCCGCGAGCTGCTCGCCTCCCCCGACCTCGGTCACCTCACCCACATCTGGGCGCTGTCCGACCTGCGCCAGTACCGGGCAGCGGTCGAGGAGTTCGCCGGCGACGACCGCGTGAGCTTCGTGCGCTACGGCTCCTCGGCTTACTACCGCGCCCTCGCGACCAGCCAGTACCTCGTCAACAATGCGACGTTCCCGCCCGACTTCTCGAAGCGCCCGGGGCAGGTGTACCTCAACACCTGGCACGGCACCCCGCTGAAGCGGATGGGGTACGACATCGCCGACGGCGCGCTCGGCACGGCCAACATCATCCGGAACTTCGTCCAGGCGGACTACCTGCTCTCCGCGAACCCGTTCATGTCGGAGCAGATGTACGAGACCGGCTACAAGCTCACCGGCGTCTACCGCGGCACCCTCGTCGAGGAGGGCTACCCGCGCATCGACCGGCAGTTCCTCGACGACCGCGGGCGCGAGGAGGTGCGCCGCCGGCTCGTCGCCGCGGGCATCCCGCTCGGCGACCGCCAGGTCATCCTGTACGCGCCCACCTGGAAGGGCCAGGTCTTCGGCCGGCCCGAGGACGACCTGGATGCGCTGCTCGCGCACATCGGCCAGATCGAGGAGCGCATCGACACCAGCCGCTACGCCGTGCTGCTGAAGACGCACCAGTCCGTGCACGCGCTCGCGGCGCACCGCCCGGAGCTCGCGCGGATGCTCGTGCCGAACGAGATCCCGACGAACCTCGTGCTCGGCGCGACGGACATGCTGATCTCGGACTACTCGAGCATCTTCTTCGACTTCCTCCAGACCGGCCGGCCGATCGTGTTCTTCACGCCCGATCTGGCCGACTACGCGGGCACCCGCGGTCTGTACTTCGAGCCGGACGAGTGGCCCGGTCCCGTGCTCATGTCGGCCCGCGAGGTGGGCGACGCCCTGCACGCGATCGCCGAGGCCGGTGGCGCACTGCCGGCCGATTCGGCCGACCGCTACCGGTCGATGCAGGAGCGGTTCACGCCCTACGAGGACGGGTCGGCATCCGCCCGCATCGTCGACATCGTGTTCCGGGGCAACCGGGACGGCTACCGCCTGCGCAGCGACCTCGCCGACGACGGCCGGCAGAAGATCCTGCTCTACCTGGGCGGCATGCGCCCCAATGGCATCACGACCTCCGCGCTGAACCTGCTCAACAACATCGACCACGACCGCTTCGACGTGTCGGCGTTCTTCGCCCAGAGCCGGTCGCAGGTCATCATCGGGAAGCAGCGCCAGATCCATCCCTCGGTCCGCCAGTTCCCGCGGGTCGGCGGGATGAACGGCGCCAAGCTCGTGCACCTGGCCCGCCACCTCGACTTCCGGCGCGGGCGCATCGCCCAGCACGCCGACATCCCGGCGCAGAACCGGCTGTGGGATGACGAGTGGTACCGCTGCTTCGGGGAGAGCCGCTTCGACTACGTGGTCGACTTCTCCGGCTACGGACCCTTCTGGGCGACGCTGCTGCTCCACTCCCCCGACGCGCAGCGGGCGATCTGGCTGCACAACGACCTGGCGGCGGACGCGCACCGCGAGGTGAACGGCGAGAAGCGGATGCTGCACAGCCTCACGCAGATCTTCACGCTGTACCGGCAGTACGACCACCTGGTCTCCGTGTCGCCCACCCTGTCGGAGATCAACCGCGACGCCCTGGCGGAGTACGCGCCGCCGGAGAAGTTCGTGTCGGCCCTCAACACGGTCGACGCCGAGCACATCCTGGAGAACGCGGCCGCCGACCTGCACGAGCTCACCTTCGACGAGGAGACCGGCAGCATCCCGGACTGGGCGGAGCTGCTGCTCGCCGACGACGACGTCACGACGTTCGTCAACGTCGGCCGGCTCTCGCCGGAGAAGAACCAGACCCGGCTCATCCGGGCGTTCGCGGCCGTGCACGCCGAGAACCCGCGCACCCGGCTGGTCGTCGTCGGCTCGGGCCCGCTGGCCGGCGGCCTGGAGGCGCTGGTGGCCGAGCTGGGGCTGCAGGGGTCCGTCTTCCTCACCGGGATGCAGCGCAACCCGCACGCGATCATGGCCAAGGCGGACTGCTTCGTGCTCTCCAGCGACTACGAGGGCCAGCCGATGGTGCTCCTGGAGGCGCTGGTGCTGCAGCTGCCCATCATCACGGTCGAGTTCGCCTCCGCGAAGAACGCACTGCCCGCGGGAAGCGGGATGGTCGTGCCGCAGACGGTCGACGGCGTCGCCGACGGCATGCGCGCGTTCTTGCGCGGCGACGTCCCCGACAGCCACTTCGACTACCACGCCTACAACCGCAAGGCCGTCGCCCAGTTCTACGCCGCCATCGGCGCCTGAGCCCCGTCTCCCCTCCGGTCCCTCCCCCTCCGTCGAGTACACGAAAAGTGCACGCCTTCGCGGCGTGTCGCGTGCACTATTCGTGTACTCGACGGTGGGGGTCAGGCGCGGGTGAGGAGAGCCCCGAGGTCGAGGCCGGGTGGGAGCTCGCCGTAGAGGGAGCCGCGCTCGGGGCCGATGCGTGCGGCGACGAAGGCGTCGGCGACGGCGTCCGACGCGTGACGGATCAGCAGGGACGCCTGCAGCGCGACGGCCATCGCCGCGACCAGCGGGCGCACCGAGGCCTCGGCGGCGGCGGACGAGTCGGCCGCGCCGTCGGCGGCGCCGCCCGCCACGCATGACGCCACCCGCGCGCGCAGCCGGTCGTGGTGCGCGTCGAAGGTGCGGTACCGCCCGCGGGCGTGTGCCAGCTCGGCGTCGAAGGCGTCCCAAGCCGCCGGCTCGCGGCGGAGCGCGCGCAGCACATCCAGGGCGATCACGTTGCCCGAGCCCTCCCAGATCGCCATCACCGGCTGCTCCCGGTACCGCCGGGCCAGCGGGAACGCCTCGGTGTAGCCGTTCCCGCCGAGGCACTCCAGCGCCTCGTAGGCGTGGCCCGGCCCGCGCTTGCAGACCCAGTACTTGGTGACCGCGGTCGCCAGGCGCCGGAAGGCGGCATCCGTCGCCGGCGCGTCCGCGTCGTGGGCGCGCGCCAGACGGAGGGCCACCTCGGTCGCCCCCTCGGACTCCAGCGCGAGGTCGGCGAGCACCGCCCTCATCGCCGGCTGATCGATCAGCCGGGCGCCGAACGCCGAACGGTGCCGCACGTGCCACGCGGCCTCGGCGACGGCCTGACGCATCCCCGCCGCGCTGCCCAGGATGCAGTCGAGCCGCGTGCGGTTGACCATCTCGAGGATGGTGCGCACACCGCGTCCCTCCTCCCCCAGCAGGTACCCGACGGTCCCGTCGAACTCCACCTCGCTGGAGGCGTTGGACCGGTTGCCGAGCTTGTCCTTGAGGCGCTGGATGAGGAACACGTTCCGGTCGCCGTCCTCCAGCACGCGAGGGACCAGGAAGCACGACAGACCGCTCGCGGTCTGCGCGAGCACGAGGAACGCGTCCGACATCGGAGCCGAGCAGAACCACTTGTGCCCGGTGAGCAGCCAGCGACCGTCGCCGTCGGCGAGCGCGCGGGTCGTGTTGGCGCGCACATCCGACCCGCCCTGCTTCTCGGTCATCGCCATCCCGAACAGCGCGGAGGTCTTGCCCGCCCGCAGCCGGCCGTCGTACTCCCGACTGAGCAGGCGTGGCATCCACTCGGTGGCGAGCCCTTCCGAGAGGGCGAGCGCGGGGACGGCGGCGTGCGTCATCGACACCGGGCACGCGTGCCCCGGCTCGACCTGCGCGAACAGCATGAACGCGGCGGCGCGCGCGACGTTCGCGCCGGGGCGCGGATCCGCCCAGGCCGAGGTGTGGGCTCCGGCTGCGACGGCCGCCGCGATGACGCGGTGGTACCCGTCGTCGTACTCGACCTCGTCGATCCGCTCGCCCCACCGGTCGAAGGCGCGTAACTGCGGCTCGTGGATGTTCGCGAGCTCCGCATCCCTCTGGAACGACTCCGACCCCACCAGCCGCCCCACCTCGCCGAGCGACGCCGCGGCCCACCCGGCGTCGTAACGCTCGACCCCCTCGCGGAGGGCGGGATTCGCCGCGAACTCGTCCACGTCGACGCGCGGCGGCGCCTGGTTCACGACGGTGTGGGTGACCATGGCGGGAGTCTAGTGCGGCGGTGCCCGGTCGGTGGATGTCTCAGCGCGGCTCGGGTCGCAGGATGCCCGACCGGAATTCCGCGTCTTCGTCGAGGAGCGCAGAGACCCTCTCATCCCAGTCGGCGAGGCGATTCATCCCCCTCAGGAATCGCTTCGCAACGACGATGCCGCTGTAGACGCTCGACGGTTCGTGGCGAGGCTCTCGCTTCTTCTCCTTCGGCAGCGTCCCGAACATCACGTCCAACGGCCGATGCCAGAGCTGTCCGTGATGCGCGCACACATTCCGCAGCACCGCGAAGCTATGGACCGCGGACGCGAAACCTGTGCGCTGGACGCCGAGGGCGTCAGCCGTCCGCTGGGCGGGCAGCGGCGTGCGGAGGTACCAGAGCATCTTGGCGAGCGCGCCGAACGAGACGACTTCGATGGCGACCCAGATCGGGACGGACGACAGGTCGTCGCCCACCCGATAGCGCGCCACGGTGCGGAGCTTCGGCCGAAGGAGTTCGCGCTCGATCTTCGCGATGTGGCTTGCGACGTCCGGCGTGATCTCCAGGTACGCGGCCGGGTCGAGGTAGAAGGCTCGCGACCCGAGCTCCCGGCCAGCCTCGTAGGCGAACCGTGACCGCACACCGAGCTCGATCTCGGTCAGGGCCTCTGTCAGCAGCCGGCGCAGACGTGCGTCGCGCTCCATGAGCTCGACGATCCGGCCGAGCGACACCCCTGGGTGGTAGCTGTCGTCCCCGCGCGAGGGCGCGCGCTGGAACTCACGCCCGTATCCGCTCACGCGGTAGTAGTTGAGGCGATGCAATTCCGACGTGGCACGGTCGCGTTCGCCGACCTCGAGGCCACGCTCGGCGAGGAGCGTCACCTGGGCGTCGAGCGAGAGGAACGGCTTGTGCATCCGTCGATGTTATGAGAATCGGGTTGTGACCCCGAGAATCCGGACAAGGACGCGGCGGTCACAAAGAAAGACCCCCCGCATTTGAGGAAGCCGGATGGCTCGAGCCTTGGGGGGGCGCTGATACAAGGACTCTACCAGGTCGAGCGAGCGCGCGGAGGAACCCCCTAGGCGGTGCCCGGTAGGCTGGATGGTCTCATGGCTCACCTGCTCGGCGCGGAAGCGCTGCACCTGGAGTATCCGACGCGCACCGTGTTCGACTCCGTCACCCTCGGCATCTCGGAGGGCGACCGCATCGGCGTCGTCGGCCGCAACGGCGACGGCAAGTCGACCCTCCTGCAGCTGCTGGCGGGCCGGCTGGAGCCCGATTCCGGCCGCGTCACCCGGCGCCGCGGCGTCACGGTCGGGATGCTCGACCAGCGCGACGAGCTGCCGCCGCAGCTGACCGTGGGCCACGCCATCGTCGGCGACCGGGAGGAGTACCTGTGGGCCGGCGACCCCCGGGTGCGCGACGTGCTGGCCGGGCTCGTGTCGGACATCCGGTGGGATGCGACGATCGGCGAGCTCTCCGGTGGCCAGCGCCGCCGGGTCGCCCTGGCCGCGCTGCTGGTGCACGACCACGACATCCTGTTTCTCGACGAGCCCACCAACCACCTCGACCTGGAGGGCGTCGCCTGGCTCGCCCAGCACCTCAAGGGCCGCTGGCCCACCGGCTCGGGCGCGCTCGTCGTGGTGACGCACGACCGGTGGTTCCTCGACGAGGTGTCGACGGCCACGTGGGAGGTGCACGACGGCATCGTCGAACCGTTCGAGGGCGGCTACGCCGCGTACGTGCTGCAGCGGGTGGAGCGCGACCGGATGGCGTCGGTCGCCGAGACGAAGCGGCAGAACCTGATGCGGAAGGAGCTCGCCTGGCTGCGCCGGGGCGCGCCCGCCCGCACCTCCAAGCCGAAGTTCCGGATGGATGCGGCGGCCGTGCTGATCGCCGACGAGCCGCCGCCGCGCGACACGGTCGAGCTGACCACGCTCGCCACCTCCCGGCTCGGAAAGGACGTGGTGGACCTGCTCGACGTGTCCGTCTCCTACCCGCCCAAGACCGTGCTGCGCGATGTGGAGTGGCGGATCGCCCCCGGCGAGCGCACCGGCATCCTGGGCGTGAACGGCGCCGGAAAGTCCACCCTGCTGGGCCTCGTCGCCGGAACCGTCGAGCCGGACTCCGGCCGGGTGAAGCGCGGCAAGACGGTCCGCATCGCCACGCTGACGCAGCAGCTCAGCGAGCTGGACGACATCGCCGACGAGCGCGTGAGCGCCGTCGTGGCGGGCAAGAAGTCCACCTACCTGGCCGGCGGCAAGGAGGTGTCGCCCGGGCAGCTGCTGGAGCGCCTGGGCTTCTCGAACGCGCAGCTCTCGACCCCGGTGAAGGACCTGTCGGGCGGTCAGAAGCGCCGCCTCCAGCTGCTCCTCATCCTGCTCGACGAGCCGAACGTGCTCATCCTGGACGAGCCGACGAACGACCTCGACACCGACATGCTGGCGGCGATGGAGGACCTGCTCGACTCCTGGCCGGGCACCCTGCTGGTCGTCTCGCACGACCGGTACCTGCTCGAGCGGGTCACCGACCAGCAGTACGCGGTGATGGATGGGCGGCTGCGGCACCTGCCCGGCGGCGTCGACGAGTACCTGCGGCTGCGGCGGGCGCAGAGCGCGCAGGAGGCGTCCAGCGACGCGGCCGGTGCCTCGCCGTCGGCCGGCACACCCGCAGCACCCGCCTTGTCGGGCGCGGCCCTTCGCTCGGCCGAGAAGGAGCTGTCCGCCCTCGACCGGCGGCTCGCCAGGGTCACCGACCAGGTGGCGGCGAAGCACGAGGAGCTGGCGCGGCACGACCAGAGCGACTACGTCGGCCTCGGCCGGCTGACCGAGGAGCTGCGCACCCTGGAGGGCGAGATCGCCGACCTCGAGACGCGGTGGCTGGAGCTCTCCGAGCAACTGGAGGGCTGACCCCGCACCGCACCCGGCCGCGCCCGGTGCGCTCGCACCCCCGGACTGGGGAACGATAGCGGGCCGGTCGCTGTGCGATGATCCAGAGCATCGGTCGCTCACCCGACCCGACGCGGCCGATGGGGACGGAGCGGCACGTGAGTGACCAGAAGCGGGCCGCGGACCAGCGGCCCCTGTTCGGCAGGGACCGCGCCAGGGAGACGATGCTCCTGGTCGCGCACCAGGCCCGCGAGCACGGGGGTGCTCTGCTGGTCGCCGGAGAGGCGGGCCTCGGCAAGACGGCTCTGCTGGCGGATGTGGCGCAGCGGCTGGAGGGCTGGACGGTGCTGCGCGTCCACGCCGACTCCTTCGAGTCCGACCTCGCGTACGCCACGGTCGAGACCCTGGTCCGCGGGCTCAACGGGATGCGCGGCTCGGGAGCACGCGCGGGCGCCGCATCCACCGCCATCCGTCCGCCCGAGCCCGGGGACGACCCGCTGACCGTCGGGCGCTTCCTGCTCGACGCGATCGACGGGATCGACGGGCCGGTCTGCCTGATCATCGACGACGCCCAGTGGGTGGACGAGCCGTCGGCCCGCGCGCTGCGGTTCCTGGCCCGGCGCCTCGTCGACCAGCGCTTCCTGTTCACGGCGGCCACACGCCCCCAGCCCAACCGGATCACCGCGCTCTTCGACGACCTCGCATCCACCACGACGAACCACGCCCGGGTGGAGCTCACCCCGCTGACCGTGGGTGACACGCAGGAGCTCGCCCGCCACATCCTCGGCCACCCGGTCTCGCGCCGCACGGCGACGCGCCTCACCGAGGCGACGCAGGGCTCGCCGCTGCTGCTCAGCGTGCTGCTGGGCCAGCTGCGGGAGACGTTCGCGCAGGCGCTCCATCCCGCCGGGTGGGATCTGCCCGCCACCGCCATCACGCCGCTCTCGACCGCGATCTCCGCGTCGCTGGAGGGCGCTCCCCCGTCCGTCCGCGTGGCGGCGGAGCTCGTCGCCGTGCTGCGCGACCCCCTCCCGCTGCCGGTCGTCGGCACCATCGCCGACCGCCTGGGACTCGACATCGACGTCCACGGCGCCGTCGCGCGCGGCCTCGTTCTGGCGGAGACCCGGGACGGCGTGGTCCGCGTCGAGCCGACCCACGCCATCCTGGCCGACGCCCTCGCGGCGGGGGTGCCGCTGCACCGCCGGGTCGCCATCCACCGCGTCGCCGCGGAGGTGCTCTCCGGGCACCGCGCGCTGCGCCACCGGGTGGAGGCCGCCGACCGCACCGACCCCACGCTGGTTGACGAGCTGCTCACCGCCGCCCTCGCGGTGTCCGACCTCGGCCAGGCCGAGCAGGCGCTCAGCTACGCCCGGTCCGCGGTGGATCTCGCGTCCGGCGCCGAGGCCGAGCGGGCGCTCCGCGAGCTCGGGCTCATCGCCATGCGGTTCCGGATGCACGAGCGCATCCTGGAGCTGAGGCCCGCCTTCGAGGCGATGCCGCCGTCACCGGCGCGGGATGCCGTGCTGGTCGAACTGCGGACGCTCTCGCAGGACCTGCCCGGCGCCCTCGCCCTCGCGCTCGAGTTCGAGGCGCGCCCCGCCGAGACGCCCGACGAGCGGGCGATCCGCGCGCACGTGGCGGAGGCGCTGCCCAAGGTGCTCATGGCGACCGGCGACTTCCCGGCGGTGCTCGACCACCTCGACACGGCGCGACGGCACATCGCGGACAGCCCGGACCCCGCCGAGGTGGCGGACCCCGCCCTGCGCTGGCTTGCGGCGCCGCTCGACGACCTGACGCGGCTGCTGGGCTGGGCGGTGATCTCGGCGGCGCACGCCCGCCGTCCCGACCTGTTCGTGCCCCTGGCGGCGGAACTCGACGAGCTGGTCGTCGGCCACGAGTCCCCGGCGGCGGTGGATGCGCTGGTCAGCCGCTCCCGCGTCTTCATCCTCAGCGGCGACATCGACCGCGCACGCGCCGACCTGTCGCGGGCGAACGACCTGGTGCGCCGCTTCCCGACCAGCTGGACGGCCGGCTTCGCGCGCACGATGTACGCGCACATCCTGTACCTGGTCGGCGAGTGGGAGGAGTCCGTCACCCTGGCGGACACCGCCGTCGCGCTCGCCCTGGACGAGACGGACCTCTCCTGCTGGCCGATCGCCCTGTGGACGTCGGCGCTGGTGCGGGCCGGACGCGGCGAGGCGGAGGCGGTGGACGAGCGGCTCCGCGCCGCGGCGCAGGCCGACCCGCGGATCACCGGATCGTACGACGGCGACCTGCCCTACCTGGCGCGCGCGGAACTCGCCCGCGCGCTCGGCCGGCCGGCCGAGCAGCTCGCCGCCGCAGAGCAGGCCGAGGCCGCCGCATCCCGCAGCTCGACGCTCGGCTGGCTGACCTACCGGGTGGATGCGCTCGCCGCGCTCGGCAGGGCCGAGGAGGCGCGCGCGGCCTACGAGCGGTGCGCCGCGCCGGGCCCGTGGCGTCCCTACTACGGATCGCTGCGCTGGCTGGAGGGACGGACGCTCGAAGCCGAGGGACGCGCGCCGGAGGCACTCGCCGCGTACCGCGCCGCCGTCGCGGAGCCGGGGGCGGACCGCTTCCCGTTCCCCCGCGCGGTCGCCGCGCTGGACGCGGGACGGCTCGCCATCTCCCGCGGAGAGAGGGCTGCGGGGCGGGCGCTGCTGGAGTCGGCCGCGGCCACGTTCCGGGCGCTCGGCGCCTCCGGGTACCTGGCGCGCTGCCTCCACCTGCTCGAGGAGGCGGCGGTCGAGTCGTCGGCCGTGGACCCGCTCGCCAGCCTCACCACCCGGGAGCGCCAGGTGGCGCACGCGCTCGCCGCCGGCATGACCAACAAGGAGATCGCGGAACGCCTGTACGTCTCGGTGACGACGGTCAACTTCCACGTGCGCAACATCCTCTCCAAGCTGGGCCTGCGGTCGCGGCGCGACCTGCGGACGCTGGCCCGGAGGAGACCCGTCAAGTCTTGACGGTTTCGTCCCCCGAGTGGGGAGTGTCGCGAGGGCCCTCGATAGTGTGAAGACACCCGGGATGCCCGGCCCAGCAGGCGGAAACGCTTCCCGACATCGACGAATCGTCTCAACCCGACGTCTGTGCGGCCGGGCATCCTCAGGGGGAGGCGTGCGGGGGTCCCGGCTTGGCGCTTGCCGGCTTGGCGCTTGTGTCGGAGATCTGGCTGCTTGCGTCGGAGATCCGGCCGATCCAGAGCCCAGAACTCCTTCCACAGAGCGTTCCGTCGGAGATCTGACGACCCTTTTCCTCCGTTCCACAGGCGTGCCTGTCCGCTGGCTTTCCACAGATTCGCCGGGTCCCGGCCGCGCCCCTTCCTCCGCTGGAAGGCTGGCCGCATGGCTCTCACCCGCTCAACCGCAGACTCCCACCCCAGCGCACATCCCCGCACCGACGCCGCGCGCCAATACGGTACGGCCCCGATCTCCGCCGACCCTCGCTCAGTCGTTCAGGATGCGCGCCCCGTGCACCGGTCCGGTGGCGCGCACCGCGCGCACCCGCGCCGCGCTGAGGGCGATCTGCAGGTCGAGGGCGGAGTCGAGGTCGGCCGCCAGGAACGCGACCGTCGGCCCCGATCCGGACACGATTCCGGCCAGTGCGCCGTTCATCTCGCCCAGCTCGATCACGTCGGCGATCTCGGGTACGAGGTGGATGGCCGGCGCCTGCAGGTCGTTGGTGAGCGCCTCAGCGAGCATCGCCGGGTCGCCGGCGCGCAGGGCCTGCAGCACCGCGGAGTCGACGCTCGGGGTGAGCTGCGCCGGGGCGATGTCGCGCGCGTGGCGTTCCCGGTGGCGGTCGAGCTCGCTGTAGACCAGAGGGGTGCTCAGCTGGCCCTCCGGCAGCGCGAGCACCCAGTGGAACTGGCCGGTCGCGAGGGCCGGGCTCAGCCGGTCGCCGCGGCCCGTGCCGATGGCGGTGCCGCCGACCAGCGCGAAAGGCACGTCGGCGCCGAGCCGGGCCGCCAGCGCGAGCAGTTCCTCGCGGCCGACGTCGGTGCCCCACAGAGCGTCGCACGCGACGAGAGCGGCGGCCGCATCCGCGGACCCTCCGCCCATGCCGCCCGCGACAGGCACGTGCTTGTCGATCTCGAGGTGCACGCCGCCGGTGAAGCCGGTGCGCTTTGCCAGCAGCCGGGCCGCCTTGATCGCCAGGTTGGAGTCGTCGAGCGGAAGGCCGCTCGTGTCGATGCTGCCGCCGAAGACCACCGAGAAGCCGTCCGCCGGGTACGCGCGGACGTCCTCGTAGAGCGAGACCGCCTGGTAGGCGGTGGCGACGTCGTGGTAGCCGTCTTCCATGACGGCGCCGACGCGCATGAAGACGTTGATCTTGCCGGGAGCGCGAACGTGCACGCTGTCAACGTCCCACCCGTCCACCATGCTTCCAACCTACACACCCGGCGGCCCGGCTGCTGGGCGCGCGCCGAGTGCCTTACGCGGCGTCCGGCGAGACAGGGACGGATGCGAGGCGTGCGAAGTCCGCGAGGGCGAGCTGCTCGCCCCGGAGGCTCGGGTCGAGGCCCGCCGCCTGCAGGGCCGTGGCCGCCGAGGTCGGGTCGCCGAAGACGGGCGCCAGCGCTTGGCGGAGGGTCTTCCTGCGCTGCTGGAAGGCGGCGTCCACGAGGGCGAACGTGCGCAGGCGCAACGCTTCGTCGCCCGGCTGCTCGTCGTGCCGTTCGAAGGCCACGAGCACCGAGTCGACGTTCGGGACCGGCCAGAACACCTGCCGGCTGACCGCGCCCGCGGTGCGCCACGCGCCGTACCAGGCGGCCTTCACGCTCGGTGCGCCGTAGACCTTGGAGCCGGGCGCCGCCGCGATGCGGTGGCCGACCTCGGCCTGGACCATCACGACGCCCGACCGCAAGCTCGGGAAGTGCTCGAGGAAGTGCAGCAGCACGGGGACGGACACGTTGTACGGGAGGTTCGCGACCAGACGCACGGGGTCGGCCGGCAGCTCGGTGATCTGCAGGGCGTCGCGGTGCACGACGGTCAGGCGGTCCGCGGCGTCCGGGGCGAGCTGCTGCACGGTCTTCGGGAGCTGCTCGGCCAGCCGGCCGTCGATCTCCACGGCCACCACGTCGGCGTCCGCTTCGAGCAGGCCGAGGGTGAGGGAGCCGAGGCCGGGGCCGATCTCGACGACCCGGTCGCCCGGCTGCACCTCGGCGACGCGGACGATGCGGCGCACGGTGTTCGCGTCGATGACGAAGTTCTGGCCGAGCTTCTTGGTGGGGGTGACGTCGAGCAGTTCGGCGAGGTCGCGGATCTCGGCCGGGCCGAGCAGCCGCAGCTCGCTCACGCGATGATCCCGATGGGCTCGGTGGGCGGCGGTCCGACCGGCTCGCTGTCCCAGCGACCGTAGACGAGCTCGGTGTTGGAGTTGATCTGGGCGGCGAGCGTGGAGGCGTCCGTGCCGAGCACCTCGGCCATGGCGCGGAGGGTGTGCGGGATGAGGTAGGGCGCGTTCGGCCGGCCGCGGAACGGGGTCGGCGTGAGGAACGGCGCATCCGTCTCGACCATGATCAGGTGGCGGGGCGCGGCAGCCAGCGCCTCCCGCAGATTCGGCGCGTTCTTGAACGTGACGGTGCCCGCGAACGACATGTACCAACCGTTCTCGGCGCAGATGCGGGCGAGCTCGACGTCGCCCGAGAAGCAGTGGAAGACCGTCCGCGCCGGGGCTCCGACTCGCTTGAGAGTCGCGACGACGGCCGCGTGCGCGTCCCGGTCGTGGATCTGCAGGGCGAGGTCGTTCTGCTTGGCGATCTCGATGTGCGCCTCGAACGAGCGGAACTGCGCATCCCGCCGCGGCCCCTCCTCGGTCCGGAAGAAGTCGAGTCCCGTCTCCCCCACGGCGCGCACCCGGGGACGGCCGGCGAGCTCGGCGATGACGGCCAGGGCGTCATCCAGCTCGCCGCGCTCGTCATAGTCGGGCGCGTCGTTCGGGTGCAGCGCGACCGCAGCCAGCATGCGCGGCTCGATCGCGGCCATCTCCGCCGACCAGCGGGACGTCTCCACGTCGTTCCCGACCTGCACCACGCCGCGCACACCGACGCTGGACGCGCGGTCCAGCTGCTCGCGGTAGTCGAGCGGCTCGACGCCGTCGGCCATCTCGAGGTGCGTGTGGTTGTCGTAGACGGGGACCGTCAGCGCCTCCGGCAGCGGAGGGTAGGCCAGATCCCGGCCGTCGGTGACGTGCCGCTGGCGGACGAACGACGGGTCCGTCATACCGCGGCGACCGCCTCCGCATCGATCCGCGGGAACAGCGCGGCCAGCCCGTTGACCTCGGTGCCGGCCGGCAGGCGCCCCCAGTCCCCCGCGGTGCGCAGCGGCTGCGCCGTGAGCGCACCCAGTTCGCCCTCGACGCCCAGCGACTCCCACAGCTTCGCCGTGGCGCCCGGGATGACCGGCGACAGCAGGACGGCGAGCGCGCGCAGCCCCTCGGCGGCCGTGTACAGCACGGTGCCCAGCCGCTCGCGCTGCGTCTCGTCCTTCGCCAGCGTCCACGGCTCCTGCTCGGTGATGTACCCGTTGAGCTCGTCGACGATCCGCCAGATCGCCGTGAGGGCGTCGTGGATCGCCAGGCGCGAGATCGCGGCGTCCGCGTCGGCTGCCGCCGTCCGGACGACCTCCTGCACGTGCCGGTCGACCTCCTGGTACTCGGCCGCCGGGGGCACGATGCCCTCGAAGTACCGGGTGACCATGGCGATGACACGCGATGCGAGGTTGCCGAAGCCGTTGGCGAGCTCCGCCTGGTAGCGCGCCGCCAGGTCCTCCCAGCTGAAGGAGCCGTCCTGGCCGAAGTTGATGGCGCGCATGAAGTAGTAGCGGAACGCGTCGGACCCGAACGTGTCGGTGATCTGCGTCGGCGCGATGCCGGTCAGCTTGGACTTGGACATCTTCTCGCCGCCCACGAGCAGCCAGCCGTGGCCGAACACCCGCTTCGGCACCTCGAGGCCCGCGGCCATCAGCATGGCCGGCCAGATGACCGCGTGGAAGCGCAGGATGTCTTTGCCCACCAGGTGGTTCGCCGGCCAGCGGCGTGCGAACTCCTCGTCGTCCTGCCCGTAGCCGACCGCGGTGATGTAGTTGAGCAGCGCGTCGAACCAGACGTAGACGACGTGCGACTCGTCCCACGGCACCTTGATGCCCCAGTCGAAGCTCGACCGCGAGATGGACAGGTCGCTGAGTCCCTGACGCACGAAGCTGACCACCTCGTTGCGCGCCGACTCCGGCTGCACGAAGTCCGGACGCTCCTCGTAGAGCGCCAGCAGACGGTCCGCGAACTGGCTCATCCGGAAGAAGTAGTTCTTCTCCTGCAGCAGCTCCAGCGGCTTCGAGTGGATGGCGCACACCTTCTGGCCCTCGTACTCGCCGGTGCCGTCGACGATCTCGCTCTGCGGCTTGAACTCCTCGCAGCCCACGCAGTAGAGCGCCTCGTATTCGCCGGCGTAGATGTAGCCGTCGTCGTACAGCTTCTGCAGGAACTTCTGGACGTTGACCTCGTGCCGCTCGTCGGTGGTGCGGATGAAGTCGTCGTTGGCGATGTCGATGGTCTCGAGCAGCGGGAGCCACTCCTCGGTGACGAGCTTGTCGGCCCACGCCTTGGGCGTCGTTCCGTTCGCGGTCGCCGTGCGCAGGATCTTCTGGCCGTGCTCGTCGGTGCCGGTGAGCAGCCAGGTGTCGTCGCCGGCCTGGCGGTGCCAGCGGGCCAGCACGTCGGCCGCGACCTCCGTGTAGGCATGCCCGATGTGCGGGACATCATTCACGTAGAAGATCGGCGTGGTGATGTAGAAGGAGGAGCCGTCGGACATGGTGACTATCCTACGGGCGCGCGGGCGCGCGATCCCGCGTGTTACTCCGCCTGTGGAGAACGCGCCGCCAGGGCCGCCTGATAGAGGTCGCGCTTGCCCAGTCCGGTCGCGTCGGCGACCTCAGCGGCCGCGTCCTTGAGCCTCGTCCCGGCCGCCACCAGCGCGAGCACCTGCGCGACCGCGGTCTCCGGGTCGGCCGCGCGGGCCGGCGCTCCGCCGACCACGATGACGATCTCGCCGCGCACGCCTTCCGCCGCCCACGCCGCCAGCTCGGCCGCGGTCCCGCGCCTGACCTCCTCGTAGAGCTTCGTCAGCTCCCGGCAGACGGCCACGCGGCGGTCGTCGCCGAACACCGCGGCGAGGTCGGCGAGCGAGCTCGCCAGCCGGTTCGGCGACTCGAAGAAGACCATCGTGCGCGGTTCGGCGGCGAGCGCCCGCAGCGCCGACAGCCGCTCCCCGTGCTTGCGCGGCAGGAAGCCCTCGAACGTGAAGCGGTCGGTGGGGAGCCCCGCGACGGCGAGCGCCGTCAGCACCGCCGACGGACCGGGGAGCGCCGTGACGCCGACGCCCGCGGCGGCGGCCGCCTCCACCAGGTGGAAGCCCGGGTCGGAGACGGTCGGCATCCCGGCGTCGGAGAGCAGCACCACATCCTGATCGCGCGCCAGCTCGACGAGCTCCGCGGCCCGGTCGCGCTCGTTGTGGTCGTGCAGCGCGATGAGCCGCGGCCGGTTCTCGACGCCGAGGCCGGCGAGCAGGCGCTGCGCGACGCGGGTGTCCTCCGCGGCGACGACCGTGGCCGAGCCGAGCACCTCCACGAGCCTCCGGGAGGCGTCGCCCAGATTGCCGATCGGGGTCGCCGCGAGGATGATCATGGCTCTTAGTCTGTCAGCCGAAAGGCGACACGGAGGCTGCGCCCCTAGCATGGCTGGGTGACTTCCGCTCCTGCCACCGACGTCGCTGCCGTGCACCGCGCCCCGGAGCGCACCGGCACCCGCCTGGACGACTGGTGGGCGCGCGTCCTCCGCACCCCCGCGCGGCTGCGGGTCTGGTACTGGGGCGCGCCGATCGGCGTGACCCTGCTGGCCGCCGTGCTCCGGCTGTGGAACCTCGGTCAGCCGCACTCGCTCGTGTTCGACGAGACCTTCTACGTGAAGGACTCCTGGACCATCTGGAACCTCGGCTACGAGGGCAGCTGGCCCGACAAGGCGGACGCGCGGTTCGCGGCCGGCCAGACGCAGATCTTCGACTCCGATCCGTCGTTCGTCGCGCATCCACCGCTCGGCAAGTGGCTCATCGGCCTCGGGATGGCCGCCACCGGCCCGGACAACTCGTTCGGCTGGCGCGTCTCCACGGCGATCGCCGGGACGCTCGCGGTGCTGCTCGTCTTCCTCATCGCCCGGATGCTGTTCCGGTCGACGATGATCGCCACGATCGCGGGTTTCCTGTTCGCGATCGACGGCCACGCGATCGTGATGAGCCGGGTGGCGCTGCTCGACGGGTTCGTGATGTTCTTCGCGCTGCTCGCGTTCTGCTGCATCCTGCTCGACCGCAAGTGGGCGGCGGACCGGCTGGCGGCGCGCGTGGCCGCGGAGCGCGCGAATGGCCGCGACCCGGCGTGGGGGCCGGTGCTGTGGTGGCGTCCGTGGCTGATCGCCGCGGGAATCCTGTGCGGGCTGTGCGCGGGCGTGAAGTGGACGGGCTTCTACTTCCTCGCGTTCTTCGCCGTCTACACGGTGCTGGTGGATGCGCTGGCCCGACGCCGCGAGGGACTGCCCTTCTACATCAGCGGTTCACTGCTCAAGCAGGCACCCGCGACCTTCGTGCTGATGGTCCCGCTCGCCTTCGTCGCCTACGTGGCCACCTGGGCCGGCTGGATCTTCACGGGGAACGGCTACTACCGGCACTGGGCGGAGTCGGTGCACATGCAGTGGACCGGCGGGCTCTCCTGGGTGCCGCTCTGGGTGCAGAACCTCTGGCATTACCAGACCGAGATGTACAACTACAGCATCAACCTGCACACGCCGCATCCGTACCAGTCGAACCCGCTGACGTGGACGCTGATGCTGCGGCCCACGAGCATGTACTACGTCGGTTCCACGCAGGGACAGAACGGATGCGCGTCCTCGGCGTGCTCGGCGGCGATCACGTCGCTCGGCAACCCGCTGATCTGGTGGGCGGGAACCGCGGCGATCCTGTTCCTGCTGTACTGGCTCGTCCGCACGCGGGATTGGCGCATCGGCCTCATCCTGACCGGGCTCGCGGCGGGCTACCTGCCGTGGTGGCTGTACATGGGCCGCACGATCTTCACCTTCTACTCGATCGCGTTCGAGCCGTACCTGATCCTGGCGCTGACTGCCGTCATCGCGTTGATCCTGGGCAGCCGCGACGATCCGGAGCGGAGGCGGAGGCGCGGCATCCTCTGGATCGGCGTGTACCTCGTCGCGTGTGCCCTGGTCAGCGTGTTCTTCTGGCCGATCTGGACCGGCCAGCAGGTGCCGTTCTGGTTCTGGCAGATCCATATGTGGCTGCCCAGCTGGGTCTGACCCGGCGGCCGGACGCACTGGCGGTGTCGGAGGGCGGTGGTAGACCGAGTGGTATGACGGATGCCGAACAGCCCCTCGATCTCGTCCCGCTGCCCGGGAGCGAGCGCCCCGACCGACCCGGATTCCAGGCCCACGGCGGCCTCGCGCCGGACTCGCGCGTCGACGCGACCCTCGTCCTGCGGCGCAGGGAGCCGCTGCCGGAGAGCGCCTTCGCTCAGCCGCTGAGCCGCGAGGAGCTGGCCGAGCGGTACGGCGCGGCGCCCGACGACGTCTCGCTGGTGCGCGACACGCTCCAGGGTCTCGGCCTCACGATCGACGAAGTGGATGCGGGCGCCCGCCGGGTGCGGGTGTCCGGCCCGGTGCAGATCATGGCGCGCGTCTTCGGCACCGATCTGGCTCAGTCGACCCGCGACGACGCCGGCGACGACGCACCGACCTACCGGCAGCGCACGGGCGGGCTGAGCATCCCGGCCGCGCTGGACGGGGTGGTCACCGCCGTGCTCGGCCTCGACGACCGGCCCCAGGCGCGGGCGCAGTTCCGGTACGTCCCGGCAGCGGCGGTCAACACCAGCTACACGCCGCCGGAGCTCGGCCGCGTCTACGAGTTCCCCGAGGGGACGGACGGCAGCGGCCAGACCATCGCGATCATCGAGCTCGGCGGCGGGTACGTGCAGTCCGATCTCGACACGTACTTCGCCGGGCTCGGCATCCCGACACCGTCCGTCACCGCGGTCGGCGTCGACGGCGGGTCCAACGCGCCGGAGGGCAACCCCAACGGCGCGGACGGCGAGGTGATGCTCGATATCGAGGTGGCGGGCGCGCTCGCCCCGGGCGCGAACATCGTCGTGTACTTCGCGCCGAACACCGACGCCGGGTTCCTCGACGCGGTGTCGACCGCCGCGCACGCCGACCCGACCCCGGCCGCCATCAGCATCAGCTGGGGCCAGTCGGAGGACCAGTGGACGGCCCAGGCCCGCACCGCCTTCGACCAGGCGCTGCAGGATGCGGCCGCACTCGGCGTGACGACGACGGCCGCGGCCGGCGACGACGGCAGCAGCGACCGGGTCGGCGACGGCCGGCCCCACGTCGACTTCCCGGCCTCCTCCCCGCACGCCCTGGCCTGCGGCGGGACGCGCCTGGAGGCGGACGGCGACACCGGTACCGTGCACTCGGAGACGGTCTGGAACAACGGGACGGGCGGCGGCGCGACCGGCGGCGGCGTCAGCGCCGTCTTCCCGCTGCCGTCGTGGCAGAAGGGCGTCGGCGTGCCGTCCGGCGCGGACGGCACCGACGCGGGAGGGACCGCCAACGGACCGGGCGGACGCGGCGTTCCCGACGTCTCCGCCGTCGCCGACCCGCAGACCGGCTACCAGGTGCGCGTCGACGGCCAGGACACGGTGATCGGCGGCACCAGCGCCGTCGCGCCGCTCTGGGCGGCACTCGTCGCGCGGATCGTCCAGTCGACCGGGAAGCCGCTGGGGCTCGCGCAGCCCGCGCTCTACGACGCTGTGCCGGCGGGGACGGTCGCCGACGGCTTCCGCGACATCACCACGGGCGACAACGGCGCGTACCGGGCGGCTCCGGGATGGGATGCGTGCACCGGCCTCGGCGTGCCGAACGGCACGTCGCTGCTGTCGGCGCTCTGAGCGGGCGCCCGGCGGCGCGGCACGGCGACGAGGGCCGGCGCCGCGGCGAGGACGGTCGGGCGCCGGTCCGTTCTCTCGGCAGAATGGACCGGTGAGCTCCGCTTCCCCCGTCGCCCGGCCCGTCGCGCCCTGGCTCCCGGGCCTCGTCGCGTGCGCCGCCGCGGCGGCCGTCGCGTGGGGCGTGCACTGGCTCGTGCCCGCCGTACCGTTGCTGACGGCCGCCGTCGTGCTCGGCATCGTCGTCGGCCAGCTGCCGGTCGCGCGCCCGGCGGTGACGGGCCGGCTGGCGCCCGGGCTCTCGCTGAGCGCAAAGCGGCTGATGCGGATCGGCGTGGTCCTGCTCGGACTCAAGCTGAGCCTCGGCGACATCGCCCACCTCGGCTGGGTCGCCATCCTCACCACGGTCGCGGTCGTCCTGCTCAGCTTCGCGGGCACCTTCTGGATCGGGCGCCTGCTCCGGCTGCCCGGTCACCAGCCGCTGCTCATCGCCACCGGTTTCTCGATCTGCGGAGCCTCCGCGATCGGGGCGATGAGCAGCGTCGTGAAGCCGAAGGACGAGGAGGCGGCGACCCCGGTCGCCCTGGTGACCCTGTGCGGCACGCTCGCGATCTTCGTGCTGCCCCTGCTGTGGCATCCCCTCGGCCTGGATGCGCAGCAGTTCGGCCACTGGGTCGGCGCGGGCGTGCACGATGTCGGCCAGGTCGTCGCCACGGCGCAGCTCGCCGGCGCGGCCGCCCTCGCGGTCGCCGTGGTGGTCAAGCTGACCCGCGTGCTGATGCTGGCGCCGATGGTCGCGATCGCGGCCGTCGTCGAGCGCCGTCGCCACGTGGCCGGCGACCCGTCGGTGAAGCGCCCGCCGATCGTCCCGCTGTTCGTGGCGGGGTTCCTGCTCGCGGTGCTGATCCGCACCTTCGTGCCGCTCCCGGCCGCCGTGACGGACGGTGCGGATACGGCGCAGACGGTCCTGCTCGCGATGGCGCTGTTCGGGCTCGGCACGGCGGTGCGGCTGCGGACCCTGCTCGGGACCGGCTGGCGCGCGCTCGTCACCGCGCTCGCCTCCTGGGCGCTGATCGCCGCGCTCGCGCTGGTCGCCGTCTGGGTGAGCACGGCCGCCTGACGCAGGCGCGGCCGGCGCCGGCATCGAGGGGTCAGGCGCGCGCCACGATGTGGAAGACGTGCCAGTGCTTCGGGCCGTCGAACGACATGCCGCGACGGTCGTCCTCGGCCAGCTGCAGCACGTCCATCCCGGCGAGCATCCCCTCCACCTGGCGTCGCTCGTGGAAGCTCATGCCGGGGCGGCCCGCCCACTCGTCGTTCGGGCCGAACAGCTCGCCGGCGAAGAGCCCGCCAGGCCGCAGCGCCTCGCGGATGTCCGCCCAGAGGTACGGGAAGTGGCTCTCGTCGCAGAAAGGCAGCGCGAAGCCCGCGTAGACGAGGTCGGCGGGCGGAAGCTCGCCGAGCTGCTCGAAGGTCGACCGCCGGACGGTCACGCGCTCGCCTGCCTCGGCGGACAGCCCCGCGCGCACCCGCTGTTCGACGCCGGGGTCCGCATCCACCGCCAGCACCCGCCAGCCATGCTCCGCCAGGTGACGCGTCTCCACGCCGTCGCCGCAGCCGAGGTCGATCGCCTCGCCGGGCGGTCCGTCCCAGGCGGCGAGGGCGCTCTGGAAGGTGGGACGCACACCGCGGCCGCCCTGCTTCTCGTAGAACTGGGACCAGTCGAACGCCATGGGGCCGAGCCTACCCGCGCGGTGTCGGGCGCACTGGCTATGATCGGGCGGGTGCAGACCGCGCCACCGCCACCCCGCGTCGCCGTCCTCGGCCCGGTGCTCGTGGAGGACCGGCGCGGCACGTTGACGGAACCCTCCGGCGCACTCGGCAAGAGCCTGATCGTCGCGCTGGTGCTCGCCCGGGGTGCGGCGAGCGTCCCGTCGCTGGTCGAGGACCTCTGGGACGACCGCCCGCCCCGCCAGGAGCGCGCCGCCCTGCAGACGCTCGTGTCGCGGGTGCGCACGACGAGCGCCGACGGCCTGCTCGAGTCCACCCCCGGCGGCTACGCACTGGCCGTCGCCCCGGAGCAGACCGACCTCGGACGCGCCCGCGCCGCGGCCGACCGGGCGACGGCGGCACTCCGTGCCGGGGATGCGGCCGCGGCGGTCGCCGAGTCCACCGCTGCCCTCTCGCTGTGGCGCGGCCAGCCGGGGGCCGAACTCGGCGCGACCGCCCTCGCGGACGAACTGCAGCGGACCGCCGCCGAGCTGCGCGACGACCTGCTGCTGATCCGGGCCCGCGCCCGCCGGGCGACCGGCGACCACTCCGGTGCGCTCGCCGATCTGCATCCGCTGCTCGAGGCGCGGCCGCTCGACGAGACGCTGCGCCTCGAACAGCTGCGCACGCTCGCCGCCGCCGGCCGGCGCAGCGAGGCCCTGCTCGCCTTCGCCGAGCTGAAGGAGGCGCTGCTCGACCGGCTCGGGACGCGTCCCGGCCCCGAGCTGGTCGCGCTCAACGCAGAGCTGCTCGCCGCCGACGAGGACGAGCGGCCGTCCGCTCCCCGCCGGGTGCGCATCGGGCTGCGGAGCGCCCCGAACGCGCTGGTCGGACGCGAGTACGACCTGGAGGCGGTCGAGGATCTCGTCGCGACCTCGCGTCTGACGACCATCCTCGGGCCCGGCGGCCTCGGCAAGACCCGGCTCGCGCAGGAGGTCGGCAACCGCGCCGTCCACACGCCGGCGGTGATCGTCGTCGAGCTGGCCAGCGTGCGGTCGGGCGAGGATGTGGAGCTCGCGTTCGCCTCCACCCTCGGCATCCGGGAGGCACGGGCCGTGCGTCCGACCGACCCGGGCTCGCAGCTCGACCTGCGCTCCCGCATCCTGGGCCTGCTGTCGGAGCGCGAGACCCTGCTCATCGTCGACAACTGCGAGCACATCGTGGACGCGGTGGCCGCGTACGTGCAGGACATCCTCGACTCGACGAGCACCGTGCGAGTGCTGGCGACGAGCCGGGCGCCGCTGGCGATCGGCGCGGAGCGCGTGTACCCGCTGGACTCGCTGAAGAGCACGGACGGGGTCGGCGGGAAGCCTGCGGCGGGTGCGGACGGCACCGGCGGGAAGCGCGCGGCGGGCGCGGACGGCGCCGGCGGGAAGCGCGCGGCCGGCCCGAACTCGGCGGGTGCGGACGCTGCTCGCGGATCGTCCGCGACGGCCGCCGACGGCTACGGACCGGCGGTCGCCCTCTTCGTGGAACGCGCCCGCGCCGCGCGACCTGCGGCCGTCCTCCCGCTCGACGTGGTCGCGCGCCTCTGCGACCGGCTCGACGGCCTCCCCCTCGCCATCGAGCTCGCCGCCGCGCGCACCCGCTCCCTCTCCGTGGACGAGATCGAGCGCCGCCTCGGCAACCGCTTCGCCCTGCTCACCGGCGGCGAGCGCACCGCGCCCGAGCGGCACCGCACGCTGTTCGCCGTGATCGAGTGGAGCTGGAACCTCCTCGGCACGTCCGAGCAGGCCCTGCTGCGGCGGCTCTCGCGCTTCCCCGACGGTTTCAGCGCCGAGGCGGCGGAGGCCGTGGCCGGCAGCCGCGCATCCACCGTGCTCGACGACCTGGACGCGCTCGTCGCGCAGTCCCTCGTGACCGTCACCGAGGACGGCAGCACCGGGCTGCTGCGGTACCGGATGCTCGAGACGGTCCGCGAGTTCGGCGACAACGCGCTCGTCGCCGCGGGCGAGGAGGACGAGGTCCGCGACGGGATGGACGCGTGGGCCGTCGCATTCTGCCGGGATGCGCTCTCCGTGATGCACGGTCGGCAGCAGGTGGCGACGTTCCAGCGGGTCACCGCCGAACAGGACAACCTCGTGACGGTACTTCGTTCGGCGCTCGAGGGCGGCCGTCGCGAGACCGTCGCCGCCGTGTTCGCCACCCTGTCGTACTACTGGTCGCTGCGCAGCGCGCACTCGGAGGTCATCGGCTTCGGGGGCGCCGTGATGGACGCCCTCGCGCGCTGGGAGCCCGAGGGCGAGTTCCGCGAGGCGGCGGCCGCGTGCTACACCGTCCTGGGCGGCACCTTCCTCTTCATCGACGTGCGCACATCCGCCCGCGCGATCTCCGGCCTCCGGCACCTCCGCCGCACGAAGCCGTTCGCCGACTCGCGGCTCGATGCGATGGCGGCCCTCGTGCTCAACGCGGGCAAGGTGAAGGAGGGGCTCGAGCTGCTGGAGACGTACGCCGTCTCGCCCGACCCGGAGCGCGCGACGATCGGCAACCTGCTGCTGGCCCAGCTGCGCGAGAACTCCGGGGAGCTGGATGCGGCGCTCGCCTCCGCGACCCGCGCCTGGGAGAGGGCGAACGAGGCGGGAGACGCGTGGTCGCTCGCGTCGGCCGCGCAGTCGATCGCCCAGTGCCACAGCCAGCTCGCGCATCCCGCCGAGGCCCTGGAGTGGGGGCAGCGGGCGTACGACCAGCTCGCCCAGCTGCAGGCGGACGGCGACCTCCGCCAGCTCGACTGGCTGATCGCGATGAACGCGATCTCGAGCGGCGACACCGCCCGCGGCCGGCTGCTGCTGGAGCGGTACCTGGCCGCCGAGCCGGACCGCGCGGGATTCGACTACGCCGACTACTACGCGATCGGCTACGCCGGGATGGCAGAGATCGCGCTGGCCGAGGACGACCCGGCGGAGGCGGTCCGGCTGTACGACGAGGCGCTCGGCGCCTTCGGCGACGCCCCGACCGCGGCGGAGCGGACCCTCAACCCGTGGACGATCATGCTCGCCGCCGCGGCGCTGGTCGCGCGGCTGCACGTGATCGGCACCGACCCCGACGTGGTCGACCGGGACGAGACGGATGCGGCGGCGGTCGCCCTCCGCCGGCGCATCCTGGTGAGCGCGCGGCTCAACCCGCCGGCGCTCGACCGTCCGGTGATCGGCTCCGGGATGTCGGGCTTCTCCGTGTGGATGCTCGACGCGCGCACGGCGGAGCGGCACGCCGCATCCACCTCCTGGGTCGACGACGGCCTGACGCTGTTCGCGCTCGCCGGCCGGGCGAACGCCCGCCAGGACGTCGCGAGCCTGCACCGCGACGCGCTCGCCGACCGGATCGACGCGACCTGGGGCCGCGACCGTCTGGCGGCGGCGACCGCCGCCGTGGAGACGCTGTCTCCCGCCGACGCCGTGGCGCGCGGGCTCCGGCTGCTGTCCGACCTGCGGCCGTAGCGGCCGGCGCCGCGCGGCTGGCGCCCGGTATGCGCGCGGCCCGGCCCGCCCGCCCGCCCCGCCATCGAGGGGCGCAACACGCCGTTATCCGCCGCCGATAACGGCGTGTTGCGCCCTTCGTTCAAGCAACTCGGGTTGACAACTCACGATAAGCAACTAAGGTTGCTTCCATGACTCCGAAAGCACCGTTCCCCGACCCGGTCGGAGGCGTCGCCGACGGGCTCGCCGCGGTGGTCGCCCTGCGCGAGCTCGCCGACCGCCTCGAAGACGCCGAGGTCGAACGCGCCCTCCGCGAGGGCTGGAGCTGGACCCAGATCGCCGACGCGCTCGGCATCACGCGGCAGGCGGTCCACAAGAAGCATCTGCGCCGGGTGGCCGCGGCCGGCGTCGACCTGAGGAGACGAAATGTCTGAGCAGTCGCATCCCGCCGCCGACCTCCCCGGCCAGCTCGTGTCGCGGGCGCTCCGCCCGGTCGTCCTGAGCGCCGTCGCCGAGGCGCAGCGCCGAGGCGCCCCACTCGTGGAGGCGGAGCACCTGCTGCTCGCGCTGTCCGCCGACGGCGGGACGCAGGTCCGCGCCGCCCTCGCCGAGGCGGGACTCGACCACGAGGGGCTGGTCGCCGTGCTCGCCGCCGAACGCGCCGCCAGCCTGCGGGTCGCCGGCGTGACGCCGCCGAGCGAGGAACGTCTCGCCGCGGCACCCCGCGTCGCGCGACCCCGCTGGGGCGCCTCCGCCAAGGAGGCCCTGGTGCGCGCGCATCGCGTCACCGTCGCCCGCCGCCGTCAGCGCGCGGCCGAGGTGGACCTCCTGGCCGCCCTCTTCGGCCTGGAGCTGGGCACCGTCCCTCGCGCCCTGAGGCTCGCGGGCGTCGACCGGGATGCCGTGCTCGCCCGCGCACTACGCGCCGCCTGACGCCCGCTCACATCCGCTTACATCCGCCCTCCCCCGCTGTAAGCGGCACGTGAGGGCGGTGTAAGCGCGGGTCGGCACCATCGGAGCATCACCATTCCCACCAGGAAAGGATCACCATGACTCGCAGTTCCGAATGGGCCGTCGAAGCCCACGGGCTCGTCAAGGTCTTCGGCGACAACCGCGCGGTCGACGGCGTCGACCTCACCGTCCGCGCCGGGACCGTCTACGGCGTCCTCGGACCGAACGGCGCCGGCAAGACCACCACGATCTCCATGCTCGCCACCCTGCTGAAGCCGGACGCGGGCGACGCGTTCATCTTCGGCCACGACATCCGCCGGGAGCAGCAGGTCGTGCGCCAGCTGATCGGCGTGACCGCCCAGTTCGCGTCCGTCGACGAGACCCTCTCGGCGAACGAGAACCTCATCATCTTCTCCCGCCTGCTCGGCCTGAGCGGCCGCGAGGCCAAGCGGAAGACCGCCGAGCTGCTCGAGGAGTTCGGGCTGACCGAGGCGGCGAAGCGTCCGCTGAAGAAGTTCTCCGGCGGCATGCGCCGTCGGCTCGACCTCGCGGCCAGCCTGATCGCCCAGCCGCCGCTGATCTTCCTCGACGAGCCCACCACCGGGCTCGACCCGCGCACCCGCTCCCAGATGTGGGACACCATCCGCCGCCTCGTCTCCACCGGCTCCACCGTGCTGCTCACCACGCAGTACCTCGACGAGGCCGACCAGCTCGCCGACCGCATCGCGGTCATCGACCGCGGCCGCGTCGTGGCTGAGGGCACCGCCGACGAGCTCAAGGCGTCGGTGGGCGAGTCCTCGCTGCAGCTGCGCCTCACCGACCCGGCCGACATCGAGGACGCGCGCCGCGCCATCCAGACCGTCCTCGGCGTGGATGCGGTGGTGTCGCCCGAAGGCTCCCGCATCACCGCCCCGATGCGGGATGCGGACGCCGTCACCGACCTCTTCGTCACGTTCCGCGAGGCCGGCATCCACCTGCAGGAGATGTCCGTGCAGAAGCCCACGCTCGACGAGGTCTTCCTCACCCTCACCGGTCACGGTGTCGAGGAGGAGCAGCCGGACGAGCAGCCCGCCGAGGAAGAGGACGGCGCCGCCGTCGAAGGGATCCGCGCATGACCGCCATCGCCACCATCACCGCGCCGTCCGAGCGCAACCTGAAGAACCACGTCAGCCTCCGGCAGACGCTCGCCAACACGGTCACCATGGCCCACCGCGGGCTGCTGAAGATCAAGCGGACGCCCGAGCAGCTGATGGATGTGACGCTCCAGCCGATCATCTTCACCGTCATGTTCGCGTACCTGTTCGGCGGCGCGATCGCCGGGGACGTCCAGTCGTACCTGCCCGCGCTGATCCCGGGCATCCTCGTGCAGACCGTCATCACGACCTCGGTCGTGACCGGCGTCCAGCTGCGGGAGGACATGGACAAGGGCGTGTTCGACCGCTTCAAGTCGCTGCCCATCGCCCGCATCGCGCCGCTGTCGGGCGCCCTGCTCGCGGACACCCTGCGCTACACGATCGCGACGACGATCACCTTCGTGGTCGGCTTCCTGATGGGCTACCACCCGGCGGCCGGTCTCGGGTTCGTCGTGCTGGCCGGGCTGCTCGTCATCGCCTGCGCCTGGGCGATCAGCTGGATCTTCGCCTTCTTCGGCGTCATCGCCCGCACGGCCGGGTCGGTGCAGGGGATCTCGTTCCTCGTGCTGTTCCCGCTGACGTTCTTCTCGAACGCCTTCGTGCCGGTGGACACCCTCCCGAGCTGGCTGCAGTGGTTCGTGAACGTCAACCCGGTGTCGCACCTCGTCACCGCGGTCCGCGACCTCGCGAACAACGGAACGTTCGGCTCGGACGGCTGGATCGCCCTCGCCGGCGCCGCCGTGATCGTCGCGGTGTTCGCCCCGCTCACCGTGCGCGCCTACATGCGGAAGGCCTGACCGGCGCGCCGGTCCCCCGACGGCGGCCGTCGCATCCTGCGGAGGGATGCGGCGGCCGCTTCCGCGTGGGCGGCGGGTCGCGCGGTCGCCCGTCGCGGCGCGCGATGCGCGTCGCGCGGCGCCGGGACGCGGGGCCGAGAATTGTGCCAAATCTCGGTTGTGGCCGCCCCATAACCGCGATTTGGCACAAATCGCGCGCCCGCCACGCGCCGGGGCGAGGTTTCGCGGGCCGACATTCGTGCCGAATGTCGCCTCCGCGCGCCTCAGAAGCGACATTCGGCACGAATGTCGCAGCACCCCCGACACGAAAACGGGCACGCTGCACGAATCGCGCAACACCCCCGACACGAAAGCGAGCACACTGCACGAATCGCGCCCCGCCCCCGGGACGGACGCGCGCACCACGGGCGACGCCCGCGCACGATCCGTGCGCGGATGCGCGCGGGGACGCGGGAAAGCGTCGCTCCGGGCGACATACACTGGAGAAGTGACAGCGTACGTCTCGGCCTTCGACCTGTTCTCGATCGGCATCGGTCCCTCGAGTTCGCACACCGTCGGACCGCTCCGGGCCGCCGCGGCGTTCGCCTCCCGCCTGCAGGACGAGGGGATGCTCGACCGCGTCGACCAGGTCACCTGCACGCTGTACGGGTCGCTCGGCTCCACCGGCATCGGCCACGGGACCCCGGACGCCGTCATCGCCGGCCTGCGCGGGCTGCAGCCCGAGAGCTGCCGCCCGGACGACGTCCGCGGCGCCTGGTCCGACCTGCAGCCGGGCGCGACCCTGCTGCTGGCCGGCGCTCGCAGCATCCCGCTGGCAAAGGACGACATCGCCTTCGAGCCGCGGACCCGCCTGCCCGGCCACCCGAACGCGCTGACCCTGCGCGCGTGGGGCCGGTCGGAGTCGGGCGAGCGGTCGCCGCTCCCCCTGCTCGAGGAGACGTACTACTCCATCGGCGGCGGGTTCATCCGCCGCGACGGTGAGGAGGCCGCGCTCGCCGCGCGCAAGTCGCACCCGCTCCCGTACGGCACCGCCGAGGAGCTCCTGGCGATCTGCGAGCGGGACGGCATCCCGATCTGCGAGGTCGCGCGCCGCAACGAGATCGCGCTGCACGGCGCCGACGCGACCCGAGAGCGGCTGGACCTGATCTGGGAGGCGATGGCCGAGTGCGTCGCCCGGGGACTCGCGGGTGACGGGACCTTGCCCGGCGGACTCGGTGTCCGTCGGCGTGCCGCCGCGATGCGCGAGCACCTGGAGTCGGTGCAGGACGACCCGGGCCGCGCGACCGCCCTGGAGTGGCTTCACGCCTTCGCGCTCGCGGTCAACGAGGAGAACGCCTCGGGCGGCCGTGTGGTCACGGCACCCACGAACGGCGCGGCGGGCATCGTGCCGGCCGTCGCCCACTACTACCTGCGCTTCGTCCCCGGGGCGTCGGCCGAGGGCATCCGCCAGTACCTGCTCACCGCGACAGCCATCGGCTCGCTCTTCAAGGCGAACGCGTCCATCTCGGGCGCCGAGGGAGGCTGCCAAGCGGAGGTCGGCTCGGCCTGCGCGATGGCTGCGGGCGCCCTCTGCGCGGTGCTCGGCGGGACGCCGCGACAAGTGGAGAACGCCGCCGAGATCGCGATGGAGCACCACCTCGGACTGACGTGCGACCCGGTCGGCGGCCTGGTGCAGATCCCGTGCATCGAGCGGAACGCGATCGCCTCGTCCACCGCTGTCTCCGCCGCCCGGCTGGCGTTGCACGGCGACGGCCGGCACCTGGTGTCGCTGGACACGGTGATCGAGACGATGCGTCAGACCGGCATCGACATGTCCACCAAGTACAAGGAGACGAGCGAAGGCGGCCTCGCGGTCAACGTCATCGAGTGCTGAGGGAGCGACGCCCCCTGCCGCCGCGCCGGACTCCGAGCCGGTTCGGAGCCTTCCGCAATACGCTCGCGATCATGACCGTGATGGACATCCCCTTCCAAACCATCGATGGCGCGCCGACCAGCCTGTCCGCATTCGCGGGCAAGGTGATCCTCGTCGTCAATGTCGCCTCCCGCTGCGGGCTCGCCCCGCAGTACGAGAAGCTCGAGCAGCTGCAGAAGGAGTACGGTGACCGCGGGTTCACGGTCGTGGGCTTCCCCAGCAACCAGTTCCTGCAGGAGTTGAGCTCGACCGACGCCATCAAGGAGTACTGCTCCACCACGTGGGGCGTCACGTTCCCGATGATGGAGAAGGTGCGGCTGAACGGGCGCAACGCGCATCCGCTCTACCAGGAGCTCACGAAGACGCCGGACGAGGACGGCAAGGCGGGCCGCGTGAAGTGGAACTTCGAGAAGTTCGTCATCACGCCCGACGGCGCCGTGTACCGGTTCCGTCCGCAGACGGAGCCGGACGACCCGGCCATCATCGACCTGATCGAGGAGTCGCTGCCCGCGGCCGCTTGAGGCGGTGAAGACCGCGCCGCGGACGCGCGCTCAGGCGCGCCGGAACCACCGTCCGCCGACGCGCTCCGTGAGCCGCCAGCCGCCTGTCTCCGCCACGGCGCCGAGCCGCGCCACGGTGTGCTCGGCGACGCGCAGCGCCCCGGGTACGCCGTCCTCGGTGAACCGCACGGTGATGCGCGCCTCGCCGGCGACGACGTCGACGCTGCTGGCTTCCACGACGGCGAGTTCGCGCGCCGCGTCGGCCGCTGCCGGCTCCACCGAACGCGGGTCGACGCCCGGTCGCAGACGGCCGACGGCGACGATCACGCGGAAGGAGGGCACCCGCTGAGCCTACGCGCGTCGCTGCCCCGGTTTCCGGCGGCGAGGCGTACGCTGACCCGGTCGGGAAGGCACGATCGGGGGATCGGAAGGGGTGTGCTCGTGAACGATGCGAGGACGGAGGAGCTCGAGGTGACGAGGGTCGACGACGACGCTCTGACCGCCGCCGAGCTGCAGGAGTTGAAGGCTCTGCTGCGGGACCGGCGCGACGGCGATGTCGCCGAGGCGCAGCGGATGGCGGAGTCGCTCGGGGTTCTGCTGGCGTCGCGGTCGGAGTCGACCGCCGACGACGAGCACGACCCGGAAGGGCCGACGCTGTCGTCGGAGTGGAGCCGGCTGCAGGCGCTGCGGTCGGATGCCGCGCACGACATCGTGGCGGTGGATGCGGCCCTCGAGCGCATCCGGCGCGGAACCTACGGCACCTGCCTGCGGTGCGGCCGTTCCATCGGCGTCGACCGCCTTCGTGCGCGACCGACCGCGGAGCTGTGCATCCGCTGCGCCGTCGCGGTCGAGAGCTGAGCCGCCCGGGCGACCGAGCGCCGGCACAGCTCGACGCGTCCGCTCAGCTTGACGACCGCGCCGCCAGGTACACCGCCTCCGTCCGGCTGGACGCGCCGACCTTGCGCAGGATGCTGGACACGTGCACGCTCGCCGTCTTGGCGCTGATGTAGAGCCGTTCGCCGATCTGCTTGTTGCTGAGTCCCTGCTCGATCAGGGCGAGCACCTGCTCCTCGCGCTCGGTCAGTGGTGCGCCGTGTGCGGCCGCGACGGGCGCCGACCGCAGCGCGGGCTGCGCGCCGAGCGCGTCGGCGGCCTCCACGAGCAGCCGGATTCCGGAAGCCTCGGCGAGAGCCCGGCCTTCGGCGATCAATCCCGCCGCGCGCTCACGGTCGCCGGCGGCGAGCGCGACGCGGGCGCCCCGCAGCAGGGCGTACGGGCGAACGTGGACGGGTGCAACCGCGAGAGCGCCCGCGTCCGCCGCGACCCGCCACGCCTCCTCGGCATCGGCGTAGCGCTCCCCGCGGTCGGCCACGCCGGAGACGGCGGCCCGGGCGGTCGCGAGCTCCGCGTCGGCCAGCGGCGCCCAGGCGTCCGCGGTCGGCCAGCCGCGCAGGTCGTCCAGCACGGCCTCCAGCCGATCCGCCTCGGAGTCCACGTCGAGCGCGGCTCCGGCGACCTCGACGACCGAGCTCCCTCCGTCCTGGGTCGCGAGCTCGGCCAGGGCCCGCGCGGCGTTGACGAGCACCGGGAGGTCGTAGCCGGGCATACGCCGGAACGGCGGCTCCCCGAGCCCGTGCGTCTCGGCCCACGCACGCTCGTAGTCGCCGAGGGCGATCGCGGTCTCCCCCGCCACGCGCGCGAGGGAGAGTCGGGTCTGCTGCTCCAGCTCGGCCAGGGCCCGCAGCGGCGTGCGGAACCGGCGCAGCAGCTCGTCCGCCCGCCCCGGCTCGCCGTGCCACACCCAGAGGCGGGCGCGCTGCAGTTGCGCGCACAGCCCGGCGCGGTCGTCGAAGCCGAGCGCCACGCGCAGCAGGTCCTCTGCCCGCTCGAACTCGCCGAGGGCGATGAGCGGCTCGGCCGTGTTCGCCGCGAGCCAGATGCCCGAGGTGCGCTCCACTCCGCGCTCACGTGCGCGGGCGACGCCGGACTGGGCCAGCCGCACCGCGTCGGCGTAGCGGCCGACCGAATTCAGCGCGTCGGACGCGTTCACGGCGTAGCGCAGCGTCGCCCCCGCGTCCCCGGCGGCAAGAGATCCGGCGAGCTCGAACTCCGCGAACCCCTCGTCGAGCCGGTCCGAGGCGACGAGAGAGGACGCGAGGATGTTGTGCGCGACCGAGCGCATCGGCGGCGCGGCGGTCTCCGCCTCCGCGAGCGCAGCCCGCGCCGTCTCGATCGCGGCCTCGAAGTCGCCCGCTAGCATCCGCAGAGCCGCCAGCTCGGTGAGCAGGTGCGGCCTCAGCGGATCGCCCGAGGGCACGGCCTGCGGCGGCACCAGCGCGAGAGCACGCTCCAGCAGTTCCGTGCCTCCGGGACGGTTGAGATTTGCCAGGTACTGCGCCTTGTCGCGCAGCAGGCGCGCGTGCCGCGAGGGCGCGAGCCCGTCCGCCTCCGCGAGCGCGACGTCGACGAGCGCCAGGGCGCGGTCGTTGTTGCCCGCGTTGCGCAGCGCCGACGCCGTGCGGGCGATGACGGCGATGCGGTCGCGGCCGCTCAGCTCCTCCGCATCCGGGACGCTGTCCCACAGCTCGAGCACGCGGTCGCCCATCGCCGCCGCCGTCGCGTAGGCGTAGGAGCGCTTCGCCTCCTCCATCGCCTCCAGCGAGGCGATGAACGCGCGCCGAACGTCGTGGGCGGCCAGCCAGTGCGCGGAGAGCTGCACCGCCGAGCACTGCGGCGACGCCTCCAGCGCCTCCGCGTAACGGGTGTGGAACCGCGTCCGTTCGCCCGGAAGCAGGTCGGCGTGGATGGCCTCCCGCACCAGTGCGTGACGGAAGGAGTACTCGGTGGAGTCGGCCGCCAGGATGTTCGCGGTGACCGCCTCGCGTGCGGCGGCATCCAGCTGCTCGGGCGTGCCCTCGAACACCGCGGCGAGCAGGTCGTGCGTGACGCAGACGCCGCCTGCGGCGAGCACCCGCAGCAGCCGCTGCGCAGGCTCGCTCAGGCGCTCGAACCGCGCGAGCACCAGCTCCCGCAGCGTCTCAGGCAGGTCGTCTCCGGAGCGCAGGCCGTCGATGCCCACCAGCTCTTCCACGAAGAAGGGCACTCCCTCGCTCAGCTCGGTCACGCGCTCCAGCGAGCCGTCGTCGGGCGTTCGGCCGAGCAGCTGTTCGACCAGCTGAGCGACCTGCTCCCTGCCCAGACGGGGCAGTTCCCAGCGCGTCACCCGCCGGGTGCGTTCGAGCTCGGGAAGCCACGAACGGAGGACGTGCCCGCGCGGCACCTCCTCGCTCCGATAGGTCAGCACGACCAGGAGGCGACCGCGTTCGCCCATGCGGATGATGAACCGCAGCAGTTCGAGCGTGGACCGGTCGGCCCACTGGAGGTCTTCGATCGCCAGGATGACAAGGCGCTCGGCGGACAGTTTCTCCAGCAGTTCGGTCACGAGCTCATAGAGCCGCTCGGCCCCGGTGCGCGGCGGGACCGCCGACTCGTCGGCCAGCTCGGGCAGCAGCGCGGGCAGGACGCCCGCACTGGAGCCGGCGATCTCGAGGACGCGGTCGAGCCCGGCCACCTGGACGAGTCTCCGCAGCACCGCCGCGAACGGAGCGTACGGCGCTCCGTCGGCGCCCAGGTCGACGCACCGGCCGAGCAGCACGGTGGCGGTGGACTCCTGGCCGGCGAGGAAATCCTCGAGCAGGCGCGACTTGCCGATGCCCGCCTCCCCGCCGATGACGACGGCGCGCGGCTCCCCCGCCGCGGCCGCCGCCGCCTCGGCGCGCAGAGCCTCCAGATCGGGTTCGCGCCCGATCAGGGTGAGGCTCGACGTCGCTGCTCGCATGGCTTCATCGTGCCACGAGCCACCGACATCCGGACCAGCCCCGCGCCCCGCTTCGCTCGGGGCAGACGGGCCGGACCGGGCCGGCTGCGACGGGTCAGCGGGAGGCGTGGGCGAGCTCCCTCTGCGGGGCGGCCGCCGACGCGTCCGCGGCCGCGACACGAGCCCGGCGCACACGCTCCCACAGGTGGTGGACCCGCGCGCCGTCCCGTCCCCCGGCCTGCTCCGCAGCGCGCGCACGCCGTCCCCGTTCGGTCTCGGTGCGCGCCGTCTCGCCGGCCCGCACCCGCATGTCCACGAACTCCTCCAGCAGCATGATCGCTCCCCTCCTGCATCCGCCGCGCACTCTGCCCGGCGATGACTTCAGACTGCTCGCTAAGGCATCCCCCGGACATCGGGAGGATGCCCTATTCCGGCCGCCCGCCGGGCACCTAAGACGCGAGGACGCTTAAGGGGCTTCACGGGCCGCGAGCGCGGGGGCAGCATGGTGCCCATGGCGACGATCAACGAACTCCAGCCCCCGTACGCGGTCGGCTACTTCGTGGGCAGCCTGTCCACGCAGTCGGTCAACCGGACGCTCTCCCGCGCCCTCCTCCGGCTCGCGCCCTCCGAGCTCACCTTCACCGAGATCCCGATCGGCGGGCTGCCGCTATACAACCGCGACCTCGACGGGGACTTCCCGCCCGAGGCGCGCGACTTCAAGGCCCTGATCGCCCGGCAGGATGCGCTGCTCTTCATCACGCCGGAGTACAACCGCTCCATCCCGGGCGCCCTGAAGAACGCGATCGACTGGGCCAGCCGCCCGTACGGCGAGAACGTCATCGCCCGCAAGGCGACCGCCGTGATCGGAGCCTCGCCCGGACAGATCGGCACCGCGGTCGGGCAGCAGCACCTGCGCAGCATCCTGAGCTTCCTCCAGGCGCCGCAGATGAACGCGCCGGAGGCCTACATCTGGATGCGCCCCGGCCTCATCGAGGAGGACGGCACCGTCACCGACCCGGGCACCGAGGAGTTCCTGCGCGGCTACATGAACGCCTTCTTCGAGTACATCGAGCGCGTGCTGACGGTGGTGCCGCCGGCATCGTGAAGCTTCAGGACGAGGGGGGCACGCGCTCGGTGGAGCTGCGCCCGGCGGCCCGGGAGGATGGCGGTGGCGAGCACGACGATGGCCGCCGCATCGTGGTCGACGCCGTCGTGCACGACGACGCCCGCCGCTGGACGCTCTCCGAAGCCTGCCTGACCACCGCGGAGGCGCGCGACCTCGCCGCCTGGCTGGCCGGCCTCGCCGAGGACACCACCGCCGACGCCGACGAGTGGACCGCCATCGCCTTCGCGTCGAACGCCGTCTCGATGAGCGGTCACCGCATCCCGGGCGGCACGGTCGACCTGCGCATCGCGGTGCTGCGGATGCTCTCGGAAGGGACCGGCACGACGGACGTCGTCGTCGGGCTGCGCACGTCCGAGGAGGCGGTGATCGCGGCCGCCCGCGAGCTCATCGCCGAGGTGGATGCGCTCGCGGAGCGGCGCGCGGAGGTGTGAGAAACGGGCGGGTTACCGGCCGCCCTCCCGCTTGCGGTGCCGCTGCTGCACCGCCTGCTCCCCGTACGGGTAGATGTCGGTCCGCGGCGTGCTGGCGTCGTCGAGGCGGGCGCGTTGCTCGTCCGACAGGTGGACGTCGGCGGCTCCCAGGTTGTCCTCGAGCTGCTCGACCGTGCGGGCGCCCAGGATGACGGACGTCACGGCGGGACGCCCGCTCAGCCACGCCAGCGACACCTGCGACGCCGAGGCGCCGGTCTCCTCCGCGACCGCGTTGACGGCGTCGATGATCTCCCACGTGCGCGGGTCGGCGTTGCGCGCCTCCCACGCCTCCATGCCCCGGGTCGGGTTCTCGCCCAGGCGGGTCGCGCCCGTCGGCGGCTCATCCCGGCGGTACTTGCCGCTCAGCCAGCCGCCCGCGAGCGGCGACCAGGGCAGCAGGCCGATCCCCGCATCCAGCGCCGCCGGCACCACCTCGTGCTCGATGCCGCGCACGATCAGACTGTACTGCGGCTGCAGCGTCACCGGCGGCGCCCAGCCGTGGGCGCGGGCCACGTGCACGGCCTTCGTGAGCTGCCAGCCGAGGTAGTTCGAGAAGCCGTAGTACGAGATCTTGCCCGCGCTGATCGCGTCGTCGAGGAACCGCAGCGTCTCCTCGATCGGCGTGAGCGCATCCCACGCGTGCATCTGGTAGAGGTCGATGTGCTCGACACCGAGACGACGGAGGGACGCGTCCAGCGCGGTGCGCAGGTGCGCCCGCGAGAGGCCGAGGTCGTTGGGTCCGCCGCCCATCGGGAATCGGCCCTTGGTCGCGATCACGACGCCGTCGCGGCGGCCGGGGTTGCGCGACAGCCAGCGTCCGATGATCGACTCGGACGCACCGGCGGTGTAGACGTCGGCCGTGTCGAGGAAGTTGCCCCCGCCGTCCAGGTAGCGCTCCAGGATGGCGTGCGAGGTCTGCTCGTCGGCCTCCGCGCCGAAGGTCATGGTGCCGAGGGCGAACTCCGACACGATCGTTCCGCTGTTTCCGAGATTCCGTAGCTGCATGACGCGAACCTAGCCCCGTATCCGTGCTTCGCATACTGTGTGCGTTCGTGAGGCTCCTCCTGATCTCCGACACGCACATCCCGAAGCGCGCGCGCTCGCTGCCCGACCAGGTGCTGGCCGCGGTGGATGCGGCGGACGTCGTCGTGCACGCCGGCGACTGGGTGGATGCGGCCACGCTCGACCTGCTGGAGCAGCGGTCGAAGCGGCTGGTCGGCGTCTACGGCAACAACGACGGACCGGAGCTCCGGCGGCGGCTGCCGGAGGTCGCGCATGTGTCGCTGGGCGGCCTCCGCTTCTCCGTCGTACACGAGACGGGGCCGGCGACGGGGCGCGAGGCGCGGTGCGACCGGGACTTCCCGGACACGGACGTCCTCGTGTTCGGGCACTCGCACATCCCCTGGGACACCGTGACGCCGCGCGGGATGCGGCTGCTCAACCCCGGCTCGCCGACCGACCGGCGCCGGCAGCCGGTCGGCACGTACCTGACCGTCGAGCTCACCGACGGCCGGCTCGGCGACGTCACGCTCGTGCCCGTCCCGCGCGCCTGACGGCGACCGCGCGCGCCATGAAGGGGTCGCAACACGCCGTTATGTGCCCGGGATAACGGCGCGTTGCGACGCCTCGTTGCCTGGGCGGACGTGGTGGGGGCGGATGCGCGCAGCGCGGCCGGGGGGCTGCGGGCTGGATGCGCGGCTCAGGCGCGCAGGAAGCCGTCGACCAGCATGCCGCGCACGGCGGGGAGGAGGTCGGCGCGCAGGGCGTCCTCGTCCACCTCGAGCAGCTGCGCCAGCGCGGCGACGATCGCGCCGACGCTCAGCTCACCGTCGGACGCACCGACCAGGGCCGCCAGGCCCGTGTCGGCCGCGACCGCGCGGCCGAAGCCGCCGCCCTGCCGCAGCAGGATCGCGGTGGGCGCGTCGGCGCCCGGCCACAGGTGACGCTCCTCCGTCACGTCGCCCGAGACCACCGGGCGCAGCCGCAGCAGTTCGTCGTCCGTGAGCGCCGCCTGCAGGTCGTGCGCGGCCAGCGCCTCCCCGAGGTGCACGCCGAGACCGGCCTCGTTGGCGCCGAGCGACCCGTGCAGCCGCTCGAACCGGCGCAGCGTCGGCGTGCCCTCCACCCGGCGCAGCAGCAGGTAGCCGAAGCCGACCGACCGCACGTCCCGGCTGTCGAAGTCGTCCAGCCACGCGGCGAGCAGCCGCTCGAACTCCGGCGATCCCGGACGCGTGCCGCCGTCGCGGATCCACGTCTCGGCGTAGCGCACCGCATCCTCCACGTCGCGCTCGATCACCCACGCGTCGAGCGGCTCCGGCGACGCGTCCACCCAGTCGCGGACGCGCAGCAGCCCGTCCCCCGTTCCGCGGTACTCCCAGTTGCCCAGCAGCTGCGCGACTCCGCCGCGGGTCAGGTGCTCCGCGCATCCACTCACGAACGACGCCACAAGCCCGTCGCCGACCATCCCGCCGTCGCGGTACTCGTAGGCGGGAACGCCGTCGCTTCGCGGCGTGATGACGAACGGCGGGTTGGACACGATGTGGTCGAACCGCTCCCCCGCGACCGGCTCGAACATGCTGCCGAGGCGCAGCTCCACCCCGCCGATCTCGTTCAGCGCCAGGTTGAGCGCGGCGATCCGGAGCGCCCGCGGCGAGATGTCGGTGGCGACCACCCGGCGGGCGTGGCGGGCGGCGTGCATCGCCTGGATGCCGCATCCCGTGCCGAGGTCGAGTGCGCTCTCAACCGGCGCCTGCAGCATGAGGCCGCTCAGGGTCAGGGAGGCGCCGCCGACGCCGAGCACGTGGTCCTCGGGCAGGGCGTGGCCGAGGGCCAGCTCGCCCAGGTCGGAGACGATCCACCACTCGGCGGGACCGGCCGCATCCACGAAGCCGTACGGGCGCAGGTCGACGGCTGCGGAGATCGTGCCGGACGCATCGTCCGAGGTGACGAGCCCCAGCGCGACCGCTCCGTCGACGCCGAACGCCGGCAGTGCGGCGGCGGCCGCGTCGGCGGCGACCGGCAGGCCGAGCACGAACAGGCGGGCCAGCGTCGCGAGGGCGGACGGCTCGCGGCGGGCCAGCGCCCGCTCGGCCGGGACGCGCTGCCCCCGGTGCAGCGCCTCGGCCGCCTCCTCGCCCCACAGCCGCGTCAACGCGTCGACGGAGAGGCCCGCAGCGAGCAGGTCGGAGCGGAGGTCCGGGATGCGGTCGGCGGCCGGAAGAGCGGAGTCGGTCATCCCTCCATTGAAACCCATGCGCGGCGCCGCGGCGGCGCTTGGCCGCGACTGCGCCCTCCGGGAACGACTGCGCCCCGTCGCGCCGCCGCGCACGTTCCAAACGGTGGCAGTCGCACCCGGCGCGGCGCGGCGCGGCGCGGCCCCGACCGCCGCAACGGGTCCGGGGGCACAATGGGGCCATGATCCGCAGGCGAGCGATCGTGACCGGGGGCGTCCAGGGCGTCGGGTTCCGCTGGAGCGCGCGGGAGGCCGCGCAGCGCATCGGGGTGACCGGCTGGGCGCGCAACCGCCTCGACGGCACCGTGGAGGCGGAGGTGCAGGGCGACCAGGACCAGGTCGACCGGATGCTGGACTGGCTGCGCACCGGGCCGCCCGGCGCCTCCGTCGACTCCGTCACCGTAACCGACGTCCCGCCCCAGGACGACGACGCCTTCCGTATCCGCACCACCTCCTGAGCGCCGCGCCCCGCCGCGCCCCCGCCGCCCCTCCGTCGAGTACACGAAAAGTGCACGCGACACGCCGCCGAAACGTGCACTTTTCGTGTACTCGACGGAGGGACGGACCGCGGGACAGACGGAGCGCCCAGAGCGCGGGACGGACCCGGCACGGACGCGGGACGGACCCGGGACGCACGCAGGACGCGACGCGGCGGCAGCGCGCGGGCAGAATGGGGGCATGACGCGCGCCACACTGCTGACCATCACCTCGCCGACCGGGACGCCCGAGGCGGGTGATCCGGGATTCGTCGTCGCCGACTTCGACGCGCCGCAGGTGCGCATCACCGACCTCGCGGTGACCCGGGGCGACGGCGTGTTCGAGACCATTGCGGTCATCAATGGGCACCCGCAGGCGCTGGAGCCGCACCTGGCGCGCCTCGCGCACTCCGCCGAGCTGCTCGACCTGCCGAAGCCCGCGCTGGACGTGTGGCGGGAGGCCGTCCGCGCCGGAGTGGCCGACTACCTGACCCGGAACGGCGCCGGACCCGCCGAGGACGAGCTGTTCGCGAAGCTCATCTACACGCGCGGCGTGGAGGGCGCGGGCGCCCCGAGCGGCTGGCTGTTCGTCGACCTCGGCGAGGACTTCCGACAGGCCCGGCTCGGCATCAAGGTCGTCGTGCTCGACCGCGGCCTCCGGCACGACGTCGCCGAGACCTCCCCGTGGCTGCTCGCCGGGGCGAAGACCCTGTCGTATGCGGTGAACCGCGCCGCCCAGCGCGAGGCCGCGCGCCGCGGCGCCGACGACGTGCTGTTCGTGAGCAGCGACGGCTACGCGCTCGAGGGACCCACCTCGAACGTCGTGACGCTCACCGACGGCGTCGTCCGCACCCCGAACACCGACCAGGGCATCCTCGCCGGAACGACCCAGGCGGCCGTCTTCGACTTCTTCGAGAGCCGCGGCCTCCGCACCGAGTTCGCGCCGCTCACCCTCGACGAGGTCGTCTCGGCCGACGCGATCTGGCTGGTCTCCAGCGTCCGGCAGGCAGCGCCCGTCACACACCTCGACGGGCGCGAGTACCCGGTGGATGCGGCGCTCACCGCCGAGCTCAACGCGTACCTCCTCGCACGGACGGAGTGACAGACCGAGTGACGCACGGAGTGACCGACGGAGTGCCCGGTAGACACACCGTGTCACTCCGATTCGCGAGCGTCGGCGGCAGCGCCTAGGCTGATGCCACTGCGCGGCCGACGGCGACCGCGCGGCGGCCGCTGAAGCGTCCACGACCCCGGGGAAGGGAGGTGCGAGATGAGCGAGCAGGTGCCCCGAAGCATCGAGCTGCTGCGCCAGCAGGCGCGCGACGAGCTGTCCGCGATCATCGAGCACCGCTGCCGTGCGGGCGAGGACCCGTGGCAGTTCATCCCCGAGCTCCCCAGCGTGGACGAGCAGGTCGTCATCTCCCTCCGGGCGGGCGCCATCGAGGCGTTCGACCTCGCCGAGGAGCAGTCCCGGGCGCATCATCCCGCGGCCGGCCGCGAGATGTTCACCCGCTTCGAGTACTCGGTCCTCCGTCGCATCGCCCTGGAGCATCCCGAGCTGAGCGAAGCCGTCTGGGGGATGCTCGACAAGGTCGAGCGCGCCTGACTACGCTGCCCGCATGGGTATCGTCACCGCTGACATCGCCATCTCGCTCGACGGCTTCGCGGCCGGCCCGAACCAGTCGCTGGAGCAGCCGCTGGGCGAGGGGGCCGAGAATCGGCTGCACGCGTGGATGTTCGAGTACGGCGACGCCCATGCGGCCGAGATCGACGCCATCACCGCAGCGGGCGCGTACGTCATGGGCCGGAACATGTTCGGCCCGATCCGGCACGAGTGGCCCGCTCCGGATGAGCCGCTGGGCGACTGGATCGGCTGGTGGGGCGACGAGCCGCCGTATCACGCGCCGGTCTTCGTCCTCACGCACTACGAGCGCGAGCCGCTGGAGCTGACCGGCACCACGTTCACGTTCGTGACCGACGGCATCCACGCCGCGGTGGACCGGGCGCGCGAGCTGGCGGGCGACGCCGACGTCGCGATCGCGGGCGGCGCCGAGACGCTCAACCAGGCGCTGTGGGCCGGGATCGTGGACGAGCTGCGGCTGCACGTCACCCCGGTGACCCTGGGCGCGGGCGAGCGGGTGTTCGACCGGGTCCCGGCACTCGACCTCGAGCTGGTGCGGTCGCGGGTCACGCCGGAGGTCGCGCACCTCACCTATCGCGTGCGGCGCTGAGCCCGGCCGCATCCGTCACCGGCAGCCGGCAGACGTAGTCGCGGCACAGGTAGGCGGTCGGCAGTCCGTCGCGCGTGGTGCGCGCCGCGAACAGCTCGAAGCCGTCGGCGGCGAGCTCCTCCGACTGCGCCTCGGTGGCCACGGCGACGAGCGGGGCGGGATGCCGCCGGCTCGCGGCGAGCAGATCGCCCGAGCCCACGCCCGGCGCCCCAGCCCCCGGCGCCCCCGCCGCCGAGGCGCCCGCCGCATCCGGCACCACGACGACCAACTGCTCCACCTCCCCCGCCAGCCGCGACATGAGGGCCAGCGACGTCCCGAACGCGCTCGGCACCCGCACCGCCTGCGCGGCGACCATCCGCATCCCCTCGCGGGCGGCCCGCTCGTACCGGCGCTCCCCGGTCGTGAGGTACAGCGTGTGCGACGCCTGCGCCAGAGAGGCGAGCCCGGACGGGTACGCCCCCTCGGACGGGTCGACGTTGACCGCGAGCCCTGTCGCCTGCAGCACGGGGTCGCCGCCCCCCGGCGTGCCGAACGGGCAGTCGCCCGAACCGGGCGCGCCCTCCGCAGCATCCAGGCACAGGTCGACGAGGTCGCGGGCGGCGACGGCAGCCGAGGCGTCCCCGGCCGCGAGCGCGAGCTCCAGCAGGCCCGCGGCGAGTCCGCCGTAGTCCTCGAGGGTCGCTCCCGCCTCGCTCCGCCGGTCGTCGAGGGAGGCGCGCAGCAGCGTCCCGTCCTCGCGGCGGTGCCGGCCGAGCACGGCGTCCGCGGCCTCCCGCGCGGCCACCACCCAGGCCGGACGGTTCAGGATGCGCCCCGCCCGCGCGAGCGCACCGATCGCGAACCCGTTCCAGCCGGTCAGCACCTTGGCGTCGATCGGCGGCGGGTCGAGCCGGGCCCGTTCCTCCGGCGGCACCGTGTAGTACGCGCCCTCGACGCGGGCTCCGTCGATCGTGCTCTCGGAGTCCTGCGCCGAGGCGAAGCCGCCGGAGGGACGCCGCAGCACGCCGAGCAGGAAGGCCGCCACCCCGTCGGCGGTCCGCTCCGCCCACTCCTCACCGGTCTGCCGCCATACCCGCGCGTAGGCGTCGAGCAGCAGGGCGTTGTCGTAGAGCATCCGCTCGTAGTGCGGCTCGCTCCAGTCGCGCCGGGTGGCGTAGCGGAAGAACCCGCCGTCGACCGGGTCGCGCAGGGGCGAGGCCGCCATCCGAGCGAGGGTGCGCGCCGCCAGCTCGTGGCCGGACGGCTGTGTCAGCAGGAAGTCGAGCACCGGCGCGACGGGGAACTTCGGTGCCGTGCCGAAGCCGCCGAACTCCGGGTCCTCCGCCTCCGCCAGCTGGGCGACCGCCGCATCCAGCTGCCGGTCGTCGGGGAGGTCCGCGACGGCGGTCGCGGCGTCCGCCGCCGCGGCGAGCGCCGTCACGACCGTGCCCGCGTCGGACTCGACCTGGGCGCGGCGCTCCGTCCAGGCGTCCCAGACGGCGTCCAGCACCTGCCGGAACGACGCGCGCCCGGCGACCGGCTGCGGCGGGAAGTAGGTTCCGGCGAAGAACGCCTTGCCGTCGGGCGTCGCGAACACCGTCAGGGGCCAGCCGAGGTTGCCGGTGAACGCGCTGGCCGCGGACAGGTAGGCGGCGTCGACGTCGGGATGCTCCTCCCGGTCGACCTTGATCGCCACGAACCGGGAGTTCAGCTCCTCCGCGGCGGCCGGGTCGCTGAAGCTCTCCCGCGCCATGACGTGGCACCAGTGACAGGTCGCGTAGCCGATGGAGACCATGACGGGGACGTCCCGCCTGCGAGCCTCCGCGAACGCGTCGGCGCCCCACGGGAACCAGTCCACCGGATTGTCCGCGTGCGCACGCAGGTAGGGGCTGATCGCATCGGCGAGTCGGTTGGCCATGGGCTCACCCTACGACCGCGGCACGCGAACGGAAGCCCCGGTCAGCTGGCGGTGTCCATCCCCTGCAGCCGCACCGACGAGTTGAGGTAGAAGGCGGCGAGCACCGCGTACGTCAGGCAGGCGAGCGCCGGGATGAACGCATCCTCGGGGTCGCTCGCGAACGCGCCGACGCCGGAGATGAAGGCCAGCACAACCAGCAGCGCGCCGATCCAGAACCCGGCAGCCGGGCGGGCGGTCGCTCGCCACCACGGACGCGGATCCGTCTTGTTCTCGCCGGCGCCCCGGAAGGTGCGGACGCCCACGATGACGTACGCGACGTTGAGCACGGCGACGATCAGCACGTCGAAGGTCGGATTCACCAGCCGTGCGATGAGGAACACGTTGAGGACGAGGATGAGCGCGAAAGCGCCGACGATGTAGCTGATCTTCCCCGCGACCGACGTGATCCTCACCCTTCGAGCCTAGCCCGAGGATGCGACACCGCGTCCGCGCCGCGCATCCCCGGGCCCTCCCGTCCGGATCCGGTCAGTTGACCTCGTCCGGGTGTGCGCTGACGCGGCCCTCGCGCTCCAGCGAGCTGATGGCGGCGACCTCGTCGGCGGTCAGCTCGAAGCCGAACACGTCGAAGTTCTCGGCCATGCGGCTGCGCGAGTTCGACTTCGGGAACACGATGTTGCCGGTCTGCAGGTGCCAGCGGATGACGACCTGTGCCGGGGTCTTGCCGTGCGCCTCGGCGGCGGAAGCGACCTCCGGGGTCTCGAAGAGCGGGTACTTGCCCTGGCCGAGCGGACCCCATGCCTCGATCTCGATGCCGTTCTCGTGCGAGAACGCCGTCACCTCGGGCTGCTGGTGCGCCGGGTGCAGCTCGATCTGGTTCACCGCGGGGACGATGTCCGTCTCGGCGAGCAGCTTCTGCAGGTGCGGCACGAGGAAGTTCGAGACGCCGATCGCCTTGGCGCGGCCGGACGCGTAGATCTTCTCGAGCGACTTCCAGGCCTGCACGAAGGTGTCCTTCTGCGGGGTGGGCCAGTGGATGAGGTACAGGTCCACGTAGTCGAGGCCCAGCTTGCCGAGCGACTCCTCGAAGGCGTTCTCAGCGTCCGTCTGGCGGTCGTTCCACAGCTTGGTGGTGACGAACAGCTCGTCGCGCGGGATGCCGGAGGACGCGATGGCCTGGCCGACGCCCTCCTCGTTGCCGTAGATGGCGGCGGTGTCGATGTGGCGGTAGCCGACCTCGAGGGCGTCCGTGACGATCCGGGTCGTCTCGGCCGGGTCGACCTTGAAGACGCCGAAGCCGAGCTGCGGGATGGTCGTCCCGTTGTTCAGGGTCAGAAGCGGAGTATTTGCGTGTGCAACCATATCCGCCACGGTACCAGCCCGCATGCGGTCAGCCGACCGGGTGCGCACCCTCCTGTTCGAACCGCGCCACGAGCTCCCGCTTGAGCACCTTCCCGCTCGGGCCGAGCGGCAGCACCTCGAGGATCTCGACGCGCCGCGGGTACTTGTAGGCGGCGACCTTGTCCTGGGCGAAGGCGACCAGCTCGTCCGGGTCCGCCTCTCCTCCGGGCATCAGCGTCACCGCCGCCATGATCTCCTGGCCGTGCGTCTCGTGGGCGACACCGAAGACGGCCACCATGGCGACGGCGGGATGCGTGGACAGCACCTCCTCGACCTCGCGCGGGTACACGTTGTAGCCGTTGCGCACGATCATGTCCTTCTTCCGGTCCACGATCGTGATGTAGTCGTCGTCGCTCTTGGTGCCCAGGTCGCCCGTGCGGAACCAGCCGTCGACGACCGCCTCGGCGTTCGCCTCCGGGAGGTTCAGGTACCCCTTCATCAGGTTGTGGCCGCGCACCACGATCTCGCCGAGCTCGCCGCGCGGCAGCAGCTCGATCCGGTCGTCGACCTCCGCGTCGGCGATCTCCACATCCACGCCCCAGATCGGCGTGCCGACGGTGCCGACGCGCGTCGGGCGTCCGCGGTGGTTGAAGGAGGCGACCGGCGAGGTCTCGGTGAGGCCGTATCCTTCGTGCACGTCGATCCCGTAGACCTCCTTCATCCGCTCGATCACGGCGACCGGGATGGCCGCGCCGCCGCTCATGCCGTAGCGCAGCGGCGGACGGTCCGGGTTGGCCTTGGCGGCCTCCAGCAGCGCGATGTACATCGTCGGGACACCGGTCATGATCGTGCACGCGTGCTGGTTCAGCAGCTGCAGCGCCGTGGCCCCGTCGAACTTCGGCACCAGCACGACCGCCGAGCCCGCGCGGAAGCCCATGTTCATGACGCAGGTCTGGCCGAACGTGTGGAACAGCGGCAGGCAGCCCAGGATGCGGTCCTCCGGCGTGAGGTCGAGGGTGCCGGCGAGCAGCACGTTCACCTGCTCGATGAGCGAGAAGTGGCATCCCTCGGCGCCCTTCGGCTTGCCGGTCGTTCCGCTCGTGTAGAGGATCGTCGCCGTGTCGAGCGGTTCGCGCGGCACGTAGGTGTCGATCGGCTCGGTCTCCGCGGCGAGCTCCTCCAGCCGCGGGAACGGCGCCTGCTCGTACGTCTCGTCGGGCACGAGCACCGAGATCGTCGGGATGCCCGCGAGCCCGGCACCGCGCGCGCCCTCACCGAGCAGCGGGGCCGCGCAGATGAGCAGCGACGCCCCGGAGTCGCGCAGCACGTAGGAGATCTCCTCGGCCTTGAGCAGCGCGTGGATCGGCACGACGACCGCGCCGAGGGCCAGCACCGCGTAGTACGACCGCGGGAAGTCGGGCACGTTGGGCAGCATCAGGGCGACCTTGTCGCCCGGCCCGACGCCGAGATCGCGCAGGGCGCCCGCATAGGCGCGCGTCTGCTCCCACAGCTCGCGGTACCGGATCTCCTGCCCGGCGAAGATCAGCGCGACGTTGTCCGGCAGCCGGTGCGCCGTCTCAGCCAGGATGCTCGCGACGGACATGGTCGCATAGCCGTGACTCATGGGTTCTCCTCGTCCTCATCGACACAGGACCCGATCGGGTTGAGGCGAACCTACGTCACCCGGGGCCGCGGGGCAACGCCCCCGCCCGGGGCGCGTCACGCGGCTAGACTGGAGGGCTCATGTCTTCGACCGCGACCCTCCCCCGCATCGTCTTCCCGCCCGAGCTGCCCGTCAGCCGCAAGCGGGAGGACATCGCGCGCGCCATCCGTGACAACCAGGTCGTGATCGTCGCGGGCGCGACCGGCTCCGGCAAGACCACGCAGCTCCCGAAGATCGCCCTGGAGCTGGGCCGCACCAGCATCGGGCACACCCAGCCGCGCCGGATCGCCGCGCGCACGATCGCCGAGCGCATCGCCGAGGAGCTCGGCCAGTCCGTCGGCGAGCTGGTCGGCTACCAGGTGCGGTTCACCGACCGGGTGTCGAAGGCGACCCGCATCAAGCTGATGACCGACGGCATCCTGCTCAACGAGCTGCGCCGCGACCGGCTGCTCCGCGCCTACGACACGATCATCATCGACGAGGCGCACGAGCGCAGCCTCAACATCGACTTCCTGCTCGGCTACCTCAAGCAGCTGCTCCCCCAACGGCCCGATCTCAAACTGATCATCACGTCGGCGACCATCGACCCGGAGAGCTTCGCCGCGCACTTCGCGTCCGCCGACGGCACGCCCGCCCCGATCGTCGAGGTCTCCGGCCGCACCTACCCGGTCGAGATCCGCTACCGTCCACTCGTCGCCGAGGCGATGGAGGAGGACGACGACGATCCGGACCCCATCCCCGCCGCCGACCGCGACTACCTGCAGGGCATCAACGACGCGCTCGACGAGCTGGCCCGCGAAGACCGCGGGGACGTGCTGGTCTTCCTCTCCGGCGAGAACGAGATCCGCGATGCGGCCGACGCGATCCGCGGCCGCAACCTCCCCGGCACCGAGGTGCTCCCGCTCTACGGCCGGCTCTCCGCCGCCGAGCAGCACCGCGTCTTCCAGCCGTCCTCGCAGCCCGGCGTGCGCCGCCGCGTGGTGCTCGCGACGAACGTCGCCGAGACGAGCCTCACCGTGCCCGGCATCAAGTACGTGGTGGATGCGGGAACGGCGCGCATCAGCCGGTACAGCACGCGCGCGAAGGTGCAGCGCCTGCCGATCGAGGCGATCTCGCAGGCGAGCGCCAACCAGCGCTCCGGCCGGTCCGGGCGCACGAGCGACGGCATCGCCATCCGCCTCTACTCGGAGGAGGACTTCGAGAAGCGCCCGGAGTTCACCGAGCCGGAGATCCTCCGCACCAACCTCGCCGCCGTCATCCTGCAGATGATCTCGCTCGGCCTCGGCGACATCGCGGCCTTCCCGTTCCTCACGCCGCCCGACTCGCGCGGCATCAAGGACGGCCTCGACCTGCTCACCGAGCTCGGCGCCATCGCCCCCGCCAAGGAGGGCACGAAGCTCACCGCCGTCGGCCGCCAGCTCGCACAGCTCCCGATCGACCCGCGGTTCGCCCGCATGGTGGTCGAGTCGAAGCGCCACGGCACCTCGCGCGAGGTGATGGCGATCGTGGCGGGACTCACCATCCAGGACCCGCGCGAGCGTCCCGTCGAGAAGCGCGGCAGCGCCGACGAGAAGCACGCCCGCTTCGCCGACCCGACCAGCGACTTCCTCACCCTGCTCAACCTCTGGAACTACCTGGAGGAGCAGCAGCGCGAGCTCTCGTCGAGCGCCTTCCGGCGCCTGTGCAAGGCCGAGTACCTCAACTTCCTGCGGGTGCGCGAGTGGCAGGACGTCTACCGTCAGCTGCGCCAGCTCGCCAAGCCGCTCGGGCTGACGATCGGCGAGCCGTCGGTGAACCCGGACGGCATCCACCGCTCCCTGCTCGCCGGGCTGCTGTCGCACATCGGGCTGAAGGATGTGCGGGAGTCGGGTTCCGGCGCGAAAGGCGGCGCTCGCGGTCCCCGCCAGGCGGAGTACCTCGGCGCCCGCCAGACGCGGTTCGTGATCTTCCCCGGCTCGACGCTCGCCAAGAAGCAGCCGAACGCCCTGATGAGCGCCGAACTCGTGGAGACGTCCCGGCTGTTCGCGCGGATGAACGCATCCATCGACCCCGCCTGGGCCGAGCCGATCGCCGGCGACCTGTGCAAGCGGCAGTACAGCGAGCCGCACTGGGAGAAGAACCAGGGCGCGGTCGTCGCCTACGAGCGTGTGACCCTGTTCGGCGTGCCGATCATCCCGCGCCGTCGGGTGCAGTACGCGCGGATCGATGCACCGCTCTCCCGCGAGCTGTTCATCCGGCACGCCCTCGTCGACGGCGAGTGGGACTCGCACCAGGCGTTCGACCGCGCCAACCGCAAGCTGCGCGCCGAGCTGCGCGAGCTGGAGGAGCGCACCCGGCGGCGCGACATCCTGAACGACGACGAAGCGGTGTTCGAGTTCTACGACGCGCGCATCCCGGCGGATGTCGTCTCCACCCGCTCCTTCGAGGGCTGGTGGAAGAAGGCGCGGCAGGAGACGCCGGACCTGCTGACGATGACCCCGGAGGCGCTGCTCGACGACGAGGCCGCCGAGGTCGACGAGGAGGCGTTCCCGCCGGTATGGCGGCAGGGCGACCAGCGGCTCACCCTGCGGTACCGGTTCGAGCCGGGCGCCGAGGACGACGGCGTGACCGTCCAGGTGCCGCTGCCGCTGCTCGCCGGCCTGCTGCCGGACGGCTTCGACTGGCAGGTGCCGGGCCTGCGGCACGAGCTGGTCACCGCGCTCATCAAGTCGCTGCCGAAGGCGATCCGGCGCCAGGTGGTGCCGGCCGCCGACTGGGCCCAGCGCCTGCTCGGCGAGCTCAGCGGCACCGCGGGGATGCGCGCGCACGAGGGCGAGCGGCCCGCGGCATCCCTCGTGGACACGCTCGCGGCGACGATCTCCCGCCTGACCGGGTCGCGCGTCAGCGGCACGGACTTCGACCTCGACCGGCTGCCGCCGCACCTGCGCCCCACGTTCCAGGTGATCGGGGAACGCGGCCGCCCGCTCGCGAGCGGCAAGGACCTGACCGCGCTGCAGGACCGCCTGCGCACCCGCGCTCGCGACTCGGTCGCCGCCGTCGCCGAGGCCCGGACGCCCAACGCCATCGAGCGCTCCGGCCTCACCACCTGGGACTTCGATGAGCTCCCGCGCTTCGTCGACTCCACCCACACCGGCCCGGGCGGCACGAAGAACGTCATCCGCGCCTACCCGGCGCTCGTCGACGACGGCGCGTCGGTGTCGATCCGACTGATGGGCACCCCGGCCGAGCAGGCGCGCGCCATGCCGGGAGGCGTCCGGCGGCTGCTGCTCGCCAGCGTCCCCTCACCGGTCGCCTACGTGCAGCAGCACCTCACCTCCAACGAGAAGCTGACCCTCGCGGCCAGCCCGTACCCGAACACCAAGGCGCTCTTCGACGACTGCCTCCTGGCCGTGGTGGACTCGGTGCTGTACCGGATGAAGCCCGACGGCCAGGTGTTCATGCGCGCCGAGTTCGAGGCGGTGCGCGACCGCGTGTCCGGCATCGTGATGGATGCGATGTTCGAGACGGTCGCGCTCGTCACGCGCATCCTCACCGCCGCCCGGGCCGCCGAGAAGGCGATCTCGAGCGTGACGGCGCTCACCTACCTGCCGGCGCTCAACGACGCGAAGGGCCAGCTCGCCGGGCTCGTCTGGGCCGATCCGAAAGGGCCGGGTTTCGTCTCGGCGACCGGCCTGGAGCAGCTGCGGCACCTGCCGCGCTACCTCGCCGGGATCTCCCAGCGGATGCAGGCCCTGCCGACCAACCCCGGGCGCGACCGCGCCTGGCAGACGCAGGTGGAGACCGCGGTCGCCCTCTACACGGACGCCGGCGGCCGCATCCCCCTCGCGCCCGGTTCGCCGCCCCCGATCGTGCACGCCCGCTGGATGCTCGAGGAGTTCCGCGTGTCCCTCTTCGCCCAGTCCCTCGGCACCGCCGAAACCGTCTCCCTCCCCCGCATCCGCAAGGTCCTCACCTCCCCCTGAATCTGTTCCTCACTTAATCCGCGATTTGAGCGCTCTCACGCGGATTAACTGAGGAACAGATTGCTAGACGGGGAGGTGGAAGCCGCCGTTGGAGTGGAGGAGCTGGCCGGTGATCCAGCCGCCGGCAGGCGAGAGCAGGAACGCGACCAGGTCGGCGGTGTCGGCGGGCGTGCCGAGACGGCCGAGAGCGGTCTCCGATGTGAGCTGCTCGGCGAGCTCGGGCGTCATCCAGCCGGTGTCGATCGGGCCGGGGTTGATGAGGTTCGCCGTGATGCCGAGGTGCGCGAGCTCCACGGCCGCGGCCTGCACGATCCGGTCGAGCGCGCCCTTGCTGGCGCCGTACGGCAGATTGTGGGCGGTGTGGTCGCTGGTCAGCGCGACGATGCGGCCGAGTCCGGCGTCGGCCGGGATGTGCGCGGCGAACTGCTCGGCGAACGCCTTGATGAGCAGCCAGGTTCCGCGCGTGTTCACGGCGAAGTGCTGGTCGAACGCCTCGACGCTGGTGTCGAGCAGGCCGCTGTCGACCGAGTGCGCGTGGCTGGCGATCAGGGCCTGGATCGGCCCGAGGCCGGCGCGGACCCGCTCCACGGCGCGTGCCGGAGACTCCGGATGCGACAGGTCGACCGCGACGGGCAGCGCCCGCGCTCCCAGAGCGCGCAGCTCATCCGCCAGCACCTCGTGCGCGCGCTCGCGGGCTCCCCACGGCATCCCGGCGTCGTAGTCGTCCCAGAACGCGAAGGCGACATCCCAGCCGAGGGTTGCCTGGTTGCGGGCGATAGCGGCACCGATCGACTCGGGACGGCTGGCTCCCGTCACGAACACCACCGGACGTGCGGAGCGGGCGTCGTTGTCCATCCGACGATTCTGTCAGACGGCCGACGCCCGCTCCGGTCCGATTCGGCTAGAGCACCTTCGAGAGGAACGCCTGCGTCCGCTGGTGCTGCGGGTTGCTGAGCACCTCGCGCGGGTCGCCCGACTCCACGACCACGCCGCCGTCCATGAAGACCAGCTCGTCCGCGACCTCGCGGGCGAAGCCCATCTCGTGGGTGACGACGACCATCGTCATGCCGCTGGCAGCGAGGCCCTTCATCACGTCCAGCACTTCGCCGACGAGCTCCGGGTCGAGCGCCGATGTGGGCTCGTCGAACAGCATCAGCTTCGGGTCCATCGCGAGCGCCCGGGCGATCGCGACGCGCTGCTGCTGGCCGCCCGACAGCTGCGACGGGTAGTGGTCGCCCTTGTCCGAGAGTCCAACGCGGGCGAGCAGCTCGGTCGCGCGCTCGACGGCCTTCGCCTTCGACAGCCCCTTCACGCGGATGGGCGCCTCGATGATGTTCTCCAGCGCCGTCATGTGCGGGAACAGGTTGAATCGCTGGAACACCATGCCGATCTCGCGGCGCTGGCGTGCGGCCTCCTTCGGCTTCAGCTCGTACAGCTTGTCGCCGTGCTGGCGGTAGCCGACGACCTCGCCGTCGACGGACAGCCGGCCCGCATCCACGCGCTCCAGGTGGTTGATGCAGCGCAGGAAGGTGGACTTGCCGGAACCTGAGGGGCCGATGATGCAGAGCACCTCGCCGGGGTTCACCTTGAGGTCGATGCTCTTGAGCACCTCGTTCGAGCCGAAGCTCTTCGAGACGCCCTCCGCCAGGACCATGGGGGTCTTCGTGTCGGTCATCCCTTGCCTCCGAGGTCGTTTCCGTCGGGTGCGCCCGCGGCGGGCAGCGCGCCCGTCGCGAGTGCCGGGTCGTTGCGGTCCGGGCGCCGCGCGTTGACGCCGCGCGAGAACCGCTTCTCGAGGAAGTACTGCCCGATCATCAGCAGCGACGTGAAGAGCAGGTACCACAGCGACGCCACGATGAGCAGCGGGATGGGCGTGTACGTGACCGCCGAGATGTCACGGGCGACGCCGTACAGGTCGGTGGTGAGCGGGATGGCCGCCACCAGCGACGTCGTCTTCAGCATCGAGATGACCTCGTTGCCGGTCGGCGGGATGATGACGCGCATGGCCTGCGGGATGACGATCCGGGTCATGGTCTGCCACCACGACATGCCGAGCGCGGTCGCCGCCTCCTCCTGGCCCTCGTCGACCGAGAGCAGGCCGGCGCGCACGATCTCCGCCATGTACGCGGCCTCGTTCAGCGCGAGGCCGATGACGGCGATGATGAACGCGTTCTGCATGAACCCGAGGTTCAGATCCACGCCGATGTTCGTCCATGGCACGCCGAGGAAGATCTGCGGGTAGATCAGCGAGAACAGGCCCCAGAACACCAGCTGCACGTAGACCGGGGTGCCGCGGAAGATCCACAGGTAGAGCCAGGCCACCGATTTCACGACCGGGTTGGGCGAGAGCCGCATCACGGCGAGCACCAGGCCCAGGATGACGCCGATGATCATCGAGTAGATCGTCAGCTGGAGGGTCACGAGCGCAGCGGCGCTGATGCGCTTGTCGAAGACGTACTTGCCCACGTACTGCCAGCCGTAGGCGTCGCGCTGTGAAGCGTCGATGATGAACCAGACGAGCAGCAGGATGAGGACGGCGGCGAAGACGATCCGCCACGGGTGCTTGAGCTTGATCGCCTTGATCGGCTCGGAGCGGGTGCCCCCCGGCGACGGGACGGATCCCGTCGCCGGGCGGGCGGCGTTGCTTTGGGACATGAAGGTCAGCCCTTCGAGGCGGCGTTGACCTCGGCGGACTGGACGGCGCCGTCGGCGACGCCCCACTTGTCGAGGATCTTCTTGTACGTGCCGTCGTCGATCAGAGCCTGAACGGCCTTCTGGAGCACGGGGGTGAGCTCCGAGTCCTTCTTGACCGGGAGGCCGTACGGCGCCTCGTCGAAGGTCTTCCCGGCCTCCTGCAGCTTGCCGTCCGACTTCGAGATCGCGTACAGCGTGACGGGCGAGTCGGCGCTGAGGGCGTCGGCCTTGCCGAGGATGACCGCGTTGGTCGCGTCGTCCTGCGTGTCGTAGCGGAGCGCCTGGATGGCGGGCTTGCCCTCATCCGTGCACTTCTTCGACTTGGCGGGGACCTCGTCGGTGTCCTCGTACGTGGTCGACTGCACGGCGACCTTCAGGCCGCACGCGTTGTCCGGGTCGATGTCCTTGCCCTTCTGGGAGGCCCAGAGGATTCCGGCCGAGTAGTAGTTGACGAAGTCGACCTGCTGCTCGCGCTCGGTGGTGTCGGTGAACGACGACATGCCGTAATCGTCCTTGCCGCCGCTGATGCTCGGGATGATGTTGTCGAACTTCGCGATCGCGAACTCCGTCTTCACACCGAGCTTGTCGCCGATCGCCTTGGCGAGGTCGACCTCCCAGCCGACCGGCTGGGCGTTGTCGTCCTTGAACTCGTTCGGCGGGTACGTGTTGTCCATGCCGACGACGAGCTTGCCGGCGTCCTTGATCTTCTGGGGCAGCTGCCCGGCGAGGGTGTCGTCCTTCTTCACGTCCGAGACCGAGCTCGACGTTGAGCTGCCGGACGGGGTGCTGTTGTCGACGCAGCCGGTGAGCGCGAGCGCTGCAACGGCGGCGACTGCGGCGATGGGTGCCGCGGAACGGATGCGCATGTTGTCGTTGTCCTTCTTCCTGGTACAGGAATGTGTCGATGCGTATTGCACGGGTAAGGGGAGGATACCCCAGCGGCGTTGCCGCACTTCAACACTAATTCGCGCAGGGAACAGCGTTTTTCACGGACGTTTCCGGCACGTTTCGCCGATTCTCGCAGCGGAATCCGTGGATTCCTGCACGGAGCCGCTGCGAAACCCGCGCGGGACGCCCCCGGCCGGGCGCGTCCCGCGCCGAGATTACGCTCCCGTAACCACCGGGCGGTCCGGGTCGTTCGACCAGGCGGAGTACGACCCGGCGTACAGGGCGGGCATCGAGAGCCCCGCGACGACGAGGGCGAGCGCCTCGTGGGCAGCGGTCACGCCGGATCCGCAGTACACGCCGACCGCGGTGCGCTCGTCGACGCCGAGCGCGGAGAATCGCTCGCGCAGGGCCTCTGCGGGCAGCATCCGGCCACTCGAGTCGACGTTGTCCGTCGTCGGGGCGCTGACCGCTCCCGGGATGTGGCCGGGCCGAGGGTCGACCGGCTCGACCTCGCCGCGGAACCGCTCGGCGGCGCGGGCGTCGAGCAGGATGCCGTCGGCGCGGGCGACGAGGGCGGCGGATTCGTCCGCATCCAGCGTCGGGAGCTCTCCGTAGCGCAGGGTAATCCCACCGGGACGGGGAGGGACCAGCATCCCGGTCTGCACGGCGTAGCCCGCGTCGCGCCACGCGGCGATCCCGCCGTCGAGCACGCGCACGTCGCGCACGCCGGCGTGGCGGAGCAGCCACCAGGCGCGGGCGGCCGAGGTGCCGGAGGCGTCGTCGTAGACGACGACCGCGTCGCAGTCGTCGAGCCCCCAGCGCCGGGCGGCCGCCTGGAAGTCCTCCTCGGCCGGCAGCGGGTGGCGTCCGTCGGTGGGAGCGCCGTGGCCGGCCAGTTCAGTGTCGAGGTCCACGTAGACGGCACCGGGGATGTGTCCGCGCTCGTACTCTTCACGCCCGGGCGGACCGCCCAGCTTCCAGCGCACGTCGAGGACGCGCCACGCCGAACGCCGCCGGCCTGCGCCGCTCCACAGGGATTCGGCCCCGAGAGCGACGTCCAGCGCGGCGGCGGTGATCAGCGGAGAGGGCTCCGTCGGCATGTCAGCGTCCGGTGGACGCCTTGGCGTTCGACTCGTACGAGGTGTTCGTGGACTCGAAGAAGTTCACGAGCTCGAGCGTGTCGTTGGCCGTCGCCATCCACTTCGCCGGGTTGGAGACCTTGTACTCGGCCTCGAAGCCCAGCTCCTCCAGACGGCGGTCGGCCAGGTACCGCACGTACTGGTTGATGTAGTTCGCGTTCAGGCCCAGGATGCCGCCCGGCAGGAGGTCGCGGTTGTACTGCTCCTCCATCTCGACGGCGTCGAGGATCATCTGGCGGATCTCGTTGGCGAACTCCGGCGTCTGCAGGTCGGGGTTCTCCTCCAGCACCGTGAGGATGAGGTTGATGCCGAACTTGAGGTGCAGCGACTCGTCGCGCACCACCCAGTCGATCAGCGAGCCGAAGTTGCGCAGCAGGTTCCGCTGGCGGAACGACAGCGCCACCATGAAGCCCGAGTAGAACCAGATCCCCTCGAGGATGACGTTGTACGCCACCAGGTTGCGGATGAAGTCCTGCTTGCCCTCGGTCGTGGTGATGTCGAGGGCCTGCTCGGTCATCCGCTTGATGAAGCGGACCTCGAACTCCTCCTTCTTCGCCATCGACGGGACGTCGACGTGGGAGTTGTAGGCCTGCTCGCGGTCGATCGGGAACGTCTCGAGGACGTACTCGAACGACATGCAGTGGTTCGCCTCCTCCCACATCTGCTTGGCGAGGTAGAGGTGCGCCTCGGCCGCGTTG